>JBJTBF010000028.1:0-9857 GCA_046091145.1 Acidimicrobiales bacterium | reverse complement strand
GACGCGCGCTACCAAGCTGCGCCACACCCCGGTGTGCATCCCCCGGTCGACCCGGAAGGACTAGTGGACGAGGCTATCCGCGGAATCGTGGGGCGGCTCTGCCGACGACGCTTCCACGGGGATTCCCTCCGAGTAACAGCCACCGCCGGCCACTGCCTCGGCTGCTCGCTGCAGCCGGAGCGGGTCGAGAGGCTTGATGATCCAACCGTTCGATCCGCTGCGACGGGCCATGTGAATGTCCATGTCGCGGTCGAGCAGCATCAGAACGGGGACCTCGGGCAGAACATCTGCGCTCGCCTCGAGGCGAAGTTCCATCGTGATGGCCATGCCACCCATGGTGCCCACCTGCATGTCGAGGATGGCGATGTCGGGCGTGCGCTCGGCCACCACCGAGGCGACCTTGCGTCCGTTCGTGACGATGGTGAACGACGTGGAGGGGGACCCGAGAGCGGCGACAACCTCGTCCACCACCCACTGGGCATCCGTGGCGAGAAGAACGTGCACGGTGCCGAGCCTACTCAGGGTGCCCGGCGGCCCGCGGGGTCACGCCGACAGCTGGTCGGCGAGCAACGCGATCCCCGTGAGGTCATGGATGTCCTCGGGTGCCTCGAGGGCCCTTACGTGGGGGGTGTCCGGGTGAACGAGAACGTTCTCGCGGTCGAACGCCCCGAGCACCTCCACTGCTGCGGCGTGCTCGGCGGCGAGGCCGGGGAAGATGTCGACGGTGTCATCGCCGAACCACGGCGGAACGCGGTTCTCGATGACCATCCCGAGACGGATGCCCAGTCGCGCGAGCTCCCTCGCGAGACCTGATGCCGCGGCGGTCGCATCGGCGGTGGGCGACACCACCAGGGCGAACGAGGTTTGCGCACCGCGCAGCAAGACTGACACACCGAGTGCCCGTTCGCGGAACGCGTCCTGCATCCCGTCAATGCTGCTGAGGAAGGTGATGACACCCGCAAGAGCATCGTTGCCCACCACCTTCCCGATTGCTGCGATCACCGGCCGTGCGGCAGCACCGGCAATGCGGGCGCCCCCACGACCCTGCGCAATCAGCATTCGCACCAACGGGTGCGAGAGGAACCGGGCAAGCCGCTCGGGTGACTCCAGGAAGTCGAGGGCATTGCGCGACGGTGGAGTGTCGACGACCACGAGGTCGAACCGCGGGTCACTCGAGAGTGACCACAGCCTGGCTGCAGCCATGTAGTCGCGCGTTCCGCTGAGTGAGTTCGACAGCCCCCTGTAGAAGGGGTTCGCGAGGATTTCCCGGGCCTGTGCATCATTGGGTGCCGTCGCGGTGATGAGTTCGTCGAACGTGGCTCGCACGTCGAGCATGGACACCCACAGCTCTCCGTCAGCGTCGACCGGAACCCGCACGGGTTCGTTCGTGACCGTCGTGCCGAGCCCGATCGCGTCCCCCAACCGCCTTGCAGGGTCGATGGTGACGACCACCGCACGTCTGCCCGTGCGTGCGGCGATCATCCCGACCGCCGCGGCACAGCTGGTCTTCCCGACACCGCCCGTTCCGCAGGTGACGATCACCCGGGAGGAGCGGCAGGCGTCCACGAGCGCGTTCATCCGGGCAGACCGTCAATCTGCGACTCGAGGTCGCTTGCCACGCGTGCCACGAGCTCGTCGCCAGCACGGTTGTGGTGCCCCACCGTGAGCAGTGGTTGGTGCACGGCATCCGACAGGGCACCCGTTGCCTCCTGTTCGGCGCGGTGCCGTGCCGCGCAGTACTCCGCCGCGTGGCGCACGTTGCCCGACGCCGTCGCAGGGTCGACCGGGGACGGTCCGTGCACACCGTTCACCACCATCGGCGACAGGGTGATGCCGAGATCGTCCACCAGGCTCGCCGCCGTCTCGATGGTCTCGCTCACCGGTGTGGCCCCCGGTCGTGTCACGAACATCACGCGTGCGGCTGCCGGGTCGGCCAGGATGGCGAGAACATCGTTTGCCTGTTGTCCGACGGGTCCGGCGGCAACCGTGCGACCGAGCACGCGTGGGGTGCGCAGGAGATCGACCGCGTGTCCGGCCGCGGGGCCGTCGGCGACAATGAGGTCGTGCGGGCCGTCGCGCACCAGCTGCTTGAGTTTCCCGAGCACCAGCAGGTCATCCATGCCGGGTGCGGTGCTCGCGACCAGGCTCACGATGCCGAGTCGTTCGAGCTGGCGCGTGATGATGCCGAGCCCGCGTCCCTGCAGGTACTCGGCGAGTGCGCCGCCGGCGGTGAGATGGAGAACTTCGACAGCCGGGGACGTTCCGGCCACTGGCCCGGTGTCGTTGATCCTGACGTGCAGCACCCGCATGCCCGCCCGTGTGGCAACTGTCGCAAGGGCGGACGACACCACCGATTTCCCGACGCCGCCTTTCCCCGCAACAATGAGAAGGCGGCTGGCGGAGAGGAATCGACGCGTGTCCATGGGTTCTGCCCGTCGGCACCGGCCGTCCGATGCGAGGAGTGAGAAGTGAGGGTACGCCCGGTTCTGAGGGTGATGTGCGGATTGGGTCTGGTTCTCGCCGCATGTCTGTCACTCATGTCACCGGCGGGTGCGGCCACCCCGGTCACGGGCACTCTTGCACCTGTCGATGTCGTGGAGGTGTCCGGCCTCGTCGACCGCATCGTCGCCGACTCCATCCGTGATTCGCTGGCGCGTGCCCAGGGCAACGGCGCACAGGCCGTGATCCTCCAGGTGAACACGCGCGGGGCAGTGATCGGCAGGGACGGCATGGCCGGGTTGCTCGCCGACATCAAGAACTCGCCGACACCGGTTGCCGTGTGGGTGGGCCCGAGCGGCTCCCGCCTCTACGGCCTCCCCGTACAGATGGCCGCGGTCGCCGACGTGTCCGCGATGGCGCCGGGCACGCGCATCGGACGCTCCGGAACCCCGCTCACTGTCGACGGTGAACAGGTGTCGTTCGGTGCGGCGGACTCTGTGATGCGCTCGGGCACGCTCGGCTTCCTCGAGGCGAGGGAACAGAAGGTGCTGCGCTACGCCGGCAGTGACCAGGGCGTGCCGGTGCTGCGCAACATGCTGCTGGCGATGGACGGACTGACGGTGAAGGGCCGCACGCTCGACACCGTGTACGACAGCATCGGAACCTCCGGTCAGGTGGACCGCGCGGCAACCACCGCGCGCTTCTTCAAGCTCGGTCTCGTGGCGCGGTTGTTCCACACCGTGTCCTCGCCGCCCTCGGCGTACCTGCTCGCCACCATCGGTCTCGCACTTCTTCTCTTCGAGTTCTTCACCGCGGGCATCGGTGTTGCGGGGCTCGTGGGTGCGGTCACGTTGTTGCTCGGCACAGCAGGTCTCGGCTCGCTGCCGGTGAACGGGTTCGCTCTCACGCTGTTCGTGTTGGCATTCCTCACATTCGCCGTCGACGTGCAGGTGGGGGTGCCGCGCTTCTGGACGGGTGCCGGGATGGTGCTCTATGTGGTGAGCTCGTTCACACTGTTCGGTTCCGTCGACGGGACGAACCTGCGACCCGGTTGGCTCACCCTGGCCACCTGCATCATCGGGGTGGCGCTCACGTACGTGGTGGGCATGCCGTCGATGACCCGCACACGTTTCGCGACCCCCACGATCGGCCGCGACAATCTCGTCGGCCGCACGGGGACGGCGGTCGGCTCCATCGAGCCCGAGGGTGTGGCACTGGTGAACGGTGCACGGTGGCGTGCACGCGTGAACAGGTCCACCCCGCTGGCCGACGAAGCGCCGCTGCGCGTTGTGGGCATCGACGGCATCACTCTGGAGGTGGAACCCCTCGAGGGCGGGGCGCGCGACTACCGGGAGATGCGCAACAAGAACTGACGGTCCGCACGCCGGGCATGTCCCGGCTTCTTCGACCGCGGTCGTTGCACCGTAGGGTGTGCGGAGGGGGTCCGACATGAGCAACAACTCCGCAGCCGCGGCGCAGGGCGAGCCGTTCGACCCCGACAAGGTCCCCGTGAAGCCCGCGGCAACCGTGCTGCTCGTGCGTGACGGTGATGACGGGCTCGAGGTGTTCATGCTGCGCCGAACCTTCACTGCCGCCTTCGCGAGCGGGATGTTCGTCTTCCCGGGCGGGAAGGTGGACGAGGTGGATGCGTCCACGGAGATCGGCGACATCTGCGAGGGTCTCACCGACGAACAGGCGAGCAACCTCCTCGGCATTCCGAACGGCGGACTGGCCTACTGGGTCGCCTCCATCCGTGAGTGCTTCGAGGAGGCGGGGGTCCTGCTCGCACATCACCGGGACAGCGGTGAGGTGGTGAGGTTCGACGACGCCACCGTGGCCGAGAGGTTCGAGCGCGAGCGGGAGAACATCCATGACGGTTCGCTCGCCCTTCTCGATCTCTGCCGCCGCGAGAACCTGCACCTCTCCACGCACAACATCCACTACGTCAGCCATTGGATCACCCCGAAGGGTGAGCGGCGCCGCTTCGACACGCGGTTCTTCGTGGCACGCGCCCCGGAGAAACAGGAGCCACTGCACGATGACGGTGAGACCATCGAGAGCATGTGGATCAGCCCGCACGAGGCCATCCGCCGTCACCGTGAGGGTGACCTCATGCTGATGCCGCCGACACTTGCGAACATCGAGTTCATCGCCGCGCACGACACGGCCGACGCCGTGATCGAGGCCGCGGCGAAAGTGGGCACGCCCACCACGATCCTGCCGAAGCTGAAGGTGGACAAGGACGGTCGCGTGGTCGGCATCGCGATGCCGGGCGACCCCGACTACGACTCGCTCTGACGGGGTCTCACCGAGACGGCCACGTCAGGACCGCGCGCACTGCATGCGGCCATGTCATCGAACGTGGGTGTCTCGGCGATGATGCGGTCTGCAATCGAGGCGAACACCGCAGCCGCGGCCCCGGTGCCCGACAGGCTGACCGGTTCCCCGGCATCGCTGCCGGCAGCCACCGTGGGTTCGATCGGCACCTGACCGAGTAACTCCACACCGATCTCGTCGGCGAGTGACTGACCGCCACCGGAACCGAACAGCGGGTACGACTCGCCGTGGTCGCACGTGAACTCGCTCATATTCTCGATGACACCGGCGACCCGCAGGAAGCTGCGCCGTGCCATGTCGGCCGCGCGGATGGCCACCTTCTGTGCACTCACTGCGGGCGTGGTGACGATGAGGATGTCGGTGCGCGGGAGCATGCGCGCGAGACCCATCTGCACGTCACCCGTGCCGGGGGGCATGTCGATCAGCAGGTAGTCGATGTCGCCCCAGTGCACGTCGTTCAGGAACTGCTCGACGGCCTTGGTGAGCATGAGTCCGCGCCACATCAACGCGGTGCCCTCGTCCTCCACGAGCATTCCGGTGGAGACCACGCGCAGCATGCCCTTGCCGACCTGGCGCTCGTTCGGGATGATCGCCGGCTTGTCTCGGCCCTCCACGTGCTGTGCCTCGAGACGGTCGGGCATGTTCAGCATGCGCGGCACAGAGAAGCCCCAGATGTCGGCGTCCAGCACACCCACCGTGTGACCGCGGGCGGCAATCGCGGCCGCGAGGTTCACAGTGACGGAGCTCTTGCCCACACCGCCCTTGCCGCTGGCGACGGCGATGACTCTCGCGGTCTCGGGAACGGCGGTGGGCGAGGCGTTCTCGCGGGCGTTCCAGCGCGCCTTCGTCATCACGGCTGACCGCTCGTCGGCTGTCATCTCGCCCCAGTCGATCTTCACCTTGGTGACCCAGGGGTGCACCTCGAGGCGGCTGCGGATGTCCTTCTGGATCTGGGCCCGCAGGGGACACCCGCGGATGGTGAGCTTGACCCCGATCGTGACGGTCCCGTCGGTGAGGGTCACCCCGTCAACCATGCCGAGGTCGACGATGTTGGAGCCGAGCTCGGGGTCGATCACGGCGCGCAGCAGGTTGCGGACGTCGTCCTCGGTGGGGGCCACGGGGCTGCGGTCGCTCACGCGGGGCAGTGTACGGCGCTGTCGACCCCGCCCGCCCGGGCCTACACTGGTGCCCATGATCACCCTCACCGAGAACGCCGCGTCCAAGGTTGCCGAGCTCATCAAGGAGGAGGGGGCCGACAACCTGGCCCTCCGAGTGTCAGTGAAGTCCGGCGGTTGCTCCGGCTTCACCTACGACATGTACTTCGACTCCGAGATCACCGTCGACGACAATGTGCAGGAGTTCGCCGGCGTGAAGGTCGTGGTCGACGCTGTGTCCGCGCCGATGCTCGCGGGTGCCAGCCTCGACTGGAAGGACGGCCTCACCCAGGCCGGGTTCGCCATCACGAACCCCAACGCCCAGCGCTCGTGCGGCTGCGGCAAGTCGTTCTGCTGATTCAGAGCGACGAGAGAACGCTGCGGATCTCTGCGGCATCGAACACGCCGTCGAGCCGGTGCGTCACCGTGCCCGACGCATCTGCCACGAAGAGAATCGGCTCGAACTGCAGCTTGTAGGCCTCCACGGCCGGTGCAAGCAACGTGCCCGACCTGTCGCGGTACACCTCGGCATGAACGAATGCGATGTTGCCGAACGACGATGACTCCTCCATGAGGCCGGTGAGGGCCGGTGCGCACGTTCCGGTCTTGCAGTGCGCGGGCGTACCCACGAGGTAGGCAACCGGCTTCCCGGCGGCGAGTGCGTCGGTGAGCGTGACGGAATGGAACGGGCAGGGCTCGGGAGTGAGCGTGCACACGGGGTCGACACCTCGCGCGTCCTTCACGGTCGGGGTGTCGAACGGTGGCAGTTTGGCCCCGACGTACGGCATCTGCACCGATGACGCTTCAAGAACCTGGAACGCACCGCCGTCGGACGAGCCCCCCTTGACCACGAGGCTGTAGGTACCGGGCGTGTCGATGCGCACCACGAACGGCCAGTACGGGTACTCGAACCCGGTGCCGTGCTTCTCTGCGGTGACGGACTCGATCACCGTCTTTCCCGACACGAGATCCTTCACGCTCGCGGTGAGCATCCCGAACCGTGCGGTGCCATCGTTGTCGAGGATGCCCTGCTGGTTCGCGAGTGAGATCGGCAGTCGAACATCGCCGGGAACGAGACCTGCGTTCGAGAAACGCTGCACGACGGCAAGTTGTTCGTCGGTCGTTCCGCTTCCGGAGCCCCCTCCGCCGCACGCGGCCAGCACCGCCGCACCGCCGGCTGCCGCCGACATGGCGAGGAACCTGCGCCGGCTCACAGGGTGATGTTCGTACGGGACGGGGGAATGCACCGGCAAATGGTAGGTCGGCTGCATGTTCCCCTAGTGTTCGGGGCATGGCACAACCCGCAGTCGGACCGTACACACCGGTGGTGAGGGCAGGTGACTGGATCATCGTGTCCGGCCAGCTCGGCATCGCGGACGGAAAGATCGTGGAGGGTGGTGTGAAGGCCCAGACCGCGAAGGCGGTGGAGAACCTGAAGGCACAGCTCGCAACGATGGACGCGACCCTCGCCGACATCGCAAAGACGTTGTGTTTCCTGACCGACATGGACACGTTCGCGGAGTTCAACGAGGCGTACGTTGCGGGTTTCGACGGCGCGCGACCCGCGCGCAGCACCATCGGCGTGGCTGCGCTGCCGTTCGGCGGCAATGTCGAGATCGAGGCATGGGCCTTCAAGCCGCTACGGTGACGACATGCCCGGTGCGCTGATTCTCGTCGCTGTCCTTCTTGCTTTCCCGGTGGTCGTCGGGCTCTCGACCGCTGCCCTCGCCGGTCTCCTCGGACACCTCCTGTGGAAGGACGGCGAGGCCCGTCATGAGGGCAGCGAGCTTCTCGAGACCAACGTCTGAGCCCGGGTCCGGGTCGAACCCGTGACACGCATGCATTCGTTCGACAGGCGCAGCAAGCGCCTCAGCTGGAAGATCCTCTCGTACGCACTCGCGCGCATGCGCACTGACCCGCCGCTCGACCACTCCGAGACACCTGCGACGCTGCGGGCCCGTGCCGGCCGTACCGTGACCGAACACGGCGTCGGCGGCAACGAGGCGCTGCGCATCTGGCGCGATGTTCTCGCACCTGCATGCATCAGTGTCGACCATCCGCGATTCTTCTCGTACGTGCCCGGTGCGCCGACGGAGGCCGCCGGCATGTTCGACGTTGCCATCAGCGCGGCGAACGTGTACGCGGGGTCATGGCAGGAGGGGGCGGGTGCGGTGTTCGCCGAGAACGAGGCACTGGCATGGATCGCGTCGCTCGCTGGTCTGCCCGATGATGCGGGCGGTGTCTTCGTCAGCGGTGGCACCGCAGGCAACCTGTCGGCACTGATCGCGGCACGGTGGAAGTGGCGTCACGAATCCGGCGGTGCGAACGACAGGTCGAGGGGCGTCATCGTGGCATCGCGCGCCGCGCACTCGAGCGTGCAGCAGGCGGCCCGGGCGATGGATGCCGACGTCGAGTGGGTGGACGTTGACGGGCGCGGGCGGATGAACGGGCCGGCCGCGCGGTCTGCGTTCGACCGGATGGACGGCGACGTTCGCCGCAGGGTGTTTGCTGTCGTCGCCACCGCCGGCACCACGAACGTGGGTGTGGTGGATGACCTGGAGGGTGTCGGTGCGGTCGCACGTTCGGAGGGGCTGTGGTTCCATGTCGACGGCGCATACGGTGCCGCCGCACTGTGTGCACCCTCGCGTCGGCATCTCTTCGCCGGCATCGAACACGCGGACTCGCTGATTGTTGACCCGCACAAGTGGCTGTTCGCACCGTTCGACAGCTGTGCCCTCGTGTACCGCGACCCCAGGGTCGCGCGCGCGGCACACACGCAGACCGCCGAGTACCTTGACCCACTGCACACAGGTGATGACTGGAATCCCAGCGACTATGCGCACCATCTGTCGCGCCGTCCGCGGGGACTGCCGCTGTGGTTCAGTCTCGCCACGCACGGCACGGCGGCCTACGGCGACGCTGTGGAGCACACGCTCCGCGTCACGATGGCGGGCGCCGGTCTTGTCCGGGCTGCCGGTCATCTCGAGCTGATCATGGAGCCCGAGCTCTCGGTGCTGCTGTTCCGCAGGGTGGGCTGGACCACGGCCGACTATGACGCCTGGAGCGACCGGGTGCTGGCTGACGGCATCACGTTTGCCGTTCCCACCTCGTGGAGTGGCGAGACCTGTCTACGGTTGTGCATCGTGAACCCCGAGACGACGCCCGCCGACATCGCGATGGTGCTGGAGTCGATGCGATGAGCACCGTGGCAGACCTCGTGGTGCGCAACGGTTACGTGGCCACCGTGGACGGTGCACGGCGGGAGCTCGACGGTGGCTGGGTGGCGGTGACAGACGGTCTCGTGTCGGCCGTTGGGGCATCGACGGACCCCGTTCCCGGGGCGAAGGACACGATCGATGCATCGGGGTGCCTCGTCACACCGGGACTCGTGAACACGCACCATCACCTGTACCAGAACCTCACCCGCGCATTCCCGCCGATGACGCGGGCACCGCTGTTCGGGTGGTTGCAGACGCTGTACCCGCTGTGGCGTGCCCTCGACGAGGAGAGCGCGCACGTGTCTGCATGGGTGGGTCTCGCCGAACTCGCGCTGTCGGGCTGCACCACCAGTACCGACCATCTGTACCTGCACCCGCGTGGCGGCGGAGACCTCCTGTCGGCCGAGATCGAGGCCGCACGTGACCTCGGCATCAGGTTCCACCCCACGCGCGGGTCGATGTCGTTGTCGCAGAAGGACGGTGGTCTTCCGCCCGACGACGTGGTCCAGGACGACGACGAGATCCTTGCGCTGTCTCAGGCTGCCGTCGAGCGTCATCACGACCGTTCGTTTGGGGCGATGGTGCGCGTGGCACTCGCGCCGTGCTCACCGTTCAGTGTCACGCGCGACCTCATGGTGCGCTCCGCGGAACTCGCCGAGAGGCTCGATGTGAGGCTGCACACGCACTTCGCGGAGAACTCAGAGGACGA
>JBJTBF010000027.1:0-42816 GCA_046091145.1 Acidimicrobiales bacterium | reverse complement strand
GCAGCCGCAGAGCGCAACCTGAACCGCATCACTGCCGTGCTGGCTACCGTGTGGCTCTTCACGGTCGTTGCACTCGCGTTCCTCTTGGCTTCCTGAGCCTCCCTCGGTAGCCTGAGGGTCCCTCGTCGAAGTGGCGGAATAGGCAGACGCACCAGCTTGAGGGGCTGGCGCCCGTTAGGGCGTGGGGGTTCAAGTCCCCCCTTCGACACCAGAGAATGTCGCGCCAGCAGCCGGCGCGCCGTGCGACTACGGTCTTGCCCATGGAAGTCACCCTTCGTCATTCACCTGCTTTCTCCGTCGCACGTCTGGGTCTGTCAGGCGGCGAGTCCGTCCAGGTGGAGTCCGGAGGCATGATGGCGATGTCGCCCGATGTCAATCTGTCCGCGAAGGCGGAAGGTGGTGTCCTGAAGTCGCTGAAGCGGGCCGCACTCGGCGGGGAGAGCCTGTTTGTTTCCACCTACACCGCCCCGGCCGGAGGCGGATTTGTGGACGTGGCTGCCCGTCTTCCCGGTGACATCACGGTGTACGAGGTGAACGAACCGACGGCGCTTTTCATCTCCCGCGGTTCGTGGCTCGCGAACGAGGCGTCCGTGCAGCTCGACACGAAGTGGGGCGGGTTCAAGAACCTGTTCGGGTCCGAGGGTGGCTTCATTCTCCGTGCCGGAGGAGCAGGAAAGGTCATCTTTGCCTGCTACGGCGCGCTCGAGGAGTGGAACCTGGCACCCGGTGAGAAGGTCACGGTTGACTCGGGACACATGGTGGCCTACGAGGGGTCGGTGAACATGACGGTTCGGAAGGCCACGGGAGGAATCGTGCAGATGTTCAAGAGCGGCGAGGGCCTGGTTCTTGATTTTGAGGGACCGGGGCGGTTGTGGGTGCAGACGCGCAACCCGTACGAACTGCTCGGTTGGGTCTCCGCAGCGCTCACGTCGAACAACTCCGGAGCCGGCGGCATCGTCGGGGGTCTGTTGTCACGTTCGTGACACAGCGCCCGCCCGCCCGGATGCCCCGGGGTTAGTCTCGGGCCGTGCGCAAGACCAAGATCGTCGCCACGATCGGACCGGCCAGTGCGACCCCCGAGGGAATCTCCGCCCTCGAGTCGGCCGGGGTGGATGTGTTCCGCATCAATTGCTCGCACCTCGACACCGAGGGGCTCGCGGCCCACATCCGTCTGGTCCGTGACAGCGCCCCACGTTGTGCCGTGCTGGTCGACATCCAGGGGCCGAAGATGCGTTACGCGGGGGATGAGACCGTTCTGGTCGCGGGGGATTCCATAGCGTTCTCCATGGCTTCCCTGGGCCTCGACAACGGGGTGCGGCGGTCCGCTGACCTCGGCCTCGCCGTGGGGCACAGGGTGCTGCTGGATGACGGCCGCCTCGAGTGCCGCATCACCGGCCTCTCGGCGGACTCCATCACCACCACGGTGGTGCGCGGGGGTCTTCTGAGGGTCCGCAAGGGCGTGAACCTTCCCGACACCGAGGTGCTCGGGGGAGTGCTCTCGGCCAAGGACATCGACGACCTCGGTGTCGCCCGCGACCTCGGCGCCGACATCGTGGCTGTGTCGTTCGTGCAGCATCCGGACGACATCGTGCGGGTGCGCGACATCGTGGGCGATGACATCCTCGTGTTCGCCAAGATCGAGAGACCGCAGGCCCTGGCGAGACTCGCGGACATCTGTGGCGTCAGCGACGGGGTGATGGCCGCCCGTGGCGATCTCGGGGTCGAGCTTCCCTACGAGGAACTGCCGGTGTCCCAGAGGGAGATCGCACTCGTGGCCCTGCGGGCAGGGATCATGAGCATCTGTGCGACGGAGATGCTGGAGAGCATGATCTCCCAGACCCGGCCGACCCGAGCGGAGGTTGCCGACGTGAGCGGGGCAGTGAGGGACGGCTACGACGCCGTGATGCTGTCCGCCGAGACAGCGGTCGGTCACGACCCAGCTCTCGCAGTGTCGTCGATGGCCCGCATCGCCGGGGTTGCCGAGCGCGCAGTGGTCATGCCGAACCACTTCGCCGATGCACATCCCGAGACAGCGGCCGTCACGGCCGCAGCCGCGGCACTGGCCCGTCGGATCTCCGCCGACTGGATCGTGTCGCTCACCTTCACGGGCTACTCGGCGCGTCTGCTCGCTGCCTGCCGCCCCTCGAGCCCCATCTTCGCCGTCACGCCGGACGACGGAGCCTGCCGCAGGTTGCGAGCCGCGCGAGGCGTGTACCCGGTCACCGAGTCCCGCGACGGTGATGTCGCACGCGCGATCGAGAAGGCTGTCGCGGCAGGCCGGGGGGCCGGGCTTCTTCGCTCGGGCGACACGGTCGTGGTGTGCGCGTCGCGCACGAACCCGCGGTCGGATGCGGACACCATCCTCCTGCACCGCGTCGCCTGACGGCGGCGTCAGGACAACGGCCGCAGGTGCCGGTGGAACGCCAGGAAGTACAGCGCCGACAGGAGCATGAGTCCGCCGCACGCGGTGAAAGTAGCAGGGACGTTGTCGATCGAGCGCGCAACGAAGCCGACGAGGAGTGCACCGGCGGGGGCGAGTCCCGACATGAGGAGGGACTGGAGTGCCATCACTCTTCCCATCACCTCCGGAGGCGTGTTGTTCTGGATGAGAGTCTGGTTGAGGTTCGTGTAGAGGCCGCCGCCAAGTCCCCACATGAAGAGGAAGAGGCCCATCGTGACGAGGGAGAACGCCTGGCCGAGCAGCATCTGCACGGCCGAGCCCCAGCACAGGCCGCACATGAACCACAGACCCTTGCGCTTCAGGACATGGTTCAACCGCATGATCACCATCGACATCGCGAACTGACCGACTCCCAGCATGGCGAACAGCAGCGTCGTCTGCTCGCCCGTGGCCCCGACCTGCTCGCGGGCAATCTGCGGGCCGAGAACAATCCACGGACTCATCATGAAGAGCACCGAGCACGACAGAAGGATGAAGAACGAGCGCACCGCCTCGTGGCCGGCCACGAATCTGATGCCCCCGAGGAGCTCGTCGCGCAGTTGCTTTCGTTCCGGAACGTCCCGCACGGGGAGGCTCAACGGGAACAGCAGCACCAGGCCGAACGCATAGAGCACCACCTGCAGCCAGAACGCGCCCTGGATGCCCCACTGGCGGATGGTCGGTCCCGCGGCGGCCGGCCCGATGATGAGCGCGAGGTTGCTGCCGATGGTGCTCACGGCGATGGCCCCGACGAGGCGGTCGCGGTCGACGAGGGTGGGCACGATGGCACCACGGACGGGCGTGCCAAGAGCGATGAAGATGCCGGAGATCCCCGCGAGCACGACGGTCCACGGAATGGTGATCCGGTCGGTCGACACCATCACTGCGGTCACGAGCGCGGTGGCGAGGGCACCCACCTGGCTCACCAGCAGGATTCGCCGGCGGTCCAGTCGGTCCGACATGGCTCCCACGGGGAGGGAGATGAGGAGAGCGGGGATGCCCATCACGAAGAGGATGAGACCGCTGATGTTCGACCGTGCCCCGAGATCGAGGGCCAGCCAAACCAGTGCGAAGCGGGAGGTGCTCTGGACGAGAATGAACAGGAGGGTGTTGCCCCAGAGAAGCCGGAAGGGCTTGATGCGCATCAAGTCGGTGGCCCTGATTGCCCCCTCATTCGCCACGGGAACATCGTCCCACACCGTGACCGTGTCACCACGGTCAGAGACACGCGTAGAGCGCCTCGACGAGGCCCCTGTTCCTGGTGTTCTGCCAACCGCGACCCATGCGGTTCATCACGTACCCGAACGACACCCGTCTCACGGGGTCACGGAAGCCGAGAGAGCCGCCGGCTCCGTAGTGCCCGAACGCTGACTCCTCCGGGCCGAAGCCCCTCTCCGGGATCGGCAACTGGAACCCGTGCCCGAAACGTGTGGTGCGGCCGAGGAGCCTGTCTGTGCCGTTCGACGTCTCGGTGACCGCGCGCGAGAGGACCTCGGGGGACACGCGGTCGGCACCCGCAGACTCGAATGCGGCACACACACCGCGGGCGGATGCGTGGAGGTTGGTGCTCGGCAGAACCGCCGATCTCCAGCGTGCGGTGTTCACAAGTCCCACCCCCGAGATGCCCGGCGGGTTGGCATGCGCTCTTCTGTACATGTCAGCCGACTCGTCCGTTCCGTCGACGGTGTCCGCCGCACGTGGCCCGTCGCTCCAGTACGTGCTGGCGACGGAGCCGTGGAGGTGTGTCGGCACGCCGAAGTGCAGACCCTCGGCTGACCCGCCGGGCAACAGTTGCTGCAGAAGGCCGTCGAGAGCAGTGCCGGTTGCGCGCCGCAGCACCTCGCCCACGAGGAAACCGAACGTGTTCACGTGGTAGCCGTGTGCAGAGGCGGGTTCCCACCAGGGCGACTCGGAGGCGAGCAGTGTGCACATCCTGTCCCAGTCGAAGAGAACCTCGTCGTCGAGGTCTGCCCGGAGTGCTGGCAGCCCCGCACGGTGGCCGAGGATGTCGGACACAGCGAGTGTCTCCTTGCCGCCCCCCGCGAACGCAGGCCACCACCTGTGGACCGCGTCGTCATAACCGAGAGAGCCTCCGTCCACACAGAGCATCGCGAGGATTGCCGTGACACCCTTGCCCACGCTGAACGAGTTCACCAGGGTCGACGGACCCCACTCGCCACCGTGCTCGTGCAGCGTGCCACCCCAGAGGTCGACGACCGTGTGACCGTCGATGCGCACGCACAGGGATGCACCGAGCTCGCCGTTGTCCACGAAGTTGCGCCGGAACGCGTCGTGCACCGGCGCGAAAGCCGGGTCGCAGGTGCCCCCGACCACCGGGCCGGGGCCTCCTGGGGAGCCGGTCAGAGTGCCGACTTCTCCAGGATGTGCACGCCGCAGGCCGAACCGAGGCCGATGACGTGGGCGAGGCCCACCTTTGCACCCTCGATCTGGCGGTCGCCCGCCTCACCGCGCAGGTGATGGCAGACCTCCCAGATGTTCGCGATTCCGGTGGCCGCGATGGGGTGGCCCTTCGACTCGAGACCGCCGGACACGTTCACCGGCGTCTTGCCGTCGCGCCAGGTGGCACCGGAGTTGAAGAAGTCGACCGCGCCGCCCTCGGGGCAGAGCATCAGGTTGTCGTAGTGCACCAGCTCGGCGGTGGCGAAACAGTCGTGCAGTTCGACCAGGTCGAGGTCCTCCGGACTCACACCCGCCTGCTCGTAGGCCTTCTTGGCCGCGATTCGGGTGAGGGTGTTCACGTCGGGGAGGACCTGACAGGCCTCCTGGTACGGGTCGCTCGTCAGCACGGAGGCCGAGACCTTGACCGCGCGGCGCTGCTGCTCCTTCGAGAGCGTGCGGAGACGCTCACCGCTGACCACCACGGCGGCTGCCGCGCCGTCACAGTTGGCCGAGCACATCGACCGCGTGTTCGGGTACGCAATCATCACGTCGTTCATGATCTCGTC
The DNA here is from genome assembly GCA_046091145.1 of Acidimicrobiales bacterium. GTDB lineage: Bacteria > Actinomycetota > Acidimicrobiia > Acidimicrobiales > Ilumatobacteraceae > UBA2093. Next base: position 37,410 of record JBJTBF010000027.1, on the reverse strand, counting down.
GAGTGTCATGCGCTTCGAGTACGCCGCGAGCGGGTTGAGGGTGGAGTGCGCGTGGTTCTTCTCCGCGATCTTCGCGAACAGCTCGAACGTGGCCCCGCCGTACTTGTGTCCGTACTCCATGCCGACCTGGGCGAAGGTGCCCGGCATGTTGTCGGTTCCGATGCGGCCGTCGGTGCCGGTGACGGCGCCGTAGCGCCCCGAGGGCGTCCACTCCTTCGAGTTCGACGCGGGACGGGCACCGAGCAGACCGACACCTGCGAGCTTCTCCACACCGACCGCGAGGCCCATGTCGGTCTCGCCCGCCTTGATCGCCATGATGGCGGTGCGCAGTGCGGTTGCGCCCGTTGCACAGGCGTTCGACACGTTGTAGGCCGGGATGCCGGTCTGGCCGACCTGCTTCTGGATCTGCTGGGCGATGCCGCCCTGGCCCATGAGGCAGCCCGCCGCGAGCACGCCCATGTCGCCCATGGTGACTCCGGCGTCCTTGAGAGCACCCATTGCGGCCTCGGCGGCGAGGTCGACAGTGTCCTTGTCGGGGTGCTTCCCGAACTTCGTCATCACGATGCCGAGGATGTAGATGTCGTCTGTTGCCATGTCGGTGTTCTCCTTGTGTGTTCCTGTGTCTGTGCGTTGTGTGCGGGTCAGGCAGGCTCGAAGCCGAAGCCGATGGCCTCGACGCCGTTGTCATCATTGCCGAGTGAATATGTGGCCAGGCGGACCTTCATGCCGAGCGAGACCTTCTCGGGGGTCGGGTCGACGTTGATCAGGTTGCCCCTGACGCTTGTTCCACCGCAGTCCACGATGGCTGCAACGAAGGGAACCGGCACGCCGGGGGACGCGAAAGTCACGATCGTGAAGGACCGCACGATTCCCTCGGTCGGCACGTTCACCTGGGTGAAGTCCGAGCCGAAACAGCTGGCACACGCATTGCGCCTGTCGAAGAACCGTGCCTTGCACTTCGTGCACTCGTTCGCCCTCAGGTGGGGCTTGTCGCCGAGCACCAGATAGTTCACGTGGGGGACCTGGGTCGCAGTCACTGTTTCCGCCTTTCGTCTGGGTCCACCCTATGCCAGTGGGGGGCTGGGCTCACCACCCGGGAAGGCCGGCCGGGGTCCCGGTCGTGCGCGACCCGTGGGGCAGACTGTGGACGTGAAATGGCACAACTGGGCCGGCAACCAGACGGCCCGCCCGGAGACCGTCCTGGCACCCCGTTCCGGGGACGAGGCTGCCGCCGCGGTCAGGTCGGCGCACGGAGGCGGACGGGCCGTGCGGGTCGTCGGTTCGGGTCACAGTTTCACTGCGGCGGCAGTCGCCAACGACGTGCTGATGAGGATCGACGCGCTCTCGGGCATCAGGAGCATCGACCGGGAGAATCTCACGGTCACCGTCGGGGCGGGGACGCCACTGCACGTGCTGAACGACCTCCTGCATGCCGAGGGTCTCGCACTGGCGAACATGGGCGACATTGCGTACCAGACGGTGGCCGGGGCCATCTCGACAGGAACGCACGGCACAGGTGTGACGCTGGGGGGCATCGCCGCCCAGGTGAGAGGCATGACGCTCATCGACGGGACCGGGAGGGAGATCGTCTGCAACCCCGGGCAGAACGCCGACGTGCTGGATGTCGCGCGTGTGTCGGTGGGTTCGCTCGGTGTGATCACCGAGGTGACTCTCGCGGTCGTGCCGGCATTCCTTCTGTCGGCGGTCGAGATGCCGATGCGCGTTGACGCCGTGCTCGACGGTCTCGACGGACTGGTGGGGGGCAACGACCACTTCGAGTTCTTCTGGGTGCCCCACACGGGGTGGGCGCTGACGAAGCGCAACAACAGGACGGACGGCCCCCGCGAACCGCTGCCCCGGGTCCGCGGCTGGCTGGAGACGACCTTCATGGAGAACGTGGCGTTCGGGGCGGTGTGTCGCCTCGGGAGGATGGTGCCGTCCGCGATCCCGCGCCTCGCGAAGGCACTCCCTTCGTCGGGCGAACGCCGGTACGTCGACCACAGCCACAGGGTGTTCGCGAGTCCGCGCCTGGTCCGTTTCTACGAGATGGAGCAGGCCGTGCCCATCGGGGCACTGCCGTCGGCGTTGCGGGCCGTGATGGAGATGGTCAAGCGCAAGGGGTATCTCCTGAACTTCCCCGTGGAGGTCAGGTTCACGGCCGCAGATGACATCCCTCTGTCGACGGCGCACGGCAGGACCTCTGCGTACATCGCTGTGCACGTCTACAAGGGGATGGAATTCGAGCCGTTCATGCGCGACGTCGAGGACATCATGCGCGATCATGACGGCCGGCCCCACTGGGGCAAGCTGCACTGGCGGGGTGCAGACGAGCTCTCGCGGCTCTACCCGCGCTGGGCCGACTTCACGTCGATGCGTGACCGTCTCGACCCTGACCGCACGTTCCGCAACGCCTACACGGCCCAGGTGTTCGGGCCTTGATGCGGGCCTGCCGGGCTAGCCCAGGCAGATGTCCTGGGGGCGCACCGGCACGCGGTCGATCGTCCGCCCCGTGGCGGCCCTGATCGCGTTCGCGATGGCCGGTGTCACCGAGATGCACGGGGGCTCACCGACGCCCTTCGCGCCGAGCGGGGAGAGCGGCTCGGGAATCTCGACGAGTGTCGCGTTGACGACGGGGGAGTCGAGGATGGTGGGCAGCAGGTAGTCGGTGAAGCTCGGGTTGCGCACCCTGCCCTCCGTCACGATGATCTCCTCCATCACCGCCAGTCCGAGACCCTGGGCGATGCCACCCTCGATCTGTCCGATGACCGACAGCGGGTTCAGCGCCCTGCCGACGTCCTGCGCAGTGGCGACCTGGACCACCTTTACGAGTCCGAGATCGACATCCACGTCCACGACTGCACGGTGGGCGACGAAAGCGAAAGCCATGTGGCAGTTCCCCTGGCCGCTCTCGTCGAGCGGCTCCGTGGGTCTGTGGTGGTGCACGTACGTCTCGTCGAACGAGAGCCCCCGCGCGGCCTCCTGCACCGTGACCCTCAGGCTGCCGGCAGTGTCCACCACCTCATCATCGCGGATCTCCAGGGTCGACGCGGCAACACCGTGCCTCGAGGCCACTGTGGTCAGGAATGCGTCGCGCACCCGCTCGCACGCACCCATGACCGCTCCGCCGCTCATCCACGTCTGGCGTGATGCGGAGGTCGAACCGGCGGACCCGACGCCGGTGTCGATGGTGTCGAGCAGCACCTCTTCGACACCGAGAACCGAGCGCGCGATCTGCGGGGCCAGGGTGACGAAGCCCTGTCCAACCTCGCTCGTCGCGAACTTGAGCGTCACGACACCGTCGTCCATGCGGCACCGGGCCGTGGCGTAATCGTCGAAACCCTCCGAGTACATGATGTTCTTGATGCTGACGCCCCAACCGATCCCGCGCACGATGTGGCGGCGGTCGGCAGTCAGGCCGGAGCCTCCGGGAAGGCTGAGCTCGTGGGGGTCGTCGGCGAGCGGCGGCGGCAGGGGGATCGCATCGGTGAGCCTGATGCACTCGGCAACGGGAGCGACGCTGTCCACGACCTGACCGGTGATCAGACGGTCACCGGTCTCCATCGCGTTCACCAGTCTGATGTCGACCGGCGACATGTCGAGAGCGGCCGCCAGGCGGTCCATCTGGCTCTCGTGGGCGAAGCACGCCTGCACCACGCCGAACCCGCGCATGGCTCCGCAAGGTGGGTTGTTCGTGCGCACTGCCCAGCCCGTGACCGAGGCATTCGGGCACTTGTAGGGGCCCTGTGCGTGCGTGATGCCGTTGATCAGGACTGCCTCCGAGGTGGAGGCGTACGCCCCGCCGTCAAACACGAACCGGGCCTCGATGTTCACGATGCGTCCGTCGCGTGTCGCGTGGTGCCGCATCCAGATGCGCGCGGGGTGGCGGTGGACGTGCCCGAAGAAGGACTCCTCGCGCCCGTACTGCATCTTCACCGGTCTCCCGGTGCGGAGAGCGAGGAGTGCGGTGTGAACCTGCAGGCTGATGTCCTCCCGGGCACCGAACGCGCCGCCCACGCCGCCGAGTGTCATCCTCACCTTGTCGTCCGGCAGGTTGAGGCACTTGGCCATCTGCTTGCGGTCCTCGTGCAGCCACTGGGTCGCGACATAGACCTCGACACCGCCACCGTCGTGATCAGGTATCGCGAGTGCCGCCTCGGTCCCGAGGAACGCCTGGTCCTGCATGCCGACCTCGTACTCGGCCTCCACCGTCACGTCGCCGGTGACCGTCGGGTCGCCGTGGACGATTCGCTGGGTCCGGAAGATGTTCCCGTTGGGGTGGATGGACGGCGCGGTGCCGTCGATGCACTTCTCGGGGTCGTGTACCGGCTGGAGAACTTCGTACTGCACAGTGATCGCCGCGAGGGCGCGTCGGCAGGTCTCCGGATGGTCGGCGGCGACCGCCGCGACGGGTTCGCCCATGTAGCGCACCACGTCGCTGGCAAAGACAGGCTGGTCCTCGGAGATGAGCCCGTACGTCATCTGGCCCGGCACGTCCGCCGCGGTGACGACTGCGGACACACCGGGCACGAGCAATGCGGCCGAGGTGTCGATCGAGACGATCCGTGCATGCGGGTGCGGGGAGCGCAGTGTGGCGCCCCACAGCATCCCGTCGTGCCACATGTCGGACGAGAACGCGAACTCCCCGCGGACCTTCGCGGCACCGTCGGGTCGCAGGGCGGAGGAACCGAGGACATCCCGGCGGGTGGAGACTGCGGGGCTCATGCCCGTGCCCCCTTCCGGACCTCGACCACGCGGTCGACGGCAGCGACGATGCGTCCGTAGCCGGTGCAACGACAGATGTTGCCCGAGAGGGCCTCCTTGACCTGCATCCCGTCCGGGTCGGGGTTGCTGTCGAGGAGGTGGTGAACCGCGACCACGAGACCCGGGGTGCAGAAGCCGCACTGCACGGCGCCCTCGTCGACGAAGGCCTGCTGCACATCGGTGAGCGTTCCGTCGGGGTTCAACCCCTCGACGGTGGCGATCTGGCGTCCTGTGGCGGACGCCGCGAGCACGAGACAGCTGCACACGGCCTCACCGTCGATGACCACGGTGCAGCTGCCGCATTCCCCCTGTTCGCACGCGCCCTTGGCGCCCGGCAGTCCGAGTCGCTCTCGCAGCACGTACAGCAGGCTCTCGCCCACCCATGCATCGCGCACGGGCATGCTGCGCCCGTTGATGTTCAGCTCGTAGGTCTCGTTGTTCATGCCCGTGCGCTCCTCTCCAGCAGGCGTGCAGCGACCACCGATACCGCGTGGCGGCGGTACTCAGCGGTCGACCGGTGGTCGTCGATGGGCCTGGCCTCGTCCGCCACGCGGCGTCCGAACTCCTGTGCAACCGCAGGGGTCACCGCGCGCGCTGCAACAGCGTTGATGCCCGCGAGCCATTCCTCTGCTGCGCGGGCGCGGATGATGGTGGGCCCCACCGAGCCGAGCGCGATTCGCGCCGTGCCACCGTGCACGGCGAGGCATGCAGAGGCAATCGAGATCACCATTGCGTTGCGGACGCCGACCTTCGAGTAGCCCTGCCAACCGTCGGTGACGGGCACGGATACCCGGGAGACAATCTCGTCAGGCCTCCGCACACTGCGCTTGGGACCGGTCATGAAGTCGGCGAAGCGGAATGCTCTCTCGCCGGCGGTCGACTGCAGATGAACGGTGGCGTCCAGAGCGGCCAGCACGGGCAGTCCGTCGCCGGCGGGGGAGCAGGTGCCGAGGTTGCCACCGAGGGTCCCTGCCGCGCGGATCTGGGGCGATCCCACGGTGCGCGCTGCCTCGGCGAGGGCGGGCAGCAGCGCGGCCAGTGGTCCTGTCTCCATCTCGCGCCATGTCACACAGGCGCCGATCTCGACGACGTCGCCGGCGCGACGCCACTGACGCAGTGAGTCGATGCGTCCGAGGGAGAGAACATTGACCGGGCGACGGTGGTTGAAGTTGACCTCGACCATGAGGTCGGTGCCGCCTGCGAGCAGGTGCCATTCCTCCCCGTTGCGCAGCGTGTCGAGTGCTTCGTCGACGGTGGTGGGTGAGACAACGGGCATCTGTTCCTCCTAGAGCCTCTTGTGCAGCCGGGTCGCCGCCTCGGCGGCCTTTGCATTGATCTCCGCCATGTCGAAGTGGACGGGCTTGCCGTCCCGTACCCGTTCGACACCGTCAACCGACACGTTCACGGCGCGGACACCGGTGGTGAACGCGCCATGCCAGGGGTTGTCGGTGTGCCCGTATGACCACTCGACACTGTCGTCGCGGACCCCGGGCACCAGACTTTCTCCGTTGCGGAGCCAAAGCCATGCCGTCTCCGGGGTGGCCGTGAGGTCCCGGTTGCGGTGGCACACGTAGGCAAGCCGGGCCTCGTCCAACATGTCCGCGCCGATCCCGTCGGTGCCCAGCACGACAGTGTTGGGGCGGGATGCAGGGTCGGCATAGCCGACTGCATTGTTGAGATTCGACCTAGGGTTGTGGGCGATCGTCCCGGGAAGTTCGCGGTCGAGCGACACACAGTGCACGAGCAGCCAGTTCTCCCTCGCGAGGTTCTCGAGGCGCTCACCGGCACGGCGGTCATCGGGGCCCTCGGCGACGTGGATGTGCACACCGGTCCCGGAGTCCGCGGCAAGACCGGCTGCTGCCTCGAGGGTCGCATCGGAGCACGTGAACGATGCATGCACACCGACCATCCCGGCAGCACCTGTGCGCAGGAAACGTTCGTTCTCGGCGAGTCCCCTGCTCGCGCCATCGGTCATCGCCGAACCGGGGTCGACTGACTCGACCATCCCGGTCGTCGTCCAACGGTCCGTGACCCCGTAGCAGAGGTTGCTGCGCACGCCCACCATGTCGCATGCCGATTTGATGGCATCGAGGCTGCCCTCGATTGCCGACGGTGATTCGTGGTGGTCAACGATCGCGGTGGTCCCGGAGAGAAGTGCCTCTGCGGCGCCGAGCGCCGCCGACCAATAGATGATGTCGAGGTCCAGTGCTGCGTCCAGACGCCACCAGACGTTGCGCAGCACACCGATGAAGTCGGTCGGCGTCGCGGGTGGGGCGGGCATGCCGCGGGCGAGAGCGGAGTAGAGGTGATGATGGGCGCACACGAGCCCGTGGGTGACGGTGCCCATGTCAGTCGAGCACGACCCCTCGCTGTGAGGTGATGGGTCCGTACACCTCGGGTCGTCTGTAACGGTCGAAGTCGAAGAGGGTGCCCTTGTACCGGCTGCACCAGTCGAGGTCACAGGTGGCCACGATGAGCTCGTCATCCGTCGTGAGCGTCTGCGCGACTATCTGGCCGGAGGGGGCAACAATCATCGACTGGCCGAGACTGTCGACGCCTTCCTCGACGCCGGCCTTCGCGACGCCCACCACCCATGTGCCGTTCTGGTAGGCGCCCGACTGCATCACCAGCGCGTTGTGGAAACCCTGCAGGATGTCCTGGCTCGGGTCGGGCACGTAGTGAATCGGCGTGTTGTAGCCGCAGAGGATCATCTCCACACCCCGCAGGCCCATCACCCTGTAGGTCTCCGGCCACCGGCGGTCGTTGCAGATCATCATGCCCATGCGGCCACCGAAGGCACTCCACACTCCGAACCCCTCGTTCGAGGGTTCGAAGTAGTAGCGCTCCGCATGCTGGAACGGACGGTCGGGTTCGTGGTGTTCGTGGCCGGGGATGTGCACCTTGCGGTACTTGGCAACCGTCGAGCCGTCCCGATCCACGAGTATCTGGGTGTTGAAGCGGTGTCCGTCGGGGGTGAGCTCGGCGTAGCCGAGACAGAAACCGATCCCGAGCCGGCGGGCCTCGTCGAACAGGGGGGCGGTCACGGCGGACGGCATCTCTCGCTCGTACCAGTGGTCAGCTTCCGTGATGTCCTCGACGAACCAACGCGGGAAGAAGGTGGTGAGAGCCAGTTCGGGGAACACCACCAGCTCACAGCCGCGACCTGCTGCCTCGCGCAGCAACGACGTGAGCCGGTTGACAACAGAGCGGCGGTCGTGGTCCCGCTGGATGGGACCGAGCTGTGCGGCGCCGACGATGAGAGTGCGGCTCATGGCCTGCCGGCCCCCCATGAACCCGAGAGACCGAGCATCACGTGCAGAAGAACATCGCAACCGGCGACCAGCTGGTGGGCATCGGTGTGCTCGGCCGGGTTGTGGCTGATGCCCCTGTGACTCGGCACGAACACCATCGCTGCGGGGCAGACACGGGCCAACATCTGTGCATCGTGACCCGCCCCGCTCGGCATGCGCATGCAGGACAGTCCATGACGGGCCGCGGTGTCCTCGACCATGCCCACCACTGCCTCGTCGAAGACCACCGGCTCGAAACGTGCAAGCGGCCTGACGGAGATCGTCACCCCTTCGGAGGCGCGCAGTTGCTCGATGCGGCCCGCGATCTCTGCCTCCGCGCGCCGGAGTGTGTCGCTGTCGGTGTTCCGCACGTCGAGGGTGAGCGTTGCCCGTGCCGGAACGACGTTCACGAGGTTCGGATGAAGTTCGATGCGCCCGACCGTGCAGACCTGGTGGCCGCCGTAGCGCCGGGCGAGACCGCGGAGGAACACGGTGAGCTCCGCGGCAACGTAGGCGGGATCGTGTCGCAGTGACATCGGCGTGGTTCCCGCATGGTTGGACTGACCCTCGATCACGACCTCCTGCCAGCTGATGCCCTGCACGCCCGTCACCGCGCCGATGGTGATGCCCTGCTGCTCGAGCACCGGTCCCTGTTCGATGTGCAGCTCCACGAATGCATGCGGGATGACCCCCGGGCACGGCACCGAACCCGAGTACCCGATCCGGGCGAGTTCGTCGCCGACCCTGGAGCCGTCGATGCCGACGGTGTCGAGAACCTCCTCGACGGGGAGTCCGCCGACGTACGCGAGGGACCCCATCATGTCGGGAGCGAACCGGGCGCCCTCCTCGTTGGTGAAGAAGGCGACCGCAACAGGACGTTCGGGTCGGTGTCCTGCATCCTGGAGTGTCTCGATGATCTCGAGCCCGGCAAGCACGCCGAGGTAGCCGTCGTACGTCCCGCCCGTGCGGACGGTGTCGATGTGCGAGCCGGTCATGACGGGGGCACCGGAACCGACGTTCCACACGCCGACCACGTTGCCGACAACGTCCACGGTGATCTCGAGTCCGAGGTCACGCATCCATGACACCACCAGGTCGCGGCCCGCCCGGTCGTCATCGGTGAGCGCCAGCCGTGCGCATCCGCCGCCGTCGATCGCGCCGATGTCGGCAAGGGCCATGAGTCGCTGCATCAACCTGTCCCCGTTCACGCGGAGGTCCGAGGGCGCTGTCGTCACAGTCACGAGGTGAAGTGTACGAAAAGTAAAGACAGAACCCCTGTATGGATGGGAAACCACGGGCGGGGGTGGTGGTCAACCTAGGGTTCATCTCTCGTGGGACGCGTGATCGACAGGGCTCGCCTGGCTGCCGGGCACAGGAGCGAACTCAACCTCTTCGCCGCACGCAACCCTCGGTCCCGCGCCCTCGCAGAGGAAGCGAAGCGGGGTCTGCTCTCGGGTGTCCCGATGCCCTGGATGACCCGCTGGCCCGGTGGTTTCCCGCTGTATTTCGACACGGCGGCAGGGGCGAGGTTCACCGACGTGGACGGTCACGAGTACGCGGATTTCTGTCTGGGGGACACCGGTGCAATGACGGGCCACGGCCTCGAGCAGGTGGCAACGGTGCTTGCCGAGCGGGCACGCCGTGGCATCACCACCATGTTGCCGAGCGAGGACTCATTGTGGGTGTCGGCCGAGCTGACCAGGAGGTTCGGTCTGCCCAAGTGGCAGTTCGCGATGACGGCGACGGATGCGAACCGCTTCGTGCTGCGTTTCGCCCGTGCCCTGACGGGTCGTCCGAAAGTGGCCGTGATCGACTGGTGCTACCACGGAACGGTCGACGAGACGTTGGTGGTGGCGGGTCCGGACGGACGTGCGGTGAGCCGACCCGGTGCCGTCGGTCCGCCCGTCGATCCCTCGCTCACCACACGGGTCGTGCCTTTCAACGACATCGAGGCGCTCGAGCGCGAACTCGCGCACGGTGATGTCGCGTGCCTTCTCATGGAGCCGGCGCTCACGAACATCGGGATAGTTCTCCCGGTCGAGGGTTATCTCTCCGCGGTCCGTGAGATCACCCGTCGTCATGGCGTGCTGCTCGTGATCGACGAGACGCACACCATCTGTGCGGGCCCGGGGGGCTGCACGCGCGAATGGGCACTCGAGCCCGACTTCTTCGTGATCGGCAAACCCATCGCGGGTGGTGTCCCTGCGGCCGTGTACGGCATGACGGCCGACGTGGCGTCGAGGCTCGAGGACCTCCTGGCCGGTGACTCCGTCGATGTGTCGGGCGTGGGCGGGACGCTCGCGGGCAACGCTCTTGCCGTGGCTGCAATCAGGGCCACGCTGGCGAGCACCCTCCGCGACGATGACTTCGCCCGCATGCTCCCGTTGGCGACGATGTGGACTGAAGGTGTGAGGGACGGTTACTCGCGGCACGGACTCGACTGGCACGTCCAGCAGCTCGGGGCCCGTGCCGAGTACTGGTTCAGCCCACCACCCCGCAACGGGGCCGAGGCGGTCGCAGCCTCCGATCATGAACTCGACGCATACATGCACCTGTTCGCCCTGAACCGCGGCATCCTGCTGACGCCGTTCCACAACATGGCGCTCGTTTCGCCGGCACACACACCCGAGGATGTCGAGCTCCACACGCGTGTGTTCGCCGAGGCCGTCGGGTCCCTCGTCGGCTGATGTTCACAGTGCCCGAGACCATCGGCATACTCGTTGTAGTCGGCGTGGCGGGTTTCGTGGCCCGTCTGTCCGGGTTCGGGTTCGGTCTCATCGTCGTACCGGTGATGTCCCTCTTCATCGGCCCGAGGGACGCGGTCATCATCTCGACACTGGTCGGTCTCATGTCATCGATGAACCAAGCCTGGCTGGAGCGCGCCCATGCGGACATCGCCACGGTCCGGCGCTTGTTCCTCTCCGCATGTGCCGGGATGCCGTTCGGGCTCGCGGTGTTCGTGTTCGTGCCGGAACATGCCCTGCGAGCAGTCCTCGGCGTGACTGTCGTTGCGGCAGCGGTCGTGCTCGCTCGCGGGTTCACCCTCGGCCGGACCTCCACGCGTCTCGACCTCGGGCTGGGCTTCGTGAGCGGTGTGCTCAACACGTCCGTGTCGACGAACGGCCCGCCGCTCGTCTTCCTTCTCCAGGCCCGGCGTTTCGAGCAACCGACGTTCAGGGGCACCATCGCGCGCGTGTTCTTCTATTCGAACCTCGTCACGGTCCTGTTGTTCGCGGCAGCAGGCAAGGTGACGGGGCAGGCGGCCGTGATGTCGGCACTGTCGATGCCGGTTCTCCTCGGGTTGCAGTGGGTGGGCACGCGCTCCTCCGCGCTGGTGCGCGGTGACAGGTTCCGTGTGCTGGTGCTGGTGCTGTTGTTCCTCTCTGGGTTGAGTGCCGTGGCCTCCGCCCTGCGGTCCTGAGCGTCAGCCCCCGAACATCATCATCCACTGCTCGCGGGTGCGCGGCCGGAAGACGTAGTTGTTCGTGCGCACGTCGTCCATCCGTGCGGCGGGTGCCTGCGAGTACTGGTGACCGGGCAGCACGACGGTGTCGTCGGGCAGTCCGGCAAGCAGCGTGAGGCTCTCGTACATCTGGGCGGCGTCGCTCCCCGGCAGGTCCGTGCGTCCGCAACCGTCGAGAAACAGGGTGTCGCCCGAGACGAGACACCCCATTGTCAGGAAGCACTGGCTCCCGGGAGTGTGGCCGGGCGTGTGCACCAGTGTGACCTCCACGCGACCGGCAGTGACGATGTCGCCCGACTCGTGCCCGACTATCTCGGATTCCCCGAGGCCGGTGGTGCGGGCAACCCACGGCACCTCGTGGCGGTTGACGTGAACGGGCACGGACACCCTCTCGAGCAGGCGGGCGACCCCCTCGATGGTGTGGCCCATCATGCTGCCGCCGACGTGGTCGGGGTGGTAGTGCGTGGCGAGCACCCCCGTCACCCGCATGCCGTCCCGCTCCACCGCATCGATGATGTCGTCGACGCCGTAGGCGGGGTCGACGAGCAGGCATTCGCCCGTCGTGCGGTCACCGATCGCGTACGCGAAGTTGACCATCTGGTGGGCCACCGGGTTCTCGCGGGCGAAGTCCCTGCCCGACAGCATCTGGCGGAAATAGACGGGATCGGTGGATTGGTCTGTCACAAAGAACAGAATAGGGACGGTGAACAGCCATCCATTGCTCAGGCCCGGTGACCGGGTGCTCGTCGGTTCCTCGCTGCTCGAGGTCAGCGGAGAGTTCGCGGGATCCCTGCAGCCGGGTGACAGGGTGGTCGGTGCCGCGGGCTCGGGCCTGCTCCGGCGGATCCCGGCGTCGGTCGTGAGCCTCGTGGATGACGCGCTCAGCCGTGCGGTCGAGGCGTTCACCCTGCTGCAGTCCTGTCCGGCCTCGGCGGTGGACGACTTCTTCGCCTCGGCGGCACGTCGAGCCGCTGACGACAGGGTCCTTGCGCCTGTTCTGGCAGCGAACGCCGAGGATGTGGAGGATGCACGCAGGCGTGGCCGGAGCACCACGAGACTCGTTCTGTCGGACTCGATGCGTCACGGCATGGTCGAGGCACTCGAGATGTGGCGCGCCGCGCAGACCCGGACGGACGCCGTCAGCGTCGTCGACCACGACGGGTGGCGGGTCGAGGAGCACAGGGCCCCGCTCGGGGTGATCGGTTTCGTGTTCGAGGGCCGTCCCAACGTGTTCGCCGATGCAACCGGTGTGCTCCGTGGCGGCAACACCGTGGTCTTCCGCATCGGCAGTGACGCACTTCGAACGGCACGGGCACTGATGGAGCACGTGGTCTCTCCCGCGTTGGCAGAGGCCGGCCTGCCGGTCGGGGCCGTGCAGCTCGTTGAATCGGCGGAGCATGCGGCCGGCTGGGCACTGTTCGCTGATGACCGTCTGGCTCTCGCGGTCGCGCGGGGCTCGGGGGAGGCAGTCGCGGAACTCGGTGCGATCGCACGGCAGGCGGGGACACCGGTCAGCCTCCACGGCACCGGTGGTGCGTGGATGATCGTGGGGGAGACCTTCGATGGGAGTCGACTGTCGGCTGTCGTCGAGCACTCGCTCGATCGGAAGGTGTGCAACACGCTGAACACCGTCTGCGTCGTCGGCTCCGCAGCCGGCCGGGCCGTACCCGTGGTCCTCGCCGCTGCCGAGCGTGCCGCGGCACGTCGCGGTCGCCGTGCGCGGGTGCATGTCACCGAATCGGCACTGCCCTTCGTGGGTGAACCCGAGACGATCCCGGTCAGCCGCGCCGGCGGCGAGACAGCCGAGCAGAACCTGACCGTGTGCAGCGAGGAACACCTGGGACACGAGTTCGAGTGGGAGGACAACCCTGAGTTCCATCTCCACGTCGTTCCCGACCTCGCAACAGCCGTGTCGCTGTTCAACCGGCTGGCGCCGCGTTTCATCGTGTCGTGCGTGTCATCGGACCCTCTCGACCACCGGGCGGTCTGGGAAGGATGTGATGCGCCGTTCGTGGGTGACGGTTTCACGAGGTGGGTGGACGGACAGTTCGCGTTGCTCAGACCGGAGCTCGGGTTGTCGAACTGGCAGTCCGGTCGTCTCTTCGCACGTTCGGCGGTTCTCTCCGGCGACTCCGCATTCACTGTTCGTCTGCGGGTCACCCAGGACGACCCGGGCATCCACCGCTGACGGCCGGGAGGCTGCGCGGTCAGACGGTCAGAACATCCGCATCATCGAGCGGAGCAGTCGGGACTCCCTCCCGGTGCGCCGCTCGTGTGCGTCGGCCAGCCTCGTCGTCGCGAGTCCTGCGTTGATCCCTGCCCACCGGAAGGGTTCCGGTTCCCATCTGCGGGGGATGTGACCGTTCATCGGCAGATCGAGCACGTCGTGGTCCGTGCCGACGATCCTGTGTGCCGCGATGAGAGCCGAGAGCCACGAGAGGGTCACGCCGTCACCGGTGTACCCACCCACGACAGTGGCCCCGGAGCGGGCATCCTCGTGGACGGATGGATGCCAGTCGCGGGGCACGCCGAGCGGTCCACCCCAGCGGTGCGTGATGCGGGTCCCCTCGAGCGCAGGGAAGAGCTCGAGCATGGTTCTCTCCACAGCGCGATGGACTGCGTCGTTCACGTCACGGGACGAGTGGATGTCGCCTCCGAACGAATACGGTGCCCCGCGGCCTCCGAACACGACGCGGCCGTCCGCTGTTCGCTGTGCATACGTGACCATGTTGCGCCCTTCGGCGAGCGTCTCACGACCCGACCACCCGATCGATTCCCATGTCGCGGCTGGGATGGGTTCGGTGGCCAGGACATAGGAGTACAGGGGAACAACCGTGCGCCTCCTGCGGGGGAACGACTGGTTCCATGCTTCGCTCGCCAGCACGACGTTCCGGGCGGTGATGAAGCAGTGACCTCCTGCTCCTTTGGTCTCGACGTATCCGTCCCCCACGCGCACGACCGCCGTCTCGCCGTGCACCCGCACCCCGGACGCGGTGACATCCCCGACCAGGGCGTCCACCAGTGCCTGCGGGTTGAGCGCGGCACAGTGCGGGTCGAAGACGGCGCCGAGCGCACCCTCCACCTTGATCCGTCCGCCGAGTTCATCAGGCTCCAGCCATCGATGGTCGTCGAAGCCGAGCTCCGTCCGCCCGGCAAGTGAACGGAGAAGACGGTCCTTCTGGGCCGTGTTCGTCGCGACGGTCAACGTGCCGCTGTTGGCCCATCCCGCATCGATTCCCCTGGACTCGATGAACCCACCGATGGACGCGATGGCCGAGACGAGTGACTCGTGCTGGCGGACCGCGGCTGCCCGACCGTGCTTATCCACGATGTCGGCCAGTTCCACAGGGAAGAGTGCACTGCACCATCCACCGTTCCGTCCGCTGGCCCCGAAGCCCGGCTGTCGTGCATCGACGACCACCAGGTCGAGGCCGGGGTTCAGTGTCCTCAGGTGATGAGCGGTCCACAGACCGGAGAAACCGGCACCGACGATGACGACATCGGCATCGCTGTCCCGCAGCACCGGCGGCATCTGCCAGCGGCGGGAGCCCTCACGCCACAGCGGCGACGCCCAGTCGAGACGAGTGGACTCGCGCCGTGCAGCACGGCCCTCGCGCTTCTCCGGCTTCGACTTCTGGATGAGTTCCCTCACGGCACGAGGTCCATGTTGTCGGTCAACCGGACACCACCGACGGGTACCGAGTCGGCTCAGACCGACGGTCGGTCGGTGTGGAGTGCCACGAGTTCGTGCTCGGGGTCGTGAACAAGTTCACGCTCCTTGTCGAGTCGCATCGTGGGTCGTGTGCCGTGAGAGTACTGCGGCCACGCGGGATGGCCGTGAACGGCGAACCGGACGATCTCGTCGGCGAACCACGTGTGCAGCCCGGCAGGGTCGGCGTCGCGACCCATCAGGGCGCGTGCCCCCGGGGCATCGATGTTGTCGAATGCGAAGGGGATGTCGAGAGCGTGGCACGACCCCAGGGCGCCACCCATGGCGGTCGATGCCCACGTGAACCAGTAGGCCCATGACGGCGTGCCCGCGACAGACCGCGCGTCGGCAAGGCGCACCGCGTGTGCGCGGAAGGAGAGATCCGACTGCACCGCCGAGACCAGCTGGCCGGGCGTGCACCCCGGTCTTGCCGCTTCGTAGTTGTTGCGTGCGACATCTGCCCTGTCGCCGAACGTCCTCGCCAGGAACTCGTTCCAGTCGTCCTCTGTCCGGTTCGCCGCCGCCGGGTCGAATGCCGACCACAGGCGACTCTCGTCCCTGTTGGACCCGATGCAGAGAGGCACCGGGCACCGGGAAGCGGCCTCCAGAATGTCACCGGGCAGTCCGTCACCGCCGTGGGTGGGGGCGAAATGATCGGGCGCACCTGCATTCGCCGCGGCGAACTTCTGTTGTGCCTCGAGAAGACCGGTTGCCGGCATGAGTGCCGCCTCGTCCACGGTGGCGACACCGAGTTGCTCCAGGTAGGCCCGCTCGAGTTCCGACGCCCGTGAGCGGCTGCGGTACTGGCCGATGCTGGGGCTCATCGCCCATGCACGGTGGAACAGCCCGTCAGCAAGCGGGCTGGCCATGATGCTGACCGTGGCGGAACCGCCTGCCGATTCGCCGAACACCGTGACGTTGCCGGGGTTCCCGCCGAAGGCGCCGATGTTCGCGGAGGTCCACTTGAGTGCCGCGATCTGGTCGAGGAGGCCGAGGTTGCGTGTCCCGAGGTAGCCGAAGACGCCGAGGCGGTAGTTCACCGTGACGACGACAACGCCGCGCGCCGCGAGGTTGGCACCGTCGTACCAGGACGCCGAGCCCGAACCGGTCATGAAGCCGCCACCATGCACCCAGAAGAGGACGGGAAGACGGGAGTCCGCAGTCGTCCCCGGGGGTGACCAGATGTTCAGATGCAGACAATCCTCGGACATGTCATCGGGTCCGAAACCGTCGTTCGACTCGAGGAAACCCGGTGTCTGGTGGGCGATCGGGCCCCACGAGGTCGCATTCATCACGGCTGCACTTGCGGGAACCAATGCCGGCGGCCCGAACCTGTCTGCCGTTGCGTAGCGGATGCCCCGCCAGTTGAGGCAACCGTTGTCGGCGACCAGGCCGCGGTAGGTGCCGGTGGATGTCTCAGCGGTGGGTGTCATGGCCACACCGTACCCCCGACTGGGGTTAGGTTCAGTCGGTGCTGCGTCGTCGACTGGGCCTTGCGTGGGCACGCGCGAGTGAGTCGCTGAACTCCTGGGCTGCAATCGGTCCAGATGATCCGCGCGGACGTCGCTTCGGCTCGTTCGGCGCGGGAAGCATCATCATGTGGCCGCCCGTGACGGTCTTCAACGAGCAGTTTATCCACATCGGCGAGGGGACCATGATCGGGCCGGGCGTTGCGTTGTCGGCGGGAATGGCGCCCGGCCAGGAGTGCCTCTCCGAGCGAGTGGTCGTGATCGGGGACAGGGTGCTGGTGGGACGCGGCAGCGGGATCGTCGGCCACTTCTCGGTCGAGATCGGGAACGACGTGTGGACGGGTCACCACGTTTACATCACCGACCAGAACCACGGGTACGAGGACATCGCGCGACCGATCTCTGCGCAGACCCAACCGGAGCGGGCGGTGTCGATCGGTGACGGCTCGTGGATCGGACACGGAAGTGTCGTCCTCCCCGGTGCGCGGATCGGCCGACATGTTGTGATCGGGGCGAACTCCGTCGTGACCGGTGAGCTGCCCGACTTCTGCGTGGCCGTCGGCGCCCCCGCCCGTGTGATCAGGGAGTGGGACGGAAGTTCGTGGCGTACGGTCGGTCAGGCCTGAAGGTCGCGTGGTGGCTGGCAGGACTTCATACGGTTCTCGCGGGCGAACTTCGCGAGCCGCTCACTGATGGGGACGCCCTCGACCTGGGACTCCGCGAACTCCACGAGCCTGCCGGCGCGCATGGTCGTCGTGTAGTCGCGGCGGTCCTGGATGTAGCGCCTCCAGTCGGAGATCCACAACGGGACGAGGGCCCGCCCCTTCTCTGTCCCCGGTGTGTCCGAGCCCACCGCGTCGATGGCCTTCTCGAGTGCGTCGGTCGCGCGGTCGATGATGTCTGCCTTCTGCTGCAGCACCCGGGGGTCGTTGGGGTCGATGCGCTGCAGGTCCGCCAGACCGCTAATCGTGTCGCGCGCCGTCCTGCACGTGACCTCCGAGCGGGCTGACCACTCCGGGTCCGAGACGTTGTTGAAGCTCTCGCGCGGTGCGAGCACGAACGCATAGAACCACATCCCAGCGATGAGCAACGACACCCCGAGTTTCACCGCCCGGGCGATGGAGACCCTCATTTCCTCACCGTCGACGGACGCCAGGAGACCGCGAGGTGCAGTGCGGCCGCGACGGCACCGAGCCCGGCGGCGAGTGCGCCGCCCCACCATCCTGTGTGAAGGCCGAGCGCGTGGTCGACCGAGGCCCGGCCGGGACCGCTGGTTGCGACCGCAGCCGCGACCGCCGCGATGGAAGCGCAGTACTCCCAGCCACCGTTCGGGAGGAAGATGAAGAAACCGACCTTCCAGTGGACGGTCACGATGGCCACGAGCATCGTGCCAACAACTGCCGCCGATGCGAGGGGGACGAGAAGCCCCGCGCAGAGGAGCAACCCCGAGACGATCTCCACGACCGCGGCGGTGCGTGCCTGCACTGCGGGAGCCCGCATCCCGATGGATGCGAACCATCTCGCGGTGCCGTCGATCCCGGAACGGATCTTGTTGACTCCGTGCGCAGCGAGAAAAATGCCGAACACGGTCCGGAGCAGGAGAAGGGCGATGTCAACGGGCTGCATGGAGGTGTCCTGTGCCCCGGGGAGGGTCCCTGTCACAATAGACGGGTGAGCGGAGTAGATGCGCCTGTGACCCTCCGCACACGACGCGGGGCCCGACTCATCGTCGACCTCGTCCGGCACCAGCCGGGCCCCTTCGCGGTCGCCGTCACCGGGGCAGCGGTGTTCGCGGTGTGCACGGCGAGTTCCTCCCTCGGGGTGCGATGGATGATCGACCATGTCATCGTGCCGAGGTTCGACAGGGGCGAGCTCGCGTGGTCCACGGTCCTGACGGGCTGTTCGCTGTTGGTGGCCATCGCCATGGTGCGGGCGGCAGGCGTCGTCGTGAGGCGCACGTTCGCCGGGAAGGCCGAGTGGGGGGTGGCCGAGAAACTCGGGATGCAGGTCGTCGGACGGTTCGTCGACCAGCCGGCCAGGTGGCACAGGCTGCGGCCCGACGGCGACCTCGTCGCACGTGCCGGCGTCGACGTGGAGGCGGCCGTGGCGGTTCTCGCTCCGTTGCCCTACGGAAGTTCCGTCGTGTTGCTGCTGGTGGTCAGTGCAGTCGGCATGTTCGTTCTCGACCCCGCGATGGGGGCAGTGGCCTTCGTCGCCCTGCCTGCGCTCGTCGGAATGAACGTCGGGTACCAACGCCTCGTCGACACCTACTTCAACGAGGCCCAGTCGCACATGGGCCGCCTGAGCGAGGCAGCCCTGGAAAGCTTCGAGGGCGTGACTGTGGTGAAGGCATTCGGCGCGGAGGAACGCGAGACCGAACGTCTGTCGGCGATCACAGGGGCTCTGCGCGACGCACGGGTGAAGGCGATGCGGGTGCGTGCGACTTTCGAGATGCTCCTCGACACATTCCCGTCGCTCGCGAACCTGGCCGTGCTCTGCCTGGGGGCCGTGCGGGTGCGGGACGGGCACATGACCATCGGTGACCTGGCGGCATGCATGTATCTGTTCACGCTCCTCGTCATCCCGCTCCGGCTCATCGGATACGTGTTCTCCGAGCTCCCGCACTCGGCCGCGGGGATGAACAGGGTGCGCGAGATCGTGGCCGAGCCGGTGCAGGATGATCCGGCCGACTCGATCAGCCGGTGTCACGGGGGACTGGCGCTCGAGATGAGAGGTGTCAGTGCCCACCACATCGCCGAGGTCGGTGTCCTGAGGAACGTGGACCTCACGGTCCCTGTGGGGAGCGTCGTCGCGTTGGTCGGGGCGACCGGGTGCGGCAAGACGACCCTGCTCGAGACGGTGGTGGGCATGAATGCGGTGTCGGCGGGATCCGTCGCGGTGCATCCCGCCGGTGCGGCCATCGTGTTCCAGGAGGCGTTCGTGTTCTCCGAGTCCGTCCGTTTCAACCTGTGCCTCGGTCGGGAGGTCGACGATGCGACGGTTGCGGAGGCCCTGGACGTCGCGAACGCAGGGTTCCTGAGGGAACTCGAGAACGGTCTCGACACATCGCTCGGTGAACGCGGTGTGAGCCTGAGCGGTGGCCAGCGCCAGCGGCTCGCACTTGCACGGGCACTGGCGCGCAGGCCCGGCCTTCTGCTCCTGGACGACACAACATCTGCTCTCGACCCCCCGACGGAACTGAAGGTTCTCGCGTCGATCCGCGCCAGCGGACTGGCCCCGAGCGTGTTGATGGTCGCATCCCGTCCGTCGGCAATCGCCACTGCGGACCTCGTGGCCTTCATGTCGTCGACGGGGACCGTGATCCAGGGGACTCACTCGCGTCTCATCGCCGAGGTCCCCGAGTACCGCGAGTTGATCGAGGCCTTCGAGAACGACCGTGGAGGTGGTGGTGAGTCGTGACCGAGCATGACCAGCACCGTGGCGCCATCGGGGTCATCGGGCGCAGTGTGGAGATTGCCCCGGCGCTGCGCCAGGGATTCCTCGCCACGTTCGGCCTCGCGGCCGTCGGTGCGGGGGCGAGAGTGGCGATCCCCGTTCTTCTCCAGCTGGCCGTCGACAACGGTGTCTCAGGTGACGAGGTCCGGGTGGGCTACGTGGTCCGTCTCGCAGTGGTCGGTGCCGTTCTCGTCGCAGTGACGAGCACCTGCCAGCGGGCCGCGGTGGTGAGACTCGGCCTGAGGTCGGAGGCCGCCCTGTACGCCCTCCGTGTCACATTGTTCTCCCACATCCATCGACTCAGCCTGGCGGACCACAACGAGGAGAAGCGTGGTGCGCTCGTCACGCGCGTAACGAGCGACATCGAGACACTGCAGCAGTTCTTCAGCTGGGGTGCACTCGCGTTTCTTCTCGACGGCACGCTCATGGTCGTCGTGGCCGCCGTCATGATCGCCTATGACTGGGTGCTGAGCGCCGTTGCCCTGCTCATCGCGATGCCGCTGGCCCTCGTGTTGCGAACCGTGCAGAAGCGTCTCGTGTCGGCGTGGGCCGAGACACGGGAGGTCACCTCCGAGGTTGCGGGTGCAATCGGCGAGATGGTGAACGGTTCCGGCACGCTCCGCGCCTACGGTGCCTCGGCCATCCCCGCCGCCCGCATACGTACCCTGATGCGCAGGCGCACGAAGTCGTACGTGAGGGCCTCCCTCCTCGGTGCCTTCCTCTTCCCGTCGGGGGAGGTGTTCTCTGTGCTGTGCATCTGCGGGGTGGTTTCCGTGGGCGTGGCGCGCGGTCCCGGCTCCGGGCTCACTGCCGGTGCGATGATCGGGTTCGTCTTCCTCACGTACCGGTTCCTCGAGCCCGTCGGTGAGTTCACCGAGGTGTTCGACCAGTCCCAGAGCGCGATCGCGAGCCTGCGCAGGGTGATGTCGGTGCTGGACACACCGGTCGGGCCGCCCGAGAACCCCGCTCCGGTTCCTCTCCCGGCCGGGCCGCTCGACCTCGACGTGCGGCACGTGTCCTTCGCGTACAGGTCGCGTGTGACCGGCGCGGACGAGGAGACCGTGCTGCATGACGTCACGTTGCAGGTTCCCGCGGGTCAGGTCGTGGCACTGGTCGGCCGCACGGGGTCAGGGAAGACCACCCTCGGTCGTGTCCTCGCACGCTTTGTCGACCCTGTGAAGGGCGTCGTGACCCTCGGCGGCGTGGACATGAGGGATGTCTCGAACGACGAACTGCGCCGACGGCTCGTCGTCGTCCCGCAGGAGCCGTTTCTCTTTGACGAGACCGTGCTCTACAACCTGCGGTTCTCCACCGCGGAGGCAACAGACGGACAGTGTCTCGCTGCGCTCGAGGCTCTCGGTCTCGCCGACTGGGTGGAGACTCTTCCCGATGGTCTGCACACCAGGGTCGGCCAGAGAGGTTCGGCTCTCTCCGCGGGTGAGCGGCAGCTGGTGGCACTCGTGCGGGCGGCCCTCGCCGACCCGGACATTCTCATCCTCGACGAAGCGACGTCGTCAGTCGACGCCCTGACGGAGGTCCGGCTGGCGCGCGCGCTCGAACGTCTGTCGCGCGGCCGGACGACGGTGGCCATCGCGCACAGACTCTCCACGGCGGCGAGGGCGGACAGGGTGGTGGTTCTCGAGTCCGGCAGGATGGTCGAGGACGGCAGCCACGACGACCTCGTGGCACGCAACGGTCTGTACCGCTCGATGTATGACGCCTGGGTGACCGCGACGACGATGGAGTCGCCGTGAGGGCCCCCCGGCGGGTTCTGCCCCTGGTCGGCACGGCAGCACTGACCCTGGTGTTGTGCGCATGCAGCCCGGGCGCATCCGATGACCTCTGCAGGGGCCGCGTGTCGGTTGCCGACTGGGTCCTGCAGCTCACCCAGGGGCTCGCGAACTTCGACGATTCCGCAGCAACGCAACTCGAGGCGGACAGTCTCTCCGTGCTCGATGTGGTGATTGCGGCGCGGGACGCGGACCGTGGCGGACCGGATGCCTCCGCGCTGTCCGAGGAGGTGGCGGATTTCGTCGCGGCGATGAACTCGCTCGACTGGTCGGTGTCGGCAGCACTCGACGATGCACGTGCAGTGGCAGCAGCCGATGCGCTCGGGACGGAGGAGACGCTCCGCAAGGCCAACGTTGTCGAGGCCGCCGTGTTGACCGAGTGCGGCACAGTTCCCACGATCGTGCAGCCCGCGGACACCGCCGAGACCCTGCCGTTCCCGTCGGTTCCCTCACCGACTGCAACCGACCCCGATTCCGGTCCCCCCGACGAGGAGAGCGAGGCACGCGCACTCGGGACCGAGGTGGGCAATGCATTCGGTCTGACCCTGACCGACGAGCAGGTCGTCTGTCTCGGCCGCAGCCTGAACGGGGTCACCGACGCAACGGGGGCACTCGCGGGCCCCGGTCAGTACCAGGCACAGTTCCAGGCAGCGTTCGACGGGTGCGGCATCGGGTTCGAGGTGCCCTCGTGACGACGCAGCAGCCCCTCTGGGAGATCATCCTGGTGCGCCACGCCGAGCCCGAATGGGTTCGGGACGGCCTGAACGTGGACAATCCGCCGCTCACGGAACGGGGGTTCGAGCAGGCACGGTTGCTGGCGGACAGAATCGTGGGCGAGAGTTTCGACGAGGTTCTGGTGTCGCCCCTGGTGCGGGCGATGCAGACCGCACACCCGTACCTGACGGCGGTGCAACGCGATCTCGCGGTGGCGCCCTGGCTGGAGGAGATCCGCAATCCCGTGTGGCACGGCACCCCCGAGGAGCGTGCGGCCGAGGCGTGGAGGGCGGAAAAGCAGAAGACCTCGACGGACCGTTGGACGGGCCTCGACGGTGGGGAACCCGTCAGCGCTTTCGTCGACCGGATCAACGTGGGGTGTTCGCTGTTCCTCGAGGAGAGGGGTGTCATGCGGCTCGACACCGACCTGCCGGTGTGGTCGCTGCAGGACCATTTCGTCGGTGGGCGACGTTCCCTGCTGGTGGCCCACGCGGGCACGAACAGCGTGACGTTCTGCCATCTGCTGGGTCTGCAGCCCACCCCGTGGGAATGGGAGAGGTTCGTCATCGGTCACGCGAGTGTCAGCGTGGTGCGCATGCTCGGTCTCGGTGACGGGGTGACTTTCTCCGTGTCGAGTCTCTCGGACAACGAACACCTGCCCCATGCCCTGAGAACGTACTGACCCCGACAAAGACCTAGTGTTCGGCCA
Organism: Acidimicrobiales bacterium; assembly: GCA_046091145.1. GTDB lineage: Bacteria > Actinomycetota > Acidimicrobiia > Acidimicrobiales > Ilumatobacteraceae > UBA2093. The sequence continues at coordinate 14,049 of JBJTBF010000027.1, read as the reverse complement.
TGAGCGAACAACGACTCGACCCCGACGCCCTGAAGATGATGTCCTTCACCGTCTTCAGCAAGCTAGAGGGCGCCGTGACTGCCGGCATGATCCATCTCGGGGATGCCCTCGGTCTCTACGGCGAACTCGCGCGCATGGACGGGCCGGTCCCGGTGGCGGGTCTCGCCGCATCACTCGGTCTGCACGAGCGCTGGGTCCGGGAGTGGGCCAGCAACCAGGTTGCTGCGCGCATTGTGTCCTGCGACGACCTCTCGGACCCCGAACTGCAGGTGTACCTCACACCCGAGGCGAAGTGCGTTCTGGCATCACCCCGTCATCCGGCCTTCGGCATGGGGATGTTCCACCGTCTGCCCCAGACGATGGATTCGCTCCGTCGCATGCCGGAGAGTTTCCGCACCGGGATCGGCCACGACTACGACTCCCACGGGCCGGAGGGCGCCGTCGGAATCGAGCGGAGCTTCGAGCCGTGGAACCAGAACAACCTTGTCCCGAACGTGCTGCCCGCCCTTGATGGGGTCATCGACAGGCTGCAGAAGGGCGCACGCGTGGCGGACATCGGCTGCGGCGCAGGTGGACTCGCGATGCTGATCGCGTCGACCTTCCCCTCGGCGGAGGTTGTCGGCTACGACATCTCGCATCATGCGCTCGAGAGGGCCCGTGCACGCCGCGAGGAGTCCTCGATCGGCAACGTTCGGTTCGTGGACCCACGGGAGGAGCCGTTGCCGAATGACGGGTCGTTCGACCTCGTCTGCACCTTCGACTGCATCCACGACATGACACGTCCCACCGAGATGATGCGCGCCATCCGTTCGGCAATCAGGGAGGACGGGACGTGGCTGCTCGTGGACATCAAGGCTCTCGACACCCTCGAGATGAACGTCGCGCGCAACCCGATGGCCCCGCTGCTGTACGGGATCTCCGTGCTCAGCTGCATGTCGTCTGCCATGTCCGAGCCGGACGGTGAGGGGCTGGGCACGCTCGGCCTGCCCGAGAGCCGCGCCCGCGAGATGGCCGCGGCGGCCGGTTTCTCGCGGTTCCGCCGTCTCGACGTGGAGCACAGCGTCAACGCGTTCTACGAGATCCGTCCCTGACGAAGCGAGGGTGCCCGGCCGTCACGGGGCGGGACGGGGAGCGCTCACGTGGCATGCATCCGCAGACTTCGCTGCGGGGTAGGGGTTGATGGCTTCGCCTCCACCGGGGTGGATCTCGAAGTGGAGGTGCGGGGTGTTCGTGCCACCCGTCCGGCCGATGTAGCCGACGACCTGACCAGCCTTCACGGTGGCGCCGATGGAGATTCCGTCGGCGAGACGCTGGAAGTGGCCGTAGAAGAAGTACGTGCCACCAGCGGTCGAGAGGCGCACACCGTTGCCGGCGCGCTTGTCCGATGCCTCGGTGTAGAGCTTGGTGATGGTGCCGTCGGCGACGGCGTCCACCAGGTTGCCCTCGGGGGCGATGATGTCGACACCCAGGTGCAGACGACCCTCGCCACGCGGTGCGTGCCAGGTGTCCACGAAGTTGCAGGGCCCCTGGACCGGGAAGACGGAGAGCTGGACGGCCGGTGCACTCACGAGGCCCAGCTTCACGGCCGTCGGGACGTCGGCCTCGCCGGTGGGGTTGAGGCCGTTGGCGTTCTGGTACGCACGCAACGACACCGTCGTGGCGACACCGAACACACCGTCAACGCCGCCCTTCAGGGCGATGCCGGCCGCCACGAGTGCGTTCTGCACCGCGACAACCGCGGCGCCCCGCTGGCCGCGGCGGGGGAGTGTCTCCGTCGTCAGCGCGGTCGTCACGGGCGCGGCTGCCACCTGCACGGGTGCCGGCGCGATGAGACCGAGTGCGCGTGCCGTGGCCGCGTCGAGAAGGCCGGTCTGCTCGAGGGCCCTCGATGCCTGGAACGTGCGGATCGACTCTGTCGTGCCGCTGCCGAACATGCCGTCGATGCCGCCGCGAACCTTGATGCCGGCGGCCGCGATGGCGCGCTGCACCACGAGCACGGTCTCGCCGCGGTTGCCGCGCACGGGAAGCGTCGCCTCGGTGAGCGGATATGTAGTGGCGGGAGCCGCGGTGGTGGTGGTCGTTTCAGGGGCGGTCGTGGTCGGGGCGGCAGTGGTGGTCGGGGCGGCAGTGGTGGTCGGGGCGGCAGTGGTCGATGTGGCGGCGGTTGCGAGCTTGAGCACGCGGGCGGTGGGGGCATCCACGACGCCGGTCACCTTGAGGCCGACGACGCGCTGGAAGGTCTTCAGGGCCCGCAGGGTGCGCTTGTCAAACTTGCCGTCCGCGCCACCACGCAGGGTGAAACCGTTGTTGATGATCGCTGTCTGGAGGGCCGACACCATCGGGCCGGAGTCACCGAACTTGGGCATCCCCGGGGCGGTCTGGGCAGAGGGGGCCTCGGAGACAACAGCGGCCGAGGCGGCGCCGGCAGGAAGGGTGACGGAGATGAGGGTGCCCGAGAGAGAGGCGAGGGCGGTGATGGCAATGGTGGCGGTGCGGTGTCGCATGTCGGCTCCTTGTTCGGTCCGCCGAAGGGATCGGCAGCCCGGAGCCCGGACTTGAGGAAAATCTCACGGAAAATGTGGAAGCAACCACGCATAGTGACGCTTGTGGGCGCGAAAACACACAAAGTGACGGAATGCCACCCGGTGTGCGGAGAGATCAGGAGGCGGTTCTCACCGGCCGGGGCGGCAGTGCCCCATGGGTCTCAGAGGACGGGGCAGATGTGGCCTGAACCGCAGCGCGGGCACAGGTGCACCCTGGAGGGGGAGTCGTCCTGCGTGCCGTCCTGCCCGGGTCGGGCACTCCCGGGCGGGCCGTCATCTGCGGCCAGGTGGGCGAGCGGGGCGCCGACTTCCCTCTCGGCCACGGCGAGAACCGAGGCGAGGAGGCCGGCTCGGTCCAGCAATCCATCGTGTGCCGCGTACTGGATCGCCAGACCATCGATCAGGGCGGTGATACGCGCCGAGGACTGGTGAGGGTCCGGGCAGTCGAACGCCTTCTCGCGCACGCCGTCGGCGATGATGTCCTCGAGCAGCGCATTCGACTGCTCGTCGAGCTGCTGGCTGATGCGCTTCATCATGGGGTTCCTCAGTGCCTCACCCCATGCGTCGATCCAGAGTTTCCATTCGAGGTCGTCGCTTCCCTCGGGGACGTAGTTCTCGAGAAGGCGCACGAGCCGCTCGGGGTGGGTGGGGGCGGCCTCGATGTCGGCGATCATCTCCTGCACGTCCTTGCGGGCGTAGTGCTCGAATGCCGACGCAAGCAGGGACTCCTTGGAGTCGAAGTGATAGTGGATGAGACTGCTTGACACGCTCAGGCGACTGGCAACGTCCGACACCCGGGTTGCTGCGAACCCACGCTCGATGACCACCGCACAGGCGGTCTCGAGAATGTCCAGCCGCCGTGCCTCCGCAGGTTGTTTCGCCACCGGCCGCAACGCTAGGGGCATCCCTCGCCGCGCGGCAAACGTGCCGTCGGCCTCAGGGGTCAACGTGGTGTACGTGGAAGAATCGGCGTCAGTCGGTCAGTGTCCGACCGGAAGGAAGTACCGACATGACGAGACTCACGAAGTTGTCCCGTTCGCTCGAGGGGGCGCGAGTGGTCGTGACCGGGGCCGCGAGCGGCATGGGGCGGGCCACCGCGATGTTGTTCACCGACGAGGGTGCCCGTGTGGCAGCGGCCGACCGCGACGGCGAGGCCCTCGCCGGCGTGGTGGAGGAGATCCGCCGGGCGCACGGCGCAGAGCAAGTCGTCGGGGTGCCGACGGATGTTGCGGTGGATGAGGACCGCAGGAGGCTCGTGACCGCGTGCGTGGATGCGTTCGGAGGCCTCGATGTGCTGGTGAACAATGCCGGCATCAGCGGCGTCTCGTCGGTCTTCTCCGACGACGAGGACTTCGGTCGGGCTTGGGACCGCATCATCGCCGTGAACCTCACCGCGCACGCACATCTCGTGCGCGCCGCACTGCCTCACCTTCTCGCCGCACCGAACGGTGGACGGGTCATCAACATCGCCTCGACGGAGGCCTTCGTGGCCACGGGTGGACTGGCCGCGTACACGGCATCCAAGCACGGCGTGGTGGGGCTCACGAAGAGTCTTGCCGTGGAGCTCGGTCCGCGCGGGGTAACCGTGAACGCCGTCTGCCCGGGACCGATCGACACCGGCATGACGTCGTCGATCCCTCAGGAACGTCGCGACCGCTACACGCGGTTGAAGGTCCCGTTGCGTCGTTACGGCGAGCCCGAGGAGGTCGCGCACATGACGGTCAGCATCGCACTGCCCGCGATGCGTTACATGACCGGCTCCGTCGTGCGCGTCGACGGCGGCCTGGTCGCGAACCACTGAGCGACACTTCTCAGCGGGCGGGGTCGAGCAGGCCCTCCAAACCGGAGGGGGCGTGAACACCCATCACGAGGGTCTCGAGAACCCCGACGCCCTCGTGGACGGTTCCGCCCCTGGTGCACGTCACTCGCGAGAGAGTCTGCACGTGGATGTTGTGGGGTGACATCGGGTCGCCGACGGGCACCGCGAACCTGTCTCCTCCCGTCACTTGCTCGCCCTTCCACGCGCCGTGGGTCCATTCGGGGTGTCCGTACCCGAGGCCGTACATCTGGAAATGCATCACCGGTTCGAACACGAGAGTCACGGTCTCGTCCCTGAATCCGTAGCGGAGGGTGAAGGCCCGCATGTGGCGCGTGCCGGTCTGCCACTCGATGTCGTACCCGACCGACCAGGCCTCACGGGGCTCCTGCAGGGCATCAGCCACCGCAGCAGAGTGGTGCCAGCGCTCCCCGTCGGACCATTCGTTCACGTCGAAGAAGGTGGTGAAACCGGCGAAGCACACAGGTGCCCAGAGCCAGTAGAACTGCGGGGCAGAGACGGCGGGAGCACCGGTCTGGACTCTCTCGCCGACGGCCCGCACGCCCCACGACCGGTCCCGGCACCCGAGCACGACCGCGGGGTCGACCATGTGGCGTGTGCCGTCGACCTCGTACCAACCGCTCCAGCGGCCGGACTGTGTGAGCCGCGTGTAATCCATCACCGTGCGGCTGCCGATGCGCAGCCGGAACGGTGGTTCCTCGTAGGGGAGAGATGTCGCCTCGAAGCGCAGGTCGGCGCGGAGTCCGTGTTCGGGGGCCTCCACCACGATGCGGTGGCGACGCAAGGGCTCCTCCACCTCGACGGTGATCGCGCCGACCGTCGTGCAACGCAGGCGGTCGGGGTGCGCACGGGCTGACGAGTGGACGTTCACCTGCTCACCGTCGAGGACCACGGAGAATGACGCATCCATGACGTTCCTGTTCGGGTACAGACCCATGGCCACCGCGAAGAACGTGCCGCCGTCGGCCGAGTACCCGTTGAAGAAGTACCGGTCATAGTGGTTCGGGTCGCCGGACGCGGTGTGCGCGACCGGCTGGGCGGTCTGATGGATCGGGTAGTCATCGAACGACGTGATCATGCATGTGACCGTAGCCACCCGCGCGCCCGGCCCCGCACGTGGGTCCCCGGCCACGCCTAGATTCGATCAGGTGCGGGTGACGATCAGGCCCAGTGTGTTCTCCAGGGTCACGGGCGCAGCGCTGGCCCTGCTGTGCGTCATCGTGTTGAGCGGCGCACTGGTGCGTCTGACCGGCTCCGGGCTCGGCTGTTCCGACTGGCCCAGGTGCAACGCGCAGAAGTTCGTCGACGTGTCGGGGAGTCACGCAGCGATCGAGCAGTTGAACCGGCTCTTCACCGGACTCGTCTCGGCGAGCGTTGTGGCCGCGGTCCTTACTGCTCACCTCCGTGCCCCCCGTCGCAAGGACCTGGTTCTTCTCGCATGGGCGCTGGTGGCCGGGGTCCTCGCGCAGGTCGTGATCGGGGGCATCGTTGTGCTCACAGGTTTGAACCCCTGGGCGAACATGGCCCACTTCCTCGTGTCGATGGTGCTCGTGGGATCGGCGTACGCACTCGATCGTCTGTCACGGGTGGAGAACGTTGCATCCCTGCTCAGACCCTTGCCGCCCGGGCCCGCCACCAGGCTCAGGTGGGCCCTGGCCGGGGCTGCGACAGTTGCCGTCGTGACCGGCACGGTGGTGACCGCCACCGGCCCTCATGCAGGTGATGAGAACGCCGTGCGGTTCGGTTTCGGCCTCGAGACGGTTGCACGCATCCATGGCACGACGGTGATGGCAACGGTTGCACTCATCATCGCGTGCATGTGGCAGGTGCGCAAGGGAGCATCGCCCGAGGTGCGCTCGGCCCGCGAGGCTCTGTCAACTCTCGCTGCCGTCGCGGTGCTCCAGGCCGGTGTCGGCTACACCCAGTACTTCACCGGGGTTCCCGTGGTCCTCGTGGCGGTCCACATCGCAGGGGCGACCGCGTTCTGGCTCGCCGTATGCAACTACCTCATGTCGCCGCGTCCCGATGAGGTGCTGCCCGTCACGCCTGTTGCGTGACTGTGTCCATTTCCGTCACGCCTGTTGCGTGACTGTGTCCATTTCCGTCACGCCTGTTGCGTGACGATGTCATAGAGATGGTGGCAGTCGTTCAGGCCGATGAGCGTGGCGGTGTCGGCGATGCTCACCGTGGTGATGCTGGTGTTCTCGACCATCATCCAGATGCTTCGCTGCGTGCCGAGAAGATGCGCAACGTAGGCATTGATGACACCTCCGTGGCAGACGACCGCAGCGCAGCCGCCCCTGTGCCTCTCCGCGAGCCTCGACATCCGTTCGGCGACTCGTGCACGGAACGCCCCGTCACCCTCGCCGTTCGGTATGCCGTCCCATCGGCCCGTTGCTGCCCACTCACGGAACTCGGCGTCACCTGACGCAGCGCGCCGGCGGAACTCACCGTTCGACCAGTCGCCGAGCCTGACCTCCTCGAGGTCCTCGTGCACGACGACATCGAGACCGTGGTGCACCGCCACCTGCCATGCGGTGTCATGGGCCCGGCGCAGATGGCTGGAGTACACGGCGTCGATCCGTGCATCCTTCAATCGTCGGCCGAGTGCCAGGGCCTGTGCCTCGCCTTCGGTGTGGAGAGCGGGGTCCGCGGCGTCCTGCGTGCCCGGCACAATGTCGGCCGACCGTCCGTGGCGGATCAGCAGCAGTCGCGCGGCCCCCGGCTGCGTCGCACCGAGTGTGGGTTGGGGGACCGCGGCGGTTCCGCTCGCTCTGTTGTCGGACATGGTTGCTAGTTTGCCTGCATGACGACACAAACAGAGGTCCTGCTCGAGGTTTCCGAGAGGGTCGCCACGATCACCCTGAACGCGCCCGAGCGTCTGAACACGATCTCCGGGCCGATGCTCGACCAGCTGTCCGCACGCCTGCTGGAGGCGGACAAGCGGCCCGATGTGCGATGCATCATTCTCACGGGGGCGGGCAAGGCATTCTGCGCCGGACTCGACATGGCCGCCCAGGCCGGCAAGGGCAAGTCGCTCGGCGTTCTCGACGACACGGGGGCGAACATGGCGGAGTTCGACCTGCGCAATGCACCTCCCGTCGTGCTCCACAACATCGACACCCCGGTCATCTGTGCGCTGAACGGCGGGGCCGCCGGATACGGACTCGACATCGCGCTCGGCTGTGACATCCGCATCGCTGCGACGACAGCGAAACTGGCCCCGGGCTTCGCCAAGCGGGGGATCCTGCCGGAGAGCGGCGGTACGTGGTTGCTGCCACGGATCGTCGGCTACTCGAAAGCCGCAGAGATCTCCTTCACGGGTCGCACATTGAGTGCGACGGAGAGCCTCGAGCTCGGCATCGTGAACCATGTCGTCGAGCCCGACCAGTTGATGGAGCAGGCTCTCGGCATGGCCGGTGAGATCGCGTCGAACGCACCGCTCGCGGTCCGGGCAATCAAGAGGATGATGCGGGCCGCGGAGACCGAGACTTTCGAGCAGAACATCCATCACGTGTTCCTCCAGCTCCTGCCACTCTTCCGCACGCAGGACTTCAAGGAGGGCGTGGCCGCATTCATCGAGAAGAGGCCCCCGAACTTCGTCGGACGGTGACCGACGACCCGTTCGACGCGCTCGGTCTCGAACCGGGTGCGTCGGCTGAGGAGATCAGGACCCGCTTTCGTGAGCTGGCGCTCGTGCATCACCCCGACAGAGGGGGTGATGCGGGTGTCATGGCCGGTCTGCTGGTCGCGTACCGGGCGGCGCTCGGCGCATCGGGACCGGATGCCGCCCCTGTGGTTCCGCGCCGGGGCCGCCGGGGCAGGGCTGATGCGAGGGCCAGACGTGAACGCGACGTAGCCAGCTTCACTATCGATGCGCTTCCCGTCGATGCTTTCGAGGGTCTCCGCCTGGCTGCTGCGTCCCTTGGCGACATCGCCGACGAGGAACCACCGTATGCGGTCGAGTTCCTCGTGAGGGGAGGGGATGCACTGTGGTGCCGGTGCGAACTCTTCCCGGATGCGGGGTCCACCACCGTTGCGGTGACCGTTGCCCCCGCCGGCGACGAGCCTCTGGTGCGCGTCGACGGCATGCGCGATCTCCTGGTGGCGGAGATCAACTCGCTGGAATGGTGATCAGCCTGCGCCGGCCGCCTTGGTGAGCCTGTCCCGCACCGCGGCCGCGATGCCATCACCGGTGGGCAACAACGCAACTATCACCTCAGCGCCCTGCTTCTCCGCATCGCGCAGGAGGCGGTACAGACCCGCCGCATAGTCGAGTGCCCCGAGACCGTGGCCGACCTCGCTCACGGTGCGACCCTCGGCACGGTGACGTGCTGCGGTCTCAGCGACCGAGCGCTCGTCAGCGCAGAGGACCACCCTCGCGTCCGGTGCGTAGTGCGACGACAGCATCCCGGGGGCGCGCGATGGTCCGTGCGGCCCGTCCGGGGCGAGGCCGAGGCAATCCTCGATGTCCGCGTCGGTGACCGCGCCGCTGCGCAGCACCTGTGGCCGGGAGGTGCAGTCGACGATGGTCGACTCGACACCGACCACACAAGGACCTCCGTCGATGACCGCATCGATGAGGCCATCGAGGTCGTCCATCACGTGGTCGACGGTCGTTGGGCTCACGTGTCCGAAGCGGTTGGCCGACGGCGCCACGAGACCACGACCGACACCGTCGATGAGTGCGAGAGCAGTGGCATGGGCCGGCATGCGCAGTGCGACGGTGTCACGGCCCCCGGTGATGGAATCGGACACCGCCCCGGTTCTCGGCACGAGCACGGTGAGCGGCCCCGGCCAGAAGCAGCCGATCAGTCTCAGCGCTGTCTCCGTGAGGTGTCCGTACCGGGCTGCCATCTCCTGCGACGACACATGGATGATGAGAGGGTGGTCGACCGGCCGGCCCTTGGCCCCGAAGACACGTTTCACGGCAGTCTCGGAATCGCAGGCGGCGGCGAGGCCGTAGACGGTCTCCGTGGGCATCGCGACCGTGCCACCGCGCTCGAGGACTGCCACGCCGAGGTCGATACGGTCCGGTGGGAGTACCTCGGTCACTGTGCGCCGAGGAAGTCGAGCACGGCGTCGATGAACGCGAACGACTCCGGTGTGGCGAAATGGTCGGTGTTGCGCAGCACGACCAATCGACCGGACGGGAACGCTGCAGCAAGTCGTTCGGCGGGTGCCGCGAAGTCCTTGTCGCCGATCACCACCAGCACCTCGTTGTGCACCGACGAAAGGACAGCGGGGTCCACGGGAGGGGACGGGGGTCTCTTCATGATTGCCGTCAGTGCGGCCTTGTCCTTGCCGGGAGAGTTCGCATAACCCGCGAACACCTGTGCCCCGGTGTCCGCGGGGTCCCCGGTGCCCTCCAGCGCCGCCACGATGCGGCTGTTCTCGTCAGCGGGACGCTCCTCGAACACCCTGTCGCCGATGCCCGAGAGGACAACCCGACCGAAACGTTCGGGGTTGCGCACGAGTGCCCCGAGCAACGTGAGTGCACCGAGCGAGAACCCGACTGCGTCGACGACGGACGGATGGCCCTCGAGGCGCTGCAGGAGCCAGTCATCGAGCGCCCCATACGCCGCCGGCTCATGGGGCTTGTCGGCATCCCCGTGCCCGAGAAGGTCGATGCCGATGACCTCCCGGCCGCCGTCCTCGAGCAGGGCATCCATGCCCGTGGACTGCCAGGTCTCGCAGAAGGAACCGGCCCAACCGTGCACCAGCACCACGGGCAAACCCGCACCCTTCGCCATGCGCCCACGGTAGTCTCGTTTCGCCCTATGCGCTTCCTCCACACCCCTCCGGCGCATGACCTGACATACAACGACGTCTTCATGGTGCCGAGCATGTCCACCGTGCCGAGTCGTCTCGACGTGGATCTCTCCACCGCCGACGGACTCGGAACAAGCATCCCGGTCGTGGTCTCGAACATGACCGCCGTTGCCGGCCGCCGGATGGCCGAAACCGTCGCGAGGCGGGGTGGTCTCGTCGTCCTGCCCCAGGACATCCCGCTCGATGTGATCGAGACGGTTGTGCGGTACGTGAAGTCACGCCACCCCCTCTTCGAGACCCCGATCACGCTCGGCCCGACCGACACCGTGGGCGAGGCCCTGTCGTTGATCCACAAGCGCGCCCACGGGGCCGTCGTGGTCGCGGACGAGAACCGTCCCATCGGCATCTTCACCGAGCACGACGCAGCGGGATTCGACCGCTTCACCCAGCTCAAGAACGTGATGAATCCCGACATCGTGTCTGTTCCTGACAGCAGTGACATCGTCGACGTGCACGACCGTCTGGTGGACCAGAGACTGAACTTCGCACCTGTCGTCGACGGTGCGGGGGCCCTCGTCGGGTGCATCACGCGCAAGGGGGCGCTGCGCAGCACCATCTACCGGCCTGCTCTCGGCCGTGACGGCAGCCTGCTCGTGGCGGTGGCTGTCGGGATCAACGGCGACCCGGCGAAGCGGGCCAGGGCCCTGCAGTCGATGGGGGTCGACGTTCTCGTCGTCGACACGGCCCACGGCCACCAGGACAGGATGCTGAGGGCCATCGCTGCCGTGCGTGCCGCGGCCGCCGACACCCCTGTCGTCGCGGGGAACGTGGTGACCCCCGACGGCACCCGTGATCTGATCGATGCAGGCGCTGATGTGGTGAAGGTCGGTGTCGGGCCCGGTGCAATGTGCACCACCCGCATGATGACCGGCGTCGGACGTCCCCAGTTCTCCGCGGTGCTCGAGTGCGCCGACACGGCACGGTCGATGGGCAAGCACGTGTGGGCCGACGGTGGTGTCCGCTATCCGCGTGACGTCGCACTCGGGCTCGCCGCCGGTGCCTCGAGCGTGATGCTGGGGTCCTGGCTTGCGGGAACCTACGAATCCGCCGCCGACACGCTTCGCGACACCGAGGGGCGCCTCTACAAGGAGAGCTTCGGCATGGCGTCGAACCGTGCGGTGCGCAACCGGACCCGCACCGAGACAGCCATCGAGCGGGCGAAGAAGGAACTGTTCGAGGAAGGGATCAGCGCCTCGCGTATGTATCTCGACCCCGTGAGGCCCGGTGTCGAGGACATCATCGACCAGATTGTCGCGGGGCTCCGCTCCGCGTGCACGTATGCAGGTGCCGCGGACCTGGAGCAGTTTAGGGAACGTGCGGTCGTCGGGGTGCAGAGCTCCGCGGGCTACGACGAGGGCCGACCCCTCGGCACCAGCTGGTGACTCTCCGGGTCGTCGCGATCGACGGGCCGGCGGGAGCCGGGAAGTCGACCGTCGCGCGCGCTGTGGCCGCAGGCACCGGCCTGCCGTACCTTGACACCGGGGCAATGTACAGGTGTGTCGCACTGGGGGTGATCCGCGGCGGACTGTCGACATCCGACGTCGATGCAGTGGCGGACTTCGCACGCAGGGCGAGGATCGACGTGAGCGACGGCGTCGTCACCCTCGACGGTGAGGATGTCTCCGGTGAGGTCCGTACGGCAGCGGTGAACGCGCTCGTCGGACCAGTGGCGACGAACTCCGCGGTGCGGGAGGTCATGCGGACTGCCCAGCGGCGGTGGGTGGAGGACAAGGGCGGCGGTGTCGTCGAGGGTCGTGACATCGGCACGGTCGTCTTCCCCGATGCCGTTCTCAGGGTGTTCCTGACTGCCTCCGAGAACGAACGTGCGTTGCGTCGTGCGAAGGAGTCCGGTGCCGACGTGGTCGAGGTTGCGCGGGCGATCGCCGAACGTGACCACATCGACTCGACGAGGTCGGACAGTCCGCTGCAGCCCGCTGAAGGGTCCGTGACGGTGGATTCCACCGGTCGCACCGTCGATGATGTCGTGGCCGAGATCGTGGGGTTGTACCGCGCGGCGATGGAGACAGCACATGGCTGACGTGGACTCCTTCCTCGCGGGTTCGTCCCGCGCGAGCCGGGCGTTCTACGCAGTGGTCCGCGCGCTCGTCGTCTTCCTGTGTGTGCTGGTCACGCGCGTGCGCGTGGTCGGCCGGGAGCGCATTCCGGCCGACGGCGCATTCGTGCTCGCGCCCATACATCGCTCGAACATCGACACGCCGCTCGCCTCGGCGGTCACACGTCGCCGCATGAGGTTCATGGGCAAGGACTCCCTGTGGCGGGTGAGGCCCGTCGGCTGGGTGCTGTCGGCCCTCGGTGGATTCCCCGTCTCCCGCGGGACCGCCGACCGCGAGGCCCTGCGTCGCTGCGTGGCCGTGCTGGAGGCAGGGGAGCCCCTCGTGCTCTTCCCAGAGGGGACACGCCAGACCGGCCCGACTGTCCACCCGCTGTTCGACGGCGCGGCGTACGTCGCCGTGAAGGCAGGCGTTCCCGTGGTGCCCGTGGGCATCGGGGGGAGCGAGCGGGTGATGCCGAAGGGCTCACGGATGATCAGGCCCGTCAAGTGCGTGATGGTCGTGGGGGAGCCCATTGTCGCCGCAGTCGACGCGGAGGGGCGCATACCGAGATCGGCCGTGAAGGAACTCACGGAGAGGCTCTCGCGGGAACTGCAGGTTCTCTTCGACGATGCCGAGCGACTCGCCCGGCGCTGACCGGCCGTCGGGGCGCAGGTTCAGGAGGCGAGAAAGGCCGACATCAGAGCGACCAGCCGCGGCGGGTCATCGGCGCCACAGACCTCGCGGGCACTGTGCATCGACAGCTGGGGGACACCCACGTCGATGCATTCGATGCCGAGGCGCGTCGCAGTGATGGGCCCGATTGTCGAACCGCACGGCATGTTGTTCCGGGTCGCGAACACCTGCAACGGGACCCCCGCAGTCGCCGCGACCGACCTGATGTGCGCCGAACCACGTGCCGTCGTGGCATATCGCATGTTCCCGTTGACCTTCAGTGCCGGCCCCATGTTCACGAGTGGTGCATGACGTGGTTCGTGTCGTTCCTGGTAGTTCGGGTGCAGCGCGTGGGCATTGTCGGCGGACAGACAGAAGGCTCCGTGGAGAGCATCGAGTCGTTCCCTCGCCGAGAGCCCGAGATGTTCGAACAGCAGGTCGAGGACCATCGACAGCATCGGCCCCGACGCACCGCTTGCGCTGTCGGACCCGACCTCCTCATGGTCGTTCAGCACGACAACGCATGTGGCGGACGAACGCGTACCCGCGAGAGCAGACACCGCGGCCCAGCACGACAGCTGGTTGTCGAGACGACCGCTCGCGAGCACTGACGAATCGGACCCCAGCAGCGACGCCCCCTGGTTGTCGAACAGATGTGCGTCAAAGGCCGCGATGCCCCGCACACCGGTGCGCTCGCCGAGCCAGTCGACGAAGCTGCCCGTCCGCGTTCCCCAGACGGGCATGAGGTGCGCCTGCCGGTCGAGCAGGACACCACGCTCGTTCACGTCGCGATCGAGATGGATCGCAAGCTGCGGAACCCGGGCAATCGGCTCAGCGAGCGAGAACAGCGTGATGCGGCCCTCGGTGTCGACGACGCGACCTGCGAGCCCGAGATCACGGTCCAGCCAGGAGTTGAGCAGCACACCCCCGTAGACCTCCACGCCGAGTTGGTTCCAACCGGCCGCCGCCATGTCGGGTCTGGGGTGAACCCGCAGGTTCGGGCTGTCCGTGTGCGCACCGATGACCCTGACGGGGGCTCCGCGGTCGCCCAGCGACCAGGCAACGATGGCGCCGTCGCGTGCCAGGTAACCCCTGTTCGGCAGAGCGGAAC
>JBJTBF010000026.1:0-15684 GCA_046091145.1 Acidimicrobiales bacterium | reverse complement strand
GACATCCCCACCGACAGACCGAGGAACGCATCCCCGAGGAACTCGAGCATCGCGAAACGCCTGCTCCCCCGCACGCAGGCGGCGTGGAGCAGTTCGGGGTCGTTGAACCTGTGGCCGATCCTGTCCTCGACGAGCGACGGGTCGGGGCCCCTTGTCATGCTGCGGGCCGTCGTCGCGCGGTCAGAGCGCGAGCGCCCCTGCATCGAACGACATCAGCAAGGCGCTGTCGCCCGTGACGGCACCCTCGAGGCCGTGCACCTGCGGGAGCAACTGCTCGCAGAAGAACCGCGCCGAACCCACCTTCGTCCGGGCCGTGGCAGCATCGAGACCACCCTCCTCGAGCACGAGCAGCGCCGACAGTGCCATGCAGTGGCCGCCGACCAGCACCGACATCTGCCGCAGGTACGGGGTGGCGCCGGAGAGAACGTCGACGGGGTTGCCCGCGTGCTCCATGATCCACTGCGTGGTCCGGCGCACGGTGGCGAGTGCCGAGGCGAGCTCGCGACGGACCCCGGCGAGGTCCCCGTGGGTCGCGAGGCGCGCGTCGAGTGATGCGATCTCGTCGAACAGCCCCATGACCACGGCGCCGCCGCGCAGACCGATCTTGCGGCCCACGAGGTCCATCGCCTGGATGCCGTTCGTGCCCTCGTAGATGGTGGTGATGCGCGAGTCACGCCAGTGCTGGGCGACGCCGGTCTCCTCGATGAAGCCCATGCCGCCGTGCACCTGCACAGCGATGCCCGTCATGTCGACAGCCATGTCGGTTCCCCAGCCCTTCGACAGCGGCGTGAGCAGCGCGGCGAGGTCGGCCGCACGCACCCTCTCGTCGGGGTCGGGATGGTGCGCCGCCATGTCGAGGCTCGCCGCGTTCCAGTAGATGAGCCGGCGCAGTGCCTCCGAGGTGCTCTTCATGGTGAGCAGCATCCGCTTCACGTCGGGATGTTCGATGATCTGCGAGCTCTCCCCGCCTGCCGCACCGGGTGCCTTGCCCTGGCGGCGCTGCACGGAGTACCCGAGGGCCTGCTGGTAGGCGCGCTCCACGAGTGCGAGACCCTCGAGACCGACACCGAGCCGGGCCTGGTTCATCATCGTGAACATGTAGGTCATGCCACGGTTCTCCTCGCCGATGAGGTAACCCACGGCACCGCCGTTTTCGCCGTAGGAGAGAACGCACGTGGGGCTGGCCTTGATGCCGGTCTTGTGTTCGATGCTCACGCACTTCACGTCGTTCTCGGGGCCGAGTGTGCCGTCGGCGTTCACCAGGAACTGCGGCACGATGAAGCACGAGATGCCCTTCGTGCCGGGGGGCGCATCGGGGGTGCGTGCCAGCACGAGGTGCACGATGTTGTCGGCCATGTCGTGCGCCCCGAAGGTGATGTAGATCTTCGTGCCCGAGATCAGGTACGTGCCGTCGGACTGGCGGGTCGCCTTCGTGCGCACCGCACCGACGTCACTCCCTGCGTCTGGCTCGGTGAGGTTCATGGTGCCCGTCCACTCGCCCGAGATCATCTTCGGCAGCCATGTCATGCGCTGCACCTCGTCGCCGTGGTGCAGGACCGCGTCGATGGCGCCCTGTGTGAGCAACGGTGCCATGGCGAGTGCCATGTTCGCGGAGTTCATGATCTCCTGGATTGCAATGTTCACCACCCACGGGAAGCCACCCCCGCCGAGACCGGGGTCGAACCCCACTGCACCCCATCCGGAGTCGACATAGGCGCGGTAGGCATCGCGGAAACCCTCCGGGGTCGACACGGACCCGTCGTCGTTGCGGCGAGAGCCCTGCTCGTCGCCCACCCGGTTCAGCGGTGCGAACGTGCCCTCGAAGAAACGTGCGGCCTCGGCGAGCATGTCGGGCACCACCGAGGTGTCGATGCCCTCGAAAGCGGGCATCGCGCCGATCGCATCAAGCCTGCAGAACCTGTCGAGCACGAACCCGATGTCGCCCAGCGGGGCGCGGTACGCGGTCACTTGCCGTGCCCCGTGAGCTCGCGCCATGCGGCCGGCATGCGTGCCGCCGCGGCGTCGGGAGCGAGGCGCAGCGTGGCCTCGGGAACCATGTCGGCGATGCGCCTGCCCTCGGCGTAGTGGTGCGCGTGGTGCACACCCACGAACAGTTCGCGCCGCGCCTCCACGAGGTCGGCCGGCGGGTTCGCATCGAGGAAGCCCCACACGGTGAGCGCGAGGGTGAGGTCGTGCACCACCGGTGCGCGCCCGTACAGCGACGCACGACGCAGTGCGACGAGCGAGCACCCGCGCAGTGCGTCATCCACGCTCTCGCCGGCCTGCACGCGCACGCGGGGGCGCGCGCGCTCGGCGAGCGTGATCACATATCCCTGGTCGGGGCCCTGGTAGCCCAGGCGCGCGCCGACGGGCTGGCGTCCCTCGATCTCTGCCGGTCTGTCGGGTTCCCACGAACCGGGGACATGGTCGGGCGAGTCATACGACCGCGCCGGCTCGGCGGCGGGCACGGGGGCGAAACGGGGGGCAGCCATGCCCCGAGCCTATTCGTGCGGGGTTGCGTGCAGCAGTCCGTAGACGAGTGACTCCTCGAGGGCCTGCCACGAGGCCTCGATGATGTTCGCCGACACACCGATGGTGGTCCACGAACGCTCGCCGTTCGTGGCATCGATGAGAACCCGCGTCACCGCGCCGGTGGCACTGCCCGCATCGAGGATGCGCACCTTGTAGTCGGTGAGGTGGATGCGGCTGATCTGCGGGAACACCGGCTCGAGAGCCGACCGGAAGGCCGCGTCGATGGCATTCACGGGGCCGTTGCCCTCTGCGGTCTTCACGATGCGCTGCTCGCCCACCCACACCTTCACGGTCGCCTCGGTGGTGAAACGCCCGTCGGGGTGCTCGTCGGTGATCACGCGCATGGACTCCACGCGGAACTGGTCCTGGGTCCACCCTGCGGCACGGCGCATCAGTATCTCGAGCGAGGCATCCGCGGCCTCGAAGTGGTATCCCTCGTGCTCGAGCCTCTTCAGGTCGTCGATCACCTGGTTCACCGCAGGGCCGTCCATGGTGAGCCCCAGCTCCTCGGCCTTCACCTCGATGGTGGCGCGGCCCGCCATCTCGCTGACCACGAAGCGGGTGCCGTTGCCCACCACCTCGGGGTCGACGTGCTCGTAGGCATCCTTCGCGCGCTTGATCGCCGACACGTGCAGACCGGCCTTGTGGGCGAACGCCGAGGCACCCACGTACGGGGCCTGCGGGTTCAGCGGACGGTTCAGCACCTCGGCCACGTGGTTGCTCACCGCGGTGAGACGGTTCATGTGACCCGCGGGCAGGCAGTCGAAACCCATCTTCAGCTCGAGGTTCGGGATGACGGTGGTGAGATTGGTGTTGCCGGTGCGCTCACCGAGACCGTTCAGAGTGCCCTGCACGTGGCGCACGCCGGCACGCACGGCCGCCATGGAGTTCGCCACCGCACAACCGGTGTCGTCGTGGCAGTGGATGCCGAGCACCGCGTCGTTGCCCACCATGGCCTTCACGCGGGAGACTGTCTCCTCCACGTCGTGGGGCAGCGAGCCGCCGTTCGTGTCGCACATCACGAGGTGTGTGGCGCCCTGCATCAGGGCGGCCTCGACCACGCGGAGGGCGAACTCGGGGTTGTGACGGAAGCCGTCGAAGAAGTGCTCGAGGTCGACCATCACGCGGCGGCCGTTGCCGGTGAGGAACCGCACGGAGTCGGCGACCATCTCCACACCCTCCTCGAGCGTGGTCTGCAGTGCCTCGGTGACGTGGTAGTCCCACGACTTCGCCACGATGCACACCGCGGAGGTGTTCGCATCGAGGAGGTTGCGCAGGGTCGCATCGTCGTCGGACTTCCCGCGCGGACGGCGCGTGGACCCGAACGCCACCAGTGTGGAGTTGTGCAGCGTGAGCTCGGTGGCGGCGCGGGCGAAGAACTCGATGTCCTTCGGGTTGGCGCCCGGCCAGCCGCCCTCGATGAAGTGCACACCGAGGAAGTCGAGCTGCTCGGCGATCCGCAGCTTGTCCTCCACCGTGGCCGAGACGCCCTCGACCTGCATGCCGTCGCGCAGGGTGGTGTCGAAGACCTCGACCATCTCTCGCGTTGTGTCCATGTTGGTTGTCCTTTGTCTCTGGCGACTGACGGTCTCGGCGTGCGGGGAACGAAAAAGCCGCCCCTCGGGCGGCGTGTCCGCGCATGCCGGGGCCGGCATGCGCTAGCGAATAATGATGATGGCGGCAGCCGAGCCGGCGGTGCGGCAGGGAGTGGCTGTCGTCAACATGGACCACAGTGTGGCGGGGAGTTTCCCCAGTCGTCAACCTCTCCTGTGGGGGAACCTGTGGAAACTCGCGGTTTCCCTGCCAGGCACCGCCCGGGCCTGTGGACGGCGGTGGAAAACCGCCCCGGACCGAGGCTCCTACAGAGCCGTGGCCGTGGCGTCCCGGGGCCGGCCGGTCAGGCCAGTTCGCACCAGTGGCGGTACTTCTCGACCTTGCCGCGCACGACCTTGGAGTAGGTGTCGGCCACCTGGCGCGCGATCGGGCCCGGGCAGGGCACTGCGCGGTCGTCGACCGAGTTGATGGCGCTCACCTCGGCGGCGGTGCCCACGCAGAAGATCTCCTCGGCGATGTAAAGGTCGGAGCGCGCGAGGTCGCCCTTCACCACGGTGTGGCCCATGTCGGCGAGGACCGAGATCACGGTGTCCTGGGTGATCCCCTCGAGGGCACCGGCCGACAGCGGCGGGGTGATGATGGTGCCGTTGCGCACCACGAACAGGTTCTCCCCGGTGCACTCGCTGACGAGTCCGTCGGCGTTCAGCATGATGGCCTCGTCGTAACCGGCCTTCAGTGCCTCGACCTTGGCGAGCGAGCTGTTCACGTAGTTGCCGGTGGTCTTGGCGGCCGGCGGCATGGTGTTGTGGTCGATGCGACGCCACGAGGAGATCTTCATGCGCACGCCCTTGGTCATGGCATCGTCACCGAGGTACGCACCCCAGGGCCAGCATGCGATGGCGACGTCCACGCTGCACGGCAGCGTGTTCAGGCCCATCTCGCCGTAGCCGTAGTACGCGATCGGCCGCACGTAGCAGCCGGGCAGGCCGGTGGAGCGCACGGTGTCCTTCGTGGCCTGCACGAGGTCGGTGACGCTGTAGGGGATGTCGATGCCGAGGATGTGGGCGCTCTTGAAGAGGCGCTCGATGTGCTCGGTGAGACGGAACACGGCCGGGCCGTCGGAGGTCTCGTAGGCGCGGATGCCCTCGAACACGCCGGTGCCGTAGTGCAGGGTGTGGGTGAGCACGTGGACCTGGGCCTTCTCCCAGTCCACGAGGGTTCCGTTCATCCAGATCTTCGGTGTGGGGACGAGGGTCGGCATGTCTGCTCCTGTGTGCGGTTCGGGAAAGGCTACTTCGCGGCCACGCGGGCGGCGATGGCGTCGCCCACCTGCACGGTGCTGCCGGTGACTGTTTCTGCGCAGGCGGCACGGATTGTGTCCGCCGCGGCGTTCTCGCCGAGGAAATCGACCATCAACGCGGCCGACAGGATCGCCGCGGTGGGGTTCGCCTTGCCTGTGCCCACGATGTCGGGGGCCGAGCCGTGCACCGGCTCGAACATCGACGGCCCGGTGCGCGCGGGGTTCAGGTTCGCCGACGAGGCGAGACCGATGCCGCCGCTCACGGCACCGCCGAGGTCGGTGAGGATGTCACCGAACAGGTTGTCGGTGACGATCACGTCGTAGCGGTGGGGGTCCTGCACGAAGTAGATGCACGCGGCGTCCACGTGGTTGTAGGCAGTGCCGAGGGCGGGGTACTCCGCTGCGACGGCATCGAACGTGCGCTGCCAGAGGTCACCGGCGAACGTGAGCACGTTCGTCTTGTGCACGAGCGTGACGTGCTTTCGCTCCCGCGCGCTCGCGAGTTCGAAGGCATAACGGATGCAGCGCTCCACACCCATGCGCGTGTTCACGCTGCCCTGCGTGGCGACCTCGTTCGGGGTGCCGCGGCGCAGCACGCCGCCCTCCCCCACGTACGGGCCCTCTGTGTTCTCACGGATCACCACGAAGTCGTGCGGGGTCTGGTGACCCGGTGCGGTGCCGACGAACGGACGCTGGTTCACGTACAGGTCGAGCTCGAAGCGCATCTTCAGCAGCAGGCCGCGCTCGATCACGCCGGGCGCCACCTCGGGGGTTCCGACGGCACCGAGAAGAATCGCGTCGAAACGACGCAGTTCGTCGAGCGTGGAGTCCGAGAGGATCTCGCCGTCGCGCAGGTAGCGCGCACCGCCGAGGTCGAAGACGACGGTGTCGAGCGCCACACCCGCGGCGCGCACGACCTTCACGGCCTCCGCCGTGACCTCGGGTCCGATGCCGTCCCCTCCGATGAGTGCGATGCGATGGGCCATGGGGAACCATCGTACGAGCCACCGATAGCCTCCTCCTCATGGCGAAACACCTGCTCTCCAAGGAGACGTACGCCAGGCTCGAGGCCGAGGTCGCCGAGCTGGAGCACACCGTCCTCCCCGCCGTCGCCGACAAGATCGGCCGTGCCCGCGAGATGGGCGACCTCTCCGAGAACGGCGATTACCACGCGGCCAAGGACGAGTACGGCATGTTGAACGACCGAAAGAACCTGGTGCAGGGCATCCTCGAGAACTCCGGGATCGCCCCCGCACCGCCGGCCGGCGAGGTGTGTGTGCTCTCTGTCGTGACCATTCTGTTCGCCGGTGACCGCCCCGAGGATGCTGAGACGTACCTCATCGGGCACATCGAGGAGAAGCGCGACGGACTCGAGATCATGTCGCCGGCGTCCCCCATCGGCTCCGCACTGCTCGGCCACAGGGTGGGCGACGATGTGTCGGTGACCCTCGAGAACGGCAACAAGGTGTCGGTCTCCGTTGTGAAGGTGGCGAGCTGACCTCCCCCCTCGTTCCCCCGCTGCCGCCCGGACGGCAGGTGGAGATCCCCGGCCGAGGCACCACGTTCGTGCGCGAGCTGCCCGGCCCCGCCGGTGCACCCACCGTGATGCTCCTTCACGGGTGGACCGCCACGGCCGACCTCAACTTCTTCACGTGCTACGCGGCGCTGGCCGAGCACTTCCGTGTCGTGGCGCTCGACCACCGCGGCCACGGACGCGGCATCCGCACCTCGCGGCCGTTCCGCCTGTCCGACTGCGCCGACGACGTGGCGTCGCTCGCCGACGTGCTCGACATCCCCACGTTCATCCCCGTCGGGTACTCGATGGGTGGCGCGGTGGCGCAGCTGATGTGGAAGCGCCACGAGCCCCGCGTGCGCGGCCTCGTGCTTGCCGCGACGTCCGGTTACTTCGCGAACTCCGCGGTGGAGCGCCGCCGCTTCGCCCTGCTGAGTGCGATCGCCGGTGCGGCGCGCGCCACACCGAAGCCCGTGCGCGACTGGATCAGCGACCAGTTGTTCGTGTCGCGCAAGACCATGGTGTGGGAACCCTGGGCCGTGCAGCAGGTGGCCAGCCACGAGTGGCGCCACGTGCTGGAGGCCGGGGCAGCGCTCGGCCGCTACGACGCCCGGGGCTGGCTGGGGAACATCGACGTGCCGACTGCTGTTGTGGTGAACATGTCCGACAGGGTCGTGCGCACGAAGCGCCAACTGCATCTCGCGAACGCGATCCCCGGGGCCTCCATGTACGAGGTGGACGGCGACCACGACTCCGTGTGGGCGAACGCGGCCGAGTTCGTGCCCACCCTGGTGCGCGCATGCCTCGACGTGACCGTACGGTCCACTGCCGGCGCACGCGACGCCGCCAGGGCCGAATGAACCGGGCGCGCTCCGCCGTCCGCTCGCGCAGTGCGTGGCGGCGCAACAGCCGCATCGCCCGTCTCGGTGCGCGTGTGGGTCTCGGGCTTGCGGCCACCTCGGCCCGCAAGGTGTTCGCAGGGGCGCAACGGCGCGAAACACTGTCGCGCGAGCGCGAGATGCGCACCGCCCAGCAGATCGCCGACGAACTCGGCCGCATGAAGGGCGCGATGATGAAGCTCGGCCAGATGGCGAGCTACCTCGACGACGGCCTCCCCGAGCCCATGCGCATGGCACTCTCGCAACTGCAGTCGCAGGCCCCGCCGATGAGCACCGACCTAGTGCGCCAGGTCATCCGTGAGGAGCTCGGCGGGGAGATCGAGGACCTCTTCGTCGAGTTCGACTCCGAACCCATCGCCGCCGCCTCGATCGGCCAGGTGCACCGCGCGATAGTCGTCGACCCCGCAACCGGCGCCGAACGTGCCGTGGCCGTGAAGGTACAGTACCCGGGGGTCGCAGAGGCGATTGATGCCGACCTGCGCACCGCCGACCTGCTCGGCGCACTCCTTGCGCTCGGGTTCCGCAGCCTCAACCCCGAGGACATGGTGGCCGAGATCAAGGACCGCCTGCGCGAGGAGCTCGACTACTCACGAGAGGCCGTGAACCAGCGTCTCTTCGCCGGCTTCTACCGCGACCATCCGTTCATCCGGGTGCCGGAGGTGATCGATGCGTTCTCCACGCGTCGCGTGCTCACCACCGAGCTCGTCACCGGCCACTCCTTCGACGAGGTGACGGCATGGAGCCAGGAGGAACGTGACATGGCCGGTGAGGCCATCTTCCGGTTCGTGTTCCGCAGCCTGTACCGGTTCCGGGCGTTCAACGGTGACCCACACCCCGGCCACTACGTGTTCCCCGGCGGCGGAAGGGTGACATTCCTCGACTTCGGCCTGGTGAAGCACTTCACCACCGACGAGATGGAGATGTTCCAGAGCATGGTGAAATCCGCCGTGCTGGACGGCAACATGGCCGAGTACCGCCGCATCGTGGAGGACGCGGGCATGCTGCAGAAGGATGCCCCCGTCAGCACCGAGGACGCCGGCGACTACTTCGCGCACTTCTACGAACCGGTGCGCGAGTCACGCCGCATCGAGTGGACATCCACGTACGCGACCTCCATCGTGCGGCACACGTTCGACCGCACGTCATCCATCGCGCAGTACGCCACCGTGCCGCGCAGCTTCGTGTTCATCCAGCGCATCAACCTGGGGCTGTACGCCATCCTCGGACGGCTGGGGTGCGCGGGGAACTTCCGCCGTGTCAGCGAGGAACTGTGGCCGATGACAGCCGCCGCACCGTCGACCCCGATGGGTGAGGCAGAAGCCGCCTGGATGGCGTCGCGCGCGGGCGGCGGCATCAACTAGACATCATCCGGGGCGGGACACACCGCCCCGGAGGGGGCATCAGCGTGACACAGGTGAATCCGTCGTTCGGCACTCCCGGACAGGACTATTTCCGGCACATCGTCGGCCTGTCACCGGAGGATGACGGTCCGGTGTGGATGGTGAACTTCATGCACTACCGGGCCGAGGCTGCCTACGAGGACGGATCGCATGGACTCACGGGTCGTCAGGCCGATGACCTGTACATGCCCACCGCGGTGCTGCATGCAATCGGTGCGGAGGTCCCCTTCTACGGAGACGTCGTGATGCAGCTCGACCCCAACCCACCGAAGTGGGACCGCATCGGTGTCGTGCGCTACCCCACACGACGGTCGTTCGTCGACATGCAGGCACGTCCGGATTTCCGGCAGTTGGTGGTCCACAAGCACGCGGGAATGGAGTCCACCATCATCACCGGTTGCCGGCCGTTCGCGATTGCGGACGGCATGCGCCCCGACCCCTCGACGTGGTCCTCCCTCGAGCATGCGCCGACACCTGACGACGGTCCGGTGACGGTGATCCACATGATGAAGTTCGCGCCCGGCGGGCTCGCCGACGGGATGGCGAGATACCAGGAGAAGGCCGGGCAGCTGGTGAAGAAGTACGGCGGCGGACCGGTCGCGATGTTCGGGGTGGAGGGAACGATCATGGGAGACGGCCGCGAATGGGACCAGGTGCGGTTCGTCTCGTACCCGTCACTGCGGGCGTTCTTTGCGATGGTGAACGACCCCGAGCGAGCGGAAGCCCAGGGCAAGGACCGGAACAGGGCGCTCGAATACACCTACACGGTGGTGGTGCGGGCCGACATCGACACGTTCGTCTCACACGGCGCTGTGTAGGCAGTCGGGACTGAGCGGACCGAGCCCCCAGCGGGACAGACTGCATCCCGGAAAGGTTCGCAGCAGGTTCCTCCCACTAATCTCGGGACATGGGGGAAACGCTCACACCGGCGCTTGTTGCCCCCGTCGGCAACCCCTCCCGCAGCGTGCGCATCGGCCGCTCCACATACCCCGTGGTGCTGCCCAAACTGCGCGACTCGCGACTGCATGTTGCCGCCGTGGTGATCACCCTCCACACCCTCGGCCAGGTCGGACTCGGCTTCCACGTGAGCGTGCCCCAGATCCTCGCCGCCATCCTCACCAGCGCCCTCCTGCAGGTGGCCATCACCTTCCGCCAGACGAAGGCCTTCGTATGGCCGGCGAGCGCGATGCTCACGGGCAGCGGCATCGCACTCATCCTGCGGGTTCCCACGACACCAGTCGGCGAGCACTTCACGTTCCACAAGTGGTGGATGTTCTCCGCAATCGCAGCGTTCTCGCTGCTCACGAAGTTCGTTGTGCGCCGCAACGGCTCGCACGTGTTCAACCCGTCGAACGTGGGTCTCGTGATCGCGTTCATCGTGCTCGGCAGTTCACAGGTCGAGCCGCTCGACTTCTGGTGGGCACCTCTGTCGAACCCCTCCATGTTGCTCGCCTACGCGGTCATCCTCGTGGGTGGCTCGTTGATTGCACGCCGGTTGCGTCTGCTGGCGACCGTCGTCTCGTTCTGGCTCGTTCTGGCGGCCGGTACCGCCGTGACCGCGGCCTCGGGCAGCTGCTTCACTGCCCGCTGGGCATTCGCCCCGGTGTGCGGGTCGAACCTGTGGCTCACGATCATCACGTCGCCCGAGATCTTCATCTTCACGTACTTCATGATCACCGACCCCCGCACTGTTCCCGCCGGGCGTGCCGGCAGAGCAGTGTTCGGTGGCCTCGTGGGTCTCGTGTGCGTGGTGCTGATGGCGCCGCAGCAGACCGAGTTCGGTGCAAAGGTGGCCCTCCTCGCAGGGCTCACCCTGATGACAGCCGTCCGCCCGCTGATCGAGCGCGTCGTGCCCGCACCCGGCTCCGATGACGACACCCTTCGCGGGTTCGTGCGGCGCGTGCTCGACGGGCCCGGTGCGCCCGCAGCCGGCCACACGCGCACGATGCGCCGTACCTCGCTTGCGCTCGGCACAGCCGCTGTTGTTGCCGTGCTGGCCGTGGGCGGACAATCCGCCAGTGGTGTGCTGGCGGGCGAGCCGGAGAACCTCATCGGACGGCTCGCGACCCGCATCGACCCCGCCACGTTCCCCTCGATCACAGTCGACCGGGAAGTGACCGACTGGAACCACGAGATCGACGCTGCCGGCGCACGTGCTGTGGTGCTGACACTCGCAGAGAACCTGGCGCTCGAGAAGCAGGCCGTGCTGGAGCACGACGGGTTGTTGCCCGCCGCAACGGCCCACGGCGACCGACTGGACGCCGTGCGCGAACACGTCAGGGACGCAGAGGAGTCGGGAACCTCGGTGACACGCTCGTATGCGATCGACAGCGTGAAGGTGACCCTCCTCGTGCCCTTCGGCCGCCAGGACGGCCTCAGCCTGGGCATGGTGTCGCGGGGAACGGTGACAAGCGAGACACGTGATGCGTCCGGCAGCGTCGTGTCGAGTGAGTCAGCGCCGTTCGAGACAATGTGGGCCGTGCGTCGTGCCACCGGTGCAAGGTGGCTGATCGTCGACGAGCTGCCGGTTCCCGTCGCCCCGTGACGCGGCGACGCCGGGCGGCTCTCACCGTCCTGCTGGCCACCACGGCCGCGGCCGTGACCGTGCCACTGGTACGTGGCCGCGACGATTCCCCCGTCGTCGCTCACTTCGTCGATGACACCCCGGGGTCGGGCGTGGGGCACACCTACGACGGCGACTTTCCGTTCTTCGTGGGTGGCGGCGTGGCGGTGCTCGATTGCAACGACGACCGCCGGCCCGACCTGTTCCTCGCGGGCGGTGCGAACGCGGCTGCCCTGTACCGCAACGAGAGCGAGACCGCCGGTGCGCTGCGGTTCGCACCCCAACGGTCGTCAGTTGCCGAACTCGATGCCGTGACCGGCGCGTACCCGCTCGACATCGATGGTGACGGTGTGCTGGACCTCGCGGTGCTGCGGCGCGGCGACAGCCGGATCCTGCGCGGACTCGGCAACTGCACATTCGAGGACGCCACCGCGCGTTTCGGCATCGACACAGGAGCCGACTGGGCCGTCGGGTTCTCGGCCACGTGGGAGGCCGGGGCGACGCTGCCCACGCTGGCGTTCGGCAACTACCTGGTGCCGGGCACCTACGACTGCGCCACGAACGAACTGCTGCAGCCGGCCGGCGACAGGTACGCGCCGCCGGTCGAGCTCCCGGGGCACTGCACGCTGTCGTTGCTGTTCTCCGACTGGAACCACGACGGCAACACCGGTCTGCGTGTCAGCAACGACCGCAACTACGACCCCGGCGCGCGCGAGCAACTGTGGCGGATGCGACCCGGCGAGACCCCGCGCGAGCTCGATGAGGCCGACGGATGGCGACGCGTGGTCATCTGGGGCATGGGCATCGCCAGCGCGGATCTCACGGGCGACGGGAGACCCGAGGTGTTCCTCACCAGCCAGGCCGACAACAAACTGCAGACCCTCGAGAGTGACGACGGGCGCCCGTCCTACCGCGACATCGCGGTCGAACGTGGGGTGACCGCACAGCGCCCCTACACCGGCGGCTCGGTGCTGCCCTCGACTGCATGGCACCCGGAGTTCGACGACGTCAACAACGACGGCCTCATCGACCTGTTCGTGACGAAGGGCAACGTGGAGGCCCAACCCGACTATGCGCCGTTCGACCCCAACAACCTCCTCCTCGGCCGCAAGGACGGCACCTTCGTGGAGACAGGCGCGGAGGCGGGCATCGCGAACAAATCGAGGTCACGCGGCGGGGCACTTGTCGATCTCAACCTCGACGGCATGCTCGACATGGTGGTGGTAAACCGGCGCGTGCCGGTGGAGGTCCGCCGCAACGTGGGCTCCGGAACCGCCGGTGCGCCGCGCGCCACCGGCAACTGGGTTGCTCTCCAGCCGCGGGGGCCGGGCCCGAACACGCAGGCCGTCGGTGCATGGGTGGAGATGCGCGTGGACGGACGCACGCAGACACGTGAGGTCACCGTCGGCGGCGGCCATGCGAGCGGTGAGGCCGGCGCCCTCCACTTCGGCATCGGCACGGCGACTAGCGCCGAGGTGCGCATCACCCGGCCGGGTGCCGCACCCGGACCGTGGATGACCGTCGGGGCCAATGCGGCCTACGACCTGGAGGAGGGTGCCAGCGAACCGGCCCGCTGGGGCCCGGGAGGCTGAGAGGGTCAGCCGAGGTGCACGGGCTTCTGGCCCATGATGATCATGGCCAGGACGTCGTCCTTGGTCACGGAGCCCTTGTTGACGGTTCCCACGAGGCGGCCCTGCATCATCACGCTGATCCGGTCGGCGAGGTCGAACACATCGTGGATGTCATGGCTGATCAGGAAGATGCCGATGCCCTCCGACTTCAACTGCTCGATGAGTTCTCGCACCTGCGCCGTCTCGGCCGGCCCGAGCGCTGCAGTGGGTTCGTCCATGATCAGGATGCGTGCGTTGAAATGGACTGCGCGCGCGATCGCCACCGACTGGCGCTGGCCCCCCGACAACGATCGCACCGGCGTGCTGAGGTTGCGGAACCGGGGGTTCAGACGCTTCATCACGTCACGCGTGGCCGACGCCATCGCGGAGTCATCGATGGCCCCCAGACGCGTGCGCAGCTCGCGTCCGAGGAACATGTTGCCGGCCGCGTCGATGTTGTCGGCCAGCGCGAGACGTTGGTAGATCACCTCGATGCCGTGGGTGCGCGCATCGCGCGGGTTGTGGATGGTGACCGGCTCCCCGTTCACGCGTATCTCGCCTGAGTCTGCAGGGTGCGCACCTGCGAGGGTGTGCATGAGCGTGGACTTCCCGGCGCCGTTGCCGCCGACCAGTGCGACAACCTCGCCCGGGTAGAGCGTGAGGCTCACACCGTCGACAGCGTGGAGGCCGCCGAACGACACCCTGATGTCACGCAGCTCCACGAGGGGCGAGCGGGAATCCCTGTTCTCGGTCACTTCGATACCCCTCTCACTGGCGGCCCGTCTGGATGATGAGTGCCGCGAGCACGAGCCCGGTGACGAGCGAGATGCCGACGGTGCGGCGGCGTCCGAGCCGCAGCGCGGCATCAATCGCCACTGCGGTGACGAGCACGATGCCCACCACGATGTCCTGTGACGGCGAGTCGATGCGCAACAGGGCCATTCCGCTGCGCAGTGACTGCATCACCACCGCGCCGAGCACGGCGCCGGTGATCGTGCCGATTCCCCCGGCGAACGACGTACCACCGATGACGGCGGCCGAGATCACGTCTAGTTCGTTCTGCACCCCGAGGTTCGTGACCGCAGAGTTCAGTCGGGCCGTCTGGATTGCCGCACTGACTGCGCACAGCACTCCCATCAACACGAACGTTTTCATGATGGTGCGACGGGTGTCGATGCCGCCCAGTTCCGCAGCCTCGGGGTTCCCGCCGATTGCGTACACGTAGCGACCGAAGCGCCGTCGCTGCGAGAGATACACCATGCCGATCGTGACTGCGATGAGGATCACCACGGGGTATGCGACGCCGGTCGGTAACTTCGTGATCGGCGACTCATAGCCCACGGCGACATACGCGACCCCGAGGAGGATCACCGCGCTCCCGAGGACGGCGAGCCCGGCATCCACGGCGACGGGCCTGAGTGCGAGGTCGTACTTGCGCCGGCGGCGACGCGCGCGCCAGATCGTGAGGCACGTCGCCGCACAACCGAGGGCCCCGAACACCCAGCTCTTCCACTCACCCAACGACCCGTTCGGGCCGCCCCCGACGAGACGGAACGTTTCGTCCAGTGGCGAGAGAGTCTGGCCCTGTTCTCCCATCCGGAATATGAGACCGCGCCACACCAGAAAACCACCGAGGGTCACGATGAACGCCGGCACACCGCCGTATGCGATCACGGATCCCTGCACGGCGCCCAGCAACGCACCGAGCGCGACACCCACGGCGAGGGCGACGATCCACGTGTACCAGCGACCGAGGCCAAGGCCGAACGTCTCCGGGATCCATCGTGTCTGCACCATGGCCATCACGTAACCGAGGAACCCGAGGAGTGACCCGACCGACAGATCGATGTTGCGCGAGACGATGATGAGCACCATTCCGGTGGCCATGACCGCGATGGATGTGCTCTGGACCGACAGGTTCCAGAGGTTCCGCGACGTGAGGAAGTCGCCGCCGGAGAGAACGTGGAACGCAACCCAGATCACGGCGAGTGCGGCAACCATCCCGACGAGCCGGGTGTCGATCTCGGTGGATGCAAGGAGACCCCGCCAGTCGCGACCTTCCTCGGTCGGCGCCGGAGTGTTCTGGGGCTCCGTGTTCGTGTCTGTCACTGTTGGTTCTCCGGTTGTTTGTCGCGCTCGAAAGTAGCCGTAACGAGGACGTGCCCCCCGCCCCGGGGGGCGGAGGGCACGTCTCGAGTCACGTGTGGCTCAGCCCGCTCACGGGCAGGCGGCCACCGATCCGGCTGTGACGCCCTGGCAGACGTTCTCCTTGGTCGTCCAGCCCGCGTCGATGACGTCGCCCAGGTTGTCCTG
>JBJTBF010000025.1:0-15171 GCA_046091145.1 Acidimicrobiales bacterium | reverse complement strand
GAGCGGTGCGCTCTCCTCCTTCAGCGCCGCCGATCTCGGTGGCTTCGCCATCAAGGCCGCGCTCGAGCGCGCCGGGGTGAAGCCCGAGGAGGTCGAGCACGTGATCATGGGTCAGGTGCTCATGGCCGGCCAGGGCCAGGTTCCCTCCCGCCAGGCGGCCTCCAAGGCCGGGATCCCGATGAGCGTGCCGTCGGTGAACGTGAACAAGGTGTGCCTGTCGGGCCTGAACTCGATCTATCTCGCCGACCAGATGATCCGCAACGGTGAGGCCGACATCGTCGTGGCAGGCGGCATGGAGAGCATGACGAACGCCCCATACCTGGCGGTGGGTGCCCGCGGCGGCTTCCGTTACGGACACACCGAGCTGGCCGACGCCATCATCAAGGACGGCCTGTGGTGCGCCTTCGATGCGTGCCTCATGGGTCTCGGAACCGAGCGCTACACCGCCGGTGGCATCAGCCGCGAGGAGCAGGACGACGCAGCAATGAAGTCGAACCAGCGCGCCGCAGCAGCCATCGCCGCGGGGAAGCTGGCCGACGAGATCGTCCCCGTCGCTGTTCCCCAGCGCAAGGGTGACCCGTTGATGGTCACGAACGACGAGGGCGTCCGTGCCGACACCACCATGGAGTCGCTCGGCGGCCTGAAGCCGGCGTTCGACAAGGCAGGCACGATCACCGCGGCGAACGCGAGCCAGATCTCCGACGGCGGCTCTGCGGTCGTTGTGATGTCGCGCAAGGCTGCCGAGGCACGCGGTGTGAAGCCGCTCGGCGAGATCCTCGGTTACGGCATGGTCGCGGGGCCCGACAACGCATCGTTGCTGCACCAGCCGGCGCGGTCCATCCTGCGCGCACTCGACAGGGCAGGCATGAAGGTGGGCGACATCGACCTGTTCGAACTGAACGAGGCATTCGCCGCCGTGGGCATCGCCTCGATGCGCGAGCTAGGCATCACCGACGAAGTCGTCAACGTGAACGGCGGTGCCATTGCACTCGGCCACCCGATCGGCATGAGCGGCAACCGTCTCGCCCTCACCATCCTCCATGAGCTGCGCCGTCGCGGTGGCGGCGTGGGTGCTGCCGCACTCTGCGGTGGTGGTGGCCAGGGCGACGCGATCATCGTCCGCTCGCTCTGAGCAACGCACCCGGGCCGGTGCGATTCGGGCCAATGCGATTCGGGACGGTGTTTGACAGAACAAGGCACATCGCCCGTTGGGCAGTGCTTGCGACATTCGTCGGCATCGCTGCCGGTGCGTTGTCGGCTGCGTTCATCGAGACACTCGACTGGGCCGGCTCCAGCCGCGAGGCCCGCGACTGGCTCGTGTGGCTGCTGCCGGTCGCCGGGCTGGTCGTCGGTTGCGCGTATCACTACGGGGGCCGCGGCCTCGAGCGGGGCAGCAACCTGATCATCGAGGAGATCCATGAGCACCGCGCCGGGGTGCCGCTGCGCATGTCGCCGTTGATCTTCTTCGGCAGTGCGGTCTCGCACCTGTTCGGGGCATCGGTGGGGAGAGAAGGGGCCGCGCTGCAGCTTGCTGCCGGCGTTGCCGACCCCGTCGGACGTCGACTCGGGCTCGAACCCCGCGAACGGTCGCTGATGCTTGTTGCAGCGGTGGCAGGGGGCTTCGGGTCGGTGTTCGGTGTCCCGGTCACCGGTGCGGTGTTCGCACTCGAGGTGCAGAGGGTCGGTCGGGTCCGCTACGAGGCGATCCTCCCCGCATTTGTTGCGAGCCTCGTGGGGGATGCCACGGTGCGTGTGCTCGGAACGGAACACACCCGTTACCCGTCGCTACCGGCGTTCGATTGGTCGGCCACTCTCGCATGGCAGGTCGTGCTGCTCGGTGCGGCGGCGGGACTCGTGGCTACGGCATTCGTTGCCCTCACGCACGGAGTCCGTCGTGCCGTGTCACGGACTGTCGCGTGGTACCCGGCGCGTCCGATGGTCGGCGGCGTGGTTGTTGCCGTGCTGGTTCTGCTGTTCGGGTGGCGCGACAACCAGGGTCTGTCGATACACCTCGCGCAGCAGGCGTTCGCAGGTTCGGCGGCGGGTCAGTGGCCCGTGAAGCCGTTGCTCACGGCGATCAGTGTGGGGTGCGGGTTCGTCGGTGGTGAGGTGGTGCCGATGGTCGTCACCGGCGCGCTTCTCGGTGCATCAGTGGGAAGCCTGCTCGGTGCGAACGTGGCGCTGTTCGCGATGGTCGGCGCAACGGCGGTGCTTGCCGCCGCGGCGAACACACCGCTCGCGTGCGTGTTCCTCGGCATCGAGTTGTTCGGTGGCTCCGGAGCCGTTCTCTTCGCCGTGGCATGCGCAGCGGCCTATGTGTGCAGCGGGCACAGCGGCATGTACCACGCACAGACTGTGTCGGCGCACAAGTCGGGCCTCCCCGGCAACCGAGCTGACTAGCCCTGCTGGACGTCTCGCCGGTTCTCGAGAGCCCGGCCGAGTGTGAGCTCGTCGGCGAACTCGAGGTCGCTCCCCACGGGCAGCCCGCTGGCGATGCGCGTGACGCTGATGCCGATCGGGCGCAGGAGCTTTGCGATGTATGCCGCCGTGACATCACCTTCGGTGTTGTTGCCCGTGCACACGATGACCTCGTCGATGGGTTCGGTCTGCAGCCGCACCACGAGCTCGCGGATCTTGATGTCATCATGACCGACCCCTGCCATGGGATCCATGACGCCGAGCAGCACGTGGTACGTGCCGCGGAACTCACCGGTCCGCTCGATTGCGGCGAGATCCCGCGAGTTCTCGACCACGCAGACCTTTGTGGCATCGCGCTTCGTGTCGGTGCAGATGCTGCAGAGGTGCCCGTCGGCGAGGTTGAAGCACCTCTCGCAGAAACGGACCTTCTGGCCTTCCGCGATTGCCCGCGTGAGCCGGGCCACGTCGGATTCCTGCGCGCGGATCAGATGGAGTGCGATGCGCACGGCCGTGCGGGGCCCGACACCCGGGAGTCTCCCGAACTCGTCGATCAGTGCCTGTACTGCAGGTGTGTAGGGGCTGCCCACTGTCTGCTACTTCTTCTTGCCGCGGGGGGCGGGGGCCTTCTCCACCTTGCCTCCCGGGAACATCTCGTGCAGCGCATCAAGCGCGAGATTGTCGGAGTTCTCACCGGGGAGGATGTCGGCCGGGTCAACGGGGGCGAGTTCGTCCTGCTGCACCTGTTCGACGATGGTCGAGGGCGCCGCCGCGTCGGGCCGGGGTGCGGTACCTGTGTCGTCCTTGGTGAACGACACGTTGTACTTCGCGCCGCACATCCTCCGCACGGCGTCCACCAGGACCTGCTTCTGCTCCTCGGCCTTCGTGAGCGGCATGTTCGCGGGCAGTCGCACTGTGACCACGTTGTTGCTGACCGATTCCACGGATGCAGGCTTGAAGATGGCGCGGGCAAGCGGCTTCAGTGACTCCACGATCTGGGGCCACATACGTGCGGGGTCTGACGCCTCCGTCGGGGGTGCATCGACGGCCGGTGCGGGCGACTCGGGTGCGGCCGGCGGCGGTGCCTCGGGAGCAGGTCGAGGCGTGCCTCCGGTGGGCGCTGCCGTGCCCGGGGTGGGCGCAGCCCGGCCACCGATGCGCGCACGGCCGGTGCTCTCGTTCACGGGTGCCGGTGAGAGCGGCACACCGCCGGAGTTGATGAGATTGGAGACACGCTCCTCGAGCGCAGCCACACGTGCAGCGAGAACCGCGGCCGAATCATCGATGTCGGGGGTGGCGATGCGCACGAGCGCAACCTCCAGCAGCAACCGCGGGTCGGGTGCATGTCGCATCTCCACCAGGGTCGTGCCCAGAACCTCCATGATGCGCACCACCGTGCGGTTGCCGAGCGAGCGGGCGCGTGCCGCCAGTTCCTGCACACGGTCAGCCGGCATCTGCACCAGTTCGGGAGACAGAACGGCAAGGAAACTGTCACGCATCGAGCGCACGATGTCCTCGGTGAGTCCCCGTGGATCACGGCCGAGACCGACAGCACCGGCAACAGCAGCCAGCACGCGCGCCTGGTCGCGTGCCACGAGCGCATCGATCAGTTCGTCGGTGGCGCGCACCGCCCCGGGTTCGGAACCTCCGGACACCACGAGCTCAAGCGCCGACAGGGTGTCGCGGGCACTGCCGCCGCCCTGACGCAGCACCAGACCGATGTCGTCGTCGCTCACCTCGAGGCCGGCCGACGACACCACGTGTCGCACGTACTTCTCGAGTTCTTCGACCGGCAGAAGGCGGAACTGGAGGTGCTGGACCCGGCTGCGGATGGTCTCGCTGATCTTCTGGGGGTCCGTTGTGGCAAGCACGAAGACGACGTTCTCGGGGGGTTCCTCGAGGGTCTTCAACAGGGCTGCCTCGGCCGGCCGCGACAGCATGTGGGCCTCGTCGAGGATGAACACCCGGTGCCTGCCCGGGCTGGTGAGCGCCGCCGACGCGATCAGTTCGCGGACCTCCTCGACACCGTTGTTGCTGGCAGCGTCGAGTTCGAGCACGTCGTAGCTGTTGCCGGCCTCGACTGCCCTGCAGCTGGCGCACTCACAGCAGGGCTCGCCGTCGCTCGGTGACTCACAGTTCAGGACCTTGGCGAGGATGCGTGCGGTGCTGGTCTTGCCGGTGCCGCGGGGACCCGAGAAGAGGTATGCCTGGCCCTCGCGGCCGTTGATGACGGCATTGCGCAACGCGCGGACAACGTGCTCCTGGCCGTACAGCTCGGAGAACTTCCGCGGCCGGAAACGGCGGTAGAGCGACTGGGTGGCCATCGGGAGCGACCCTACCAACCGCGTGACACGCGGTTCCGACGTGGCGAAACCCCGATGACGACACACGGACACTCGTTGTTGAGTACCGTTTTGACGCTCATGCGCCGTCTACTGATCTGTCTTTTGGCTGCGGCCGGCGCCGTGAGCCTGGGTGCGGCCGGTGTCCCGGGTTTCGGTGCGACCCCGGCACTCGCGGAGGGCACGAACACACTCGAGTCATCGAGCCCTGCGGCAGGTGAGGTCATCACCGTTGCGCCCACACAGTTGCAGCTGAAGTTCGTGGCGCCGGCCGGCACCGCCGAACAGGTCGCCCAGATGGGGCTGGCGCTCACCTGTTCCGGTCGACTGGTCGGCCTCGGAACGCCCCAGCTCGGTGCCGACGGGCTCACGGTGTCGGCTGCACTGACCCAGGTTCCCCCGAACGGCACCTGCACGGTCAGCTGGAAACTCGCCGATGCATCCGCGGGCAACTTCTCGTTCGAGTCGCAGACCCAACCGTCCACCACGCCCGCGCCAGGCCAACCCGGCCAGACCACCGTGCCGGGGTCGGCAGGCGGAACAACCGTGGACACCGCCCAACCCCGCCTCGGCGGACCCGTGGGCCTCGCACGGTTGCTGGCGTTCCTCGCGGTGAGCGCACTCTTCGGCGGCCTTCTCTTCGTGCGGTTCGTGTGGGTCGAGGGTGTGGAGTACGGCATTGCAGAGAGGTACTTGCGCATCGTGTCGATTGCCGCGACGGCGACCGTGGCGCTCCATGTGTCTCTCGTGACGGCAGCCGAGACCGGCAGAGGTCTCGGTTCGTCCTTCCTGCCCACATCATGGTTCTCGTTGCTCGAGTTCAACGAGGGCCGCACACTGATCCTTCGTCTCGTCGCAGTGGCCGCACTCGTCTACTTCTCCTGGATCCCCGCCCGCATCTTCGAACCCACGAACGTCCCACAGTCCACCGCAGCGCTGGTGTTTCTCGCCGTGTCGTTCGGCTTCGACCGCATGACCGGCCGCAGCCTCGCCATCGGTGTGGTGATGTCGATCGTCCACATGGCGTTCGTGATGATCTTCGTCGGTGCCGTGGCGATCATCTGGCGTGTGGTGCTGTATGGGCCGGGCGAGGAGGACCTAGTGCATGCACTGCACGGGTGGCACCGCATGGCGACTCCCGTCTCTGTCGTGATCATCGTGAGCGGTGCGGTGCAGGTGTGGCGGCTCGACGGTCTCAGCCTGGTGAACAGCGGTCACGGCCGCATGATCATCCTGAAGGTCCTTGCCGTGGGTCTGTTGCTCTTCGTCGGTGCCGCAGTGCGCACCTGGGTGGCCGGGCGGCTGCGGCAGGCCAAGGCCCTCAACCAGCGCGCGGTGCACGTGCTGAAGAGACCGGTGGGTGTCGAACTGGCGCTCAGTGTCCTCGTGCTCGCGTTCTCCAGCATCCTCATGTCGATGCGCCCGCCGTATGTCGTGCCGCGCGAGAAGGGCCCGAAGGAGCAGTACGCCGTCGTGCGGGACCTCACCGGCACGGACGACTTCCATGTGCGTCTCTCCCTCACGCCCGGCAACGTCGGGGTGAACAAGCTGCTGGTGGAGATGTTCGGCCCGTCGCGCATCCAGAACTTCACCGTGTCCCTCGTGCCGTCCAACACCGCATTCAGCGGGTACAAGGTGTTCGTGCCGATCACACGTCCCGGTGCGGCGCTGCTCTCGGCGGAGACGGGCATGAAGCTGCTCTCGCCGGGTGAATGGTCGGTCACGGTCGAGGGCACCACCACCACGGGCGATCTCGAACCGCTGAGGTCCACGTTCGTGGTCGCAGACGGGGTGACGGTCACCACCCAGCCGAACGCCGACCTCGCCCCCACCACCACTGCGGCCCCTACGCCGGAAACCACCACAACCGTCGCGGGCTGAGCCACACCGACCCCGCTGGATAGGCGCAGCCGACCCCCGACAACTAGCGTTTGCCAGCGTGACAGACCCCTCCGGCTCCTCCATGCAGGACAAGATCAAAGACCTCCGACGGAGACGGGAAGAGGCCGTCAACGCCGGCAGCCCCCGGTTAGTCGAGCGCCACAAGGGCAAGGGAAAGATGCTGGCCCGCGAGCGCATCGAGTACCTGCTCGACCCGGGCTCGTTCCACGAACTCGACATGCTCGCTCGCCACAGGGCGCACGCGGCCGGCCTTGAGGAGCGTCCGTACACCGACGGGGTCATCACCGGTTGGGGCACAGTCGAGGGCCGCAAGGTTTTCGTGTTCAGCCAGGACTTCACGGTGTTCGGCGGCGCCCTCGGTGAGGTGTTCGCCGAGAAGATCCACAAGCTGATGGACCTCGCCCTCAAGGTGGGTGCACCGGTGGTGGGCCTGAACGACGGTGGAGGGGCACGCATCCAGGAGGGCGTCGTCTCGCTCGCCTCGTACGGCGGCATCTTCTGGAGGAACGTGCAGTCGTCAGGTGTCATCCCGCAGATCTCGGTGATCCTCGGACCGTGCGCCGGCGGCGCCGTGTACTCCCCCGCCATGACCGACTTCATCTTCATGGTGAAGGAGTCGAGCCACATGTTCATCACCGGTCCCGACGTGGTGAAGACGGTGACGGGCGAGGACGTGACGCTCGAGGAGCTCGGCGGTGCAATGAGCCACTCGTCGAAGTCGGGCGTTGCCACTTTCATGTCGCAGGACGAGCAGTCGTGCCTGGATGACGTTCGCTTCCTCCTCTCGTTTCTCCCGTCGAACAACCTCGAGGAGCCGCCGGCCGAGGAGGCAGCGGACGACCCCGAGCGCTCGTGCGATGCACTGCGCGGCATCCTCCCGGCATCATCGAACCAGCCCTACGACATGAAGAAGGTCATCCGCGAGGTCGTCGACAACGGTGAGTTCTTCGAGTACTTCCCGCACTGGGCCAAGAGCATCGTCTGTGGGTTCTCGCGTGTCGACGGTGTCGCCGTCGGCGTGGTGGGCAACCAGCCGATGGCGTTCGCCGGCGTGCTCGACATCGAGAGCAGCGAGAAGGCGGCACGCTTCGTGCGCACTTGTGATGCGTTCAACATCCCGCTTCTCACTTTCGTCGACGTTCCCGGCTTTCTCCCCGGCGTGAACCAGGAGCACGAGGGGATCATCCGCCATGGCGCGAAGCTGCTGTACGCGTTCTGCGAGGCGACGGTGCCGCGCATCCAGATCATCACCCGCAAGGCATACGGCGGTGCGTACGTGGTGATGAACTCGAAGTCAATCGGCGCCGACCTCGCCTACGCATGGCCGACGGCCGAGCTCGCGGTCATGGGCCCGCAGGGTGCGGTCGAGATTGTCTACCGCCGCGAACTGCAGCAGGCCGCCGACACGGTCGCCCGCCGCAACGAGCTCGTCACCGAGTACACCGAGAAGTACGCGAACCCTTACGCGGCCGCCGAGCGCGGATACGTGGACGATGTGATCGATCCCGCGGACACGCGGAAGATGGTCGTCGCCGGTCTGCGCATGCTGCGCTCGAAGCGTGAAGAGCTGCCGAAGCGCAAGCACGGCAACATGCCGCTGTAGGAGGGAACGATGACGAACTTCGAGGGAAACTGGTCACCACCGCACCCGGCGGGAGACGACAATGACTTCGCCGGGTTCTGGATCCGCTTCGTCGCGCACATCCTCGACCAGACCAGCCTTCTGGTCATCATCATCCCCTTCGGGGTACTCGGGCTCATGGTGGGCGAGAGCGCAGGTGCCGCCGTCAGCGTCGCGAGCGCACTTGCTGCCTCGTGGCTCCTCGCCAAGTGGACGACCGAGCGGGGCGGTTCACCTTGGAGGGCAAAGTTCGGCGTGCTGGTGCTCGACAGCCGGTCGGGCGCGTTCCTCTCCATTGACCGAGCGTTCCGCAGGGCGGCATTCGTGAACCTCCTCGGGGCTGCCACCACCTACGTTCCCGGACTTCTTGCGCTCGTTCTGATCGACTACCTCTGGATGCTCTGGGACCCGAAGAAGCAGACGCTCCACGACAAGATCGCCGAATCCAAGGTGGTCAACCGCAGATGAACGTTGTTGTCGGCTCCGTGTCTCCCGTTCCCTCCGATGAGGAGGCCGCAGCAATCGCGGCAGCCGCGGCGATGATGTGGCCGCAGCCGGTTGCCGCGTCGCGCGCCGACCGCGCAACGGCCGGGGTGGCATGGCGATTCAGCGGACGCTGGTGGGCCGCCCAGCACGTCGTGCGGCGGTCACGGCCAGGGTACTGACATGCGGCCGCCGGTCGACACCGAGTTGACCACGGTCGCCGACACGTCGGCGGTGCTGCACCGCCATCTCGAGACAATCCGGCTCGACAACCTCGAGCCGGGCACCGAGCACGAGGAGCACGGCATCAGGTTCTCGACCCTCGAGCCGCCGGCAGGCCGGCTGCTGTGCAGGTTCGCCACGGTGAACGATGTGCACTTCGGCGAGACGGAGTGCGGCCGCATCGACGACAGTCCGCTCGGACCCATCCAGCGCCCGTTGCCGGGTGAGCGCCCGTATCCGTTGGTGATGAACGAGGGCGCCGTGGCCGAGATCACCACGATCGACCCTGCCGCGGTGATCGTGAAGGGCGACCTCACCGAGGACGGCCGCGACGAGGAGTTCGCTGCGTTCCGCGACACGTACGGCGTGTTCAGGGACCGGCTCCACACCGTGCGCGGGAACCACGACTCCTACCGCGGACAAGACGAGTACGCGGGCGACCGTTGGATCGAACTGCCCGGCATAGCCGTGGGCCTCATCGACACTGCGCAGCCGGGAAAGACGACGGGGTCGATCGGCGGAGAACAGTTCGAGTGGCTCGAGGCGCAACTCTCTGCTGCCACTGTCCCGGTGATGCTCATGGGACACCACCAGCAGTGGGTGGAGGGCCCGCGCAGCGACGACTATTTCGGGCTTCACCCCGACTGCAGTGACCGGCTGAGCGACTTGTGCGCGCGTCACGCGAACGTGATTGCCTACACCGCGGGTCACACGCACCGACACCGCGTGCGCATGATGCCGCGGGCGCACATCCCCACCGTGGAGATCGGCTGCGTGAAGGACTTTCCCGGCACATGGGCCGAGTACCGCGTGCATGAGGGCGGTGTGATGCAGGTGGTCCACCGTGTCTCGACACCCGAGGCGCTCACGTGGAGCAACCGCTGCCGTCACCTTTACTCGGACTTCGGCACCGACTACCAGAGCTATGCGATGGGAACTCTTGCCGAGCGTTGCTTCGTGATGGGGCTTCGGTAGGAGATGGCGGAACAGGCACTCGCAGGTCTCCGGGTCATCGACCTGTCCACGGTGCTGGCCGGGCCGAACTGTGCCCGTTACCTTGCCGACTTCGGGGCGGACGTGATCAAGGTGGAGCGCCCTGACGGCGGTGACAGCCTGCGCAACATGGCATGGCGCGACCCAGCCGACGGAGAGGGTCTGTGGTGGAGGTTCGTCAACCGCAACAAGCGCACCGTCGATCTCGACCTGAAGGACGAAGCAGACCGCGAAGTGTTCCTGCACTTGATGGACGGTGCCGACGTGCTGGTGGAGAACTTCAGGCCCGGTGTGCTCGAGAAGCTCGGTCTCGGACCGGATGTCCTGCTGGCCCGCAACCCGGACCTCGTGGTCACCCGGGTCACCGGTTTCGGCCAGACCGGCCCATATGCGTCACGTCCGGGTTTCGCAACAATCGCCGAGGCGATGGGTGGTGTTGCTGCCATCAGTGGCCAGCCGGGCGGTGACCCGATGATGCCTGCATTCGCCCTTACCGACGAGGTGACGGGTCTCGTCGCCGCGTTCGCGACGATGGTCGCACTGCACAGCGGCCGCGGCCAGGTGGTGGACGTGTCGTTGCTCGAGTCGATCTTCCATCTCCTCGGGCCGTTGATCAGCGTGTGGCTCACCCGCGGCGAACTGCAGGAGCGCATGGGTTCGGGCATCCCCTACACGGTCCCTCGCGGTGCCTACCGCTGCAGTGACGGCAGGTTCATCGGACTCTCCACCAGCAGCGACTCCGTTGCGCAACGCGTGATGGGTCTGCTCGGCCTCGGTGACGACCCACGATTCTCATCGTTCGACGGCCGCGTGGCCCACCGCGACGAAATCGAGACTGCGATGCAGGCCTGGTGTGCAGCGCGCACCCAGCAGCAGGCACTCGATCAACTCTCTGCGGCCGACGCGGCGGCGGGACCGATCATGGACATGGCCGACATCGCCGCTGACCCGCACTATGCGTCGCGCAACGCCATCATCGAGGTGGAGGGCACACCCATGCAGGGCCTGGTCGCCAAGTTGAGTGCCACGCCGGGTGGGGTTCGCTGGCGTGGCAGGCCGAGGGACGCTGATGGCCGGCACATCCGCCGCAACGGATGGGACTGAACCATCCTCACGGACATCGTCCGTCATAGGTTGTCGTGACCCCCATGTCCGACCCGAACACTCACCGCCCGCCCTGGATGGGCATCGCCACCAAGGCAGCCGTCCTTGTCCTCGCACTTCTTCTTGCATCGCTGGTGATCACCATGCGGGAGCGCCGTGTGACAGGCGGTTTTGATGAGCCGGTGACCGTGTCGGTCTCCGGCATCGCGCGATTGGTCGTGCCGACCGAGACACCGAAGGATCCCGACATCGACCCCACCCGGTGGGTTGTGCAGAGCGGCAGTTCGGTGATTCCGCTCGACGATGAGGACGCGCGGGGTTTGCTCCCGGGGCAGCCGGTGCGTGCGAAGTACACAGCAGGTGAGGGACTGAGCGGTGTCGTCCGCGCGCAGGGAGCCACGTCACCGTATGCGCCACTCGCCGACCGACGGCTTCTCGTCGTACCGGTGCAGTGGGCAGACCGGCCGATGTCAGCGACCCGTGTCGCAGACGCAACGAAGACACAGGGCGACCTGGCTGCATGGTGGGGACCGGCATCGGGCGGCATCGAGGCCCTCACCGTGCGTCAGGCACCGGTCCTGAACGTCACACCGTCCAAGGAGTGCGACGACCTCGGCGTGCAGAAGCAGGTGACCGACTGGGTCAACGGCTCGGAGCTCAAGGGCTGGCCCACCAACACCGCGCTCCTGTGGCCCGAGAACTCAGGCTGCTGGTACAGGGGACGCGGATACATGCCGGGGTCCTTCACCTGGATGAACAGCACCACCCCGATGGTGTGGGCCCACGAGTTGGGCCACAACATGGGGCTTCCGCACGCGAACGGGTGCAGTTGGGTGTACCCCGGGGCGAAGTACCCGGTGTACACCCCTGCGCAGCCGAGCTACGTGACCAAGTGCCAGCACGTCGAATACTTCAACCGCTACGACGTCATGGGCATGGCCAGTGATCTCGGTTCCGGGTACAACGTGCAGTACCTCAACCTCATCGGCTGGCTGGGTGACGCGCAGGTGTCGACATGGGACGGCACAGACAGAACGTTCCAGCTGTCGCTCAGCACGAACACCGCCGGCCCCACGAGGGCAGTGCGGATTCCGTCCGCAAAGCTCCTGGGAAGCCTCGATGAGGGCGAGTTCTGGCTGCAGTACCGGGCCAAAGGCAACACGCAGTTCACCGATGACCAGGCCGGCGTCATTCTCATCAACAAACCGTCGCTGGACCAACTCAACGGCCTTGCTCTCGAGAGATCGGGTGTCGCGGGTGACGGCACGTTCTCATGGCTGTGCCCGATCTCCGCCAAGGCGGGTTCATCCGATGCCAACTACTTCCTTGCTCCCGGTGCACCGTTCGATGACCGGCTCGGTCGGTTCCGCATCACACTCGTGTCCATCGACGCAGCAACAGCGACCGTGCGGGTGCAACCCGGCCCCGCGCGTCAGATGCTGGCAGCAATCGAAGTCAAGGCAACCCCGGTGCGCGACGCGGAGGGCCTCCCGACAGGTTCGGTGAAGGTGGAATGGACCGCAAATGCCGTGGTCGACAACTCACTTGCCGAACCGTCGATATGGACGGCATCGATCGCCGGCGGGCCGTCATGTTCTGTTCCTGTGTTCGCGCGCTCGTGTGTCATCTCCAGGATCCCGCGCAACACCCCACTGATCGTTTCCGTCACAGGGTCCGGCCCACCCGGCAGTGCGGTCGCCCCCGGGCCCAGCCTCGAACCGGTACCGGCCACTCCGCCCACCGTGAACGCCGACTTCACCGTGGGAAAAACCAAGGCAGAGATCCGCGCCAGGGTCGAGGATGACGGCGGTCTTCCGGTCACGTCATTCACGGTCACCCGCGAGGACGGCCCCTCCTGTGACGCGACAGCAGCCACGTGCACGTTCACGAAACTCCCCGCCAACCACACGACGAACTTCCTCGTGCAGGCGACCAACGGCGTCGGACAGCGTTCCAAGACACTCCAGATCACCACCGAACGACGTCAACCCGACCGTCCCAGGGGTTCCTACGTCACCGACGGTGCCACCGACACGATCACCGTCGATGCCCACCCCCTCGACCGCTGGAACGTCACGCACATCGAGATCTCCTGCTACGGGACGAAGCGGACGAACCAGAACGCGAGATGGAAACTGGAGAGGCAGCTCGAGTACTCCGGAGAGCCCTTGGTGCTGACGCACGACAACACAGTCGGGGCAATCGGCACCTGCTACGCGACCGCTCTCGTCAACATCGATAACGAGTGGGGTGGCTACACCATGACGAGCGACTACTACTTGCTGAAGAACTCGAAGAACCCCGTGGGCGGTGGTGACGGACCGGGCGGTGGCACCGTAATCACCGTGCCTGTACCGAACCCCATCACACTGTCGGTCAAGGCCACGCGGTTCGAGCGTGGTCGTTACGTGGTCCGATGGACGGCAAAGTCGCGCGACGGAAAGACGGTCAAGGTCACAGTGCCGAAGTTCGGCTCACGGAAGTGCGTGTACCGCACCCGCACGTCGTGCGTGGTGGTGGGTCTGCGTCCTGGGAAGACCTACAGCGTGGTGTTCGTCGGCAAGACCTCATCAGCGACCAAGAAGGTGAAGTTCTCCATCAAGGCCCGCTGACTGTTTCTCGTCCCGTCGGACACGGTTCGTCGGTGCGACGCCCCCGTCACTATGGTGGCAGAGGTTCACTTGGGGGGAACATGAACAACACAGAACCGGACCTGTCACGGGCGTACAGGGTGCTGGGTCTCACCGCGGTCGCCACCTTCCTTGTCTCGCTCGACACCAGCATCGTGGTGGTCGCGAGGAACTCCATCCAGGCCGACCTCGGCCACCCGACCCTGCTCACATGGGTCTTCAGCGCCTACTCCATCGCGTACGCCGCAGGACTCCTCACCGCCGGCCGCTTCGCCGACGTCAACGGCCGCAAGCGCTCGTTCCTCCGCGGGCTCGCGATCTTCAGCCTCGGATCCATTCTGTGCGGCCTTGCACCCACGGCTCCGCTGCTAGTGGCGGCACGAGTCGTCCAGGCGCTCGGTGGTGCACAACTCACCCCCGCGTCGCTCGCACTCGTCCTGCCCGAGTTCCCCGTGGAGAAGCGGACCGTGGCAATCGGGATCTGGGGTGCGGTCGGCGGACTCGCCGCGGCGGCCGGGCCGTCGGCAGGGGGCCTGCTCGTTGACACGTTGTCCTGGCGCTGGATGTTCTTCATCAACGTTCCTTTCTGCATCTTCACCCTCGTCGTCGGCAGCCGGATCCTCCACGAGAGCAAGGACCCCAACGCAACAAAGAACGTCGACCTCGTCGGCACGGCTCTTGGTTTCCCCGGTGTCGCACTCGTGACCCTTGCCATCGTGCAGAGCGGCGACTGGGGCTGGGCCGACACACGGACGATGGCCGCACTAATCGGGGGACTTCTGCTGCTCGCACTCTTCGTCAAGCGGTGCAGTTCGGTTCCGGACCCGCTGCTCGACCTGTCGCTGTTCAAACTGCCGTTCGTGGTGGCCGCCAACCTCTCGGGCCTCTTCTTCTCCATCGGCTTCCTCGGCATGTGGATGCTGAACACCCAATGGCTGCAGACCGTGTGGCACTACAGCCCGGCGATGTCCGGCCTCGCGATCGCCCCCGGCCCCATTAGCGCCGCACTTCTCGCCGCGCCGATGGGACGCCTGGCGATGAGATGGGGTCATGCGCGCGTTCTCATGCTGGGGTCCGTGCTGCTGTCGTTCGGCACGCTCATGTTCTCCCTGAACCTCCAGCCGACACCGCACTACGTGACCGACCTCCTGCCCTGGATGATCATCACAGGTAGTGGAGTGGGATGTTCGATGTCCACGCTCTCGGCCGCAGCCAGCGCGTTCCTGCCGCCGGCCAAGTTCGCGATGGGCTCGGCACTGAACACGACAATGAGACAGG
Organism: Acidimicrobiales bacterium; assembly: GCA_046091145.1. Taxonomy (GTDB): domain Bacteria; phylum Actinomycetota; class Acidimicrobiia; order Acidimicrobiales; family Ilumatobacteraceae; genus UBA2093. Next base: position 181 of record JBJTBF010000025.1, on the reverse strand, counting down.
TCGGTTCGGCACTGGGCGCGGCACTTGCGGGGTCCATGGTGATCTCGGTGTCCCGGATACTCGACGAAGCAGCCCTCACGAAGACTGCTCCGGTCTTCACGGATGCCGTCTTCGCCGACTTCGACCGGGCGTGGCAGGTCATGGCCGCGATCTACCTGTTCGCCGGTCTGGTGATGATCAC
>JBJTBF010000024.1:0-12361 GCA_046091145.1 Acidimicrobiales bacterium | reverse complement strand
CGGTCGGCGAGCACCACGCGCGCGCCTGCCGCGTGGAACCGCCGGGCGAGGGCGGCACCGATGCCGTTCGCGGCGCCGGTGACCACCGCTGTCTTTCCGTTCAGGTCCATGGCGCAACCCTATGGCGCGGGGCGGCGACGCATGTCACCGACGGTGCGGGGGTATGCCCGCTGCGGGCGGACCCCCGTCTGTACCATGTGTAAACGGGCGGAGGGGCCTTACGGCCCCGGTCATCCGCCCCGACGAAGGAGCACGAGATGATCGAGACCCGCGAACCGGTTGTCACCGAGGCGATTGCCGTCATCGACAAGGCCCTCGCCGAGATGCTCCGTCGCGAGCTGATCTCCGCCACCGAGGTCGCCGACCTCCTGCTCGATCTTCGTTCGCTGCTCAGCGCGAACGGCTGAGATTTCTCCACCAACGCCGCGGCGCCTGATCCGGTTCGGGTTCGTTGGTCGCCGGGGGCTCCGTGCGGGGCGCCAATGCCACCAGCTGCGCGAACGCATCATCCAGTGACTCTCTGAGCAGGTCGGGGTTCTCCACCGCAGCCTCGTCGATGTTGATGCCGACGTCCAGCGACCCCATGTACGACAGCAGTGTCATGTTGAACGCCGTGCCGGCGAGCGGCCCGATCGGGTAGTTCCCCAGCAGTTTCGAGCCGGCCACATAGAGGGGGGTGCCTGCCCCGCGCACGTTGGACGTCGCGAAATCGACCGTCTGCGACTGCGCCCGCGCCAGCCGTGTGATGACGGACGTGGGAAGAACGGTGGCGATAGTGGCCACCGCGTCGACGGCGCCGGAAGAGCCCGACGTGCGTGCGGCGAGGAGGATCTCGTTCACCGCGGCGAAGCGGTCGGCAATCGGCATCTCCGAGGTGGGAACCAGCATGCGTGCCAGCGAGAACGCGTTCGACTGCGATGCATCCGTGCGGGTGCTGATGGCCATCGACGCACGCAGCGACTCCACCGGCGAACCCATGAGGTCGTGGTAGCGGCCCGCAGCATGTGCCGCCGCAGTGACGAACACCGTGTTCAGCGTTCCGCCGAGCATCTTCGACAGCGCACGCATCTCCTTGTAGGGCACGCGTGCGGTCTCGAGGCGCCGGCGCAGGCTGCGTTCGGTCCACAGCGGCGAGCGGGCGCGGTCGGTGTCCTGCAGTTGCGACAGCACGTTGCGCACGGTGGCCGAGGTCGAGGAACCGATCTGTGCGACCAGGCTCGGGTCGGCGAGGATGCCGCGCACCTGCTTCAGCACCGCGATCGGCACCCGCAGGGTGTCGGACATCGCGCCGCGCAGTGCGTCACCCGGGTCCGGTTCGCGCACGTCGGCCGCTGCCATCAGCACCTCGGGGTCGAGCGGCGGGAGCGGGGCGGGGTCACGTTCCATGTCGAGATAGTGCAGCGACAGCTCGACGCCGCCCTGGCCGTCGGTGATCGTGTGGTGCAGCTTCAGCACCATCGCGCTGCGTCCGCCCTCGAGGCCGTCGACGACGATGAACTGCCACAGCGGCCGGGACCGGTCGAAGGGGTCGGCGATCAACAAGGTGACGAGGTCCTGCAGCTGGCGCATGGAACCGGGCCCGGGGAGTGCGACACGCCGCACGTGGTAGCGGATGTCGAATGCGGGGTCGTCGACCCACATCGGGTTTCCCACGTTCGCGGGCATCAGCTGCACCTTGCGCCGCAGGCGGGGGAAGAGCAGCGACGTGCGCTCCATGCGGGCCACCAGACGGTCCATGTCCGGGGGTCTGTCGAGGATGGTGATGTTGGCGAAGGTGGACGCGAGGAAGGGGTCCTTCTCGAGGCGCCACATCAGCGCCTCGGCATCCGTCATTCTGCGTTCGCCACCAGACACGGTGGCCAACCTACATGGGCACCGAGGTGTGCTTGAACTCGTTCAGGATGGGCCAACGAATGTCGTCGATGATGCGGTCGACAGTGCGGCGTGCGACCGCCGCATCGCCGTGGGAATGGTCGAGCAGTCGGACGAACACGGCCTTGTCATCCATCACGAACGTCGGTGTGCCCCACACGTGGTGGCTCTCCACGAAACGTGTGTGCTCGTGCTTGATCGCGGCGAGGGGACGACCGGAAGCGACATCATCGAAGGCAGCATCGGCGTTGCCTCCGTGCGTCTCCACGAACCTGCGGAGGGTCTGCTCGTCGCGCAGCGTGCCGCCGCCGTTGTGGCGGTGCTCGAAGAGGGCATGGTGGAACCCGAGAAACGACGTGGGCTGGTTGTCGCGCAGCGAGACCGCGAGCTGAAGTGCGAGCAGCCCGGTGTCGTCGTCGGGGCGGTCCCAGATGTCGGTCTGGCCCTCCTCGACGTGCGCCTGGCCGAGACAGAACGGAAGGAAGGTGACATCCCAGTCGGCACCGTCGCTCAGGCCGGTCACGACGTGATCGTGCACGAGCCGGGCGAAGGGGCACCGGTAATCGAAAGTGAGGCCGAAGGAAACCGTCATGACGGAGAGAGAAACACCCCGGAACGGGCGCTTATTCCGCGGGCCGGCTATCCGAGCAACGGGATCGCAACCGCGCGGGCGAGGACTCCGAGCACGGCACCCACCGCCACCCCGCCGAGAATGTCGGACATGTGGTGGATGCGCACCACCACACGGCTGAGTGTCACCAGCACTCCGACGGCAACGAACAGCCACGCCACCGGCCACCCGGTGAAGCCTGCCAGGACAATCACTGCGAACGCGGCGGAGGACGCGTGGCCGCTGGGGAAACTGGAGGTGCTCGGTGTGCGTACCTCGAAGCGCTCGTCACCGGACAGAGTGGGTCGCGTGCGGCGGAACGCCCTCTTCACACCCTGGTTGACCACCAGGCTCTCCACGCCGAGCGCACACGACAGGAACACCGCCTCGCGCAGGCGCTCGAGCGAACCGACCGCGCGCAGCAGGCCGAGTGCGTGCCACACCACGCTGAAGTCGCCCACCCTGCTGGCCGCGCCGAACGCTGCCACGGAGAGCCGGTTGTTGCGCAACGGCTCGAGCGCTCCGTCGGCGGCAGCGTCGAGACGCGACACCGGCCCGTGCGTGCTCATCGGGGCAGGCCGGCGACGGTGCGCTGCACGAACGTTGCGATCGTCTCCGGGTGCTCGAGCGGCCCGAAGTGCCCCATCTCGTCCCACTGCACGTACGTGGAGTCCGGCAGGCGCTCGGCGACGGTCGCGGCAAAACTGGAGGGCTGGTACGGCGCCGGTGCACCGGCCATCACCCACGTCGGTGTCGCCACCTCGGGGAGCCGGTCGAACATGCCGGATGTTGCCCCGGTCTCGTAAGTGCGTGCCTCGTGATCGGGGAGACACTTGAGGGTCACGCTGCCGTCGGGCAGCGGTGCGAAGCCGTGGCGCACGTAGGCAGCGCGGGCAACGGGGTGGAACGAGCTCATCGGCGGCTTGGCCGTGAAGTTCTCGAGCGCCTCGTCGAACGAGGCGAACACCGCGCGGCGCTTGCGCGCCCCCGCCGGCAACGGGCTTGCGGGCCTCGGGCCGTCGTCGACGGGCGGCGGGAACACGATCGGCTCGAACACGAACAGCGCGCGGAACAGTTGCGGTTCCCGCAGTGCGGCCATCAGCAGTGACGCACCGCCCATGGAGTGGCCGACGCCCACCACCGGCGCACCGCCGCTCGCGGCCGACAGGTGCCGTGCGGCCGCCAGTGCGTCGTTCCCGTAGGGCGTCCACTCGACGCCGGCCGGGTCGATGTTCTCCGAATCCCCGTAACCCCGGTGATCGAGACCCATGCATCGGTGCGTCGGCGACAGCACCGCGGCCATCGGCTCGAAGCAGTGGGCGTGGAACCCGGTCGCGTGCGACAGCAGCACCGGCGGTCCCTCGCCGCCGAAGTCGTGCACCGCAATCGTCAGGCCATCGACGGAGGGAATCAACGTGGCATCACTGCAGGCGATGTGTCCGATCAACCCCGGCCCCGTCTCACTTCGGCTCCCGCGGCAGGCCGAGCAGTCGTTCGCCGATGATGTTCCGCTGCACCTGGCTCGAGCCGCCGGCGATGCGGCCGCCCGGCGCGGCGAGCATCCCCGCGGCGTCGGGGCCCTCGAGCATCGCGGCAGCGCCGGCGATGTCGCCGCGCAGCATCGCGACCTCGAACATCATCTCCGTGATGCCGAGTTTCATCAGTGACGATGCCGTCGATGCGACCGGACCCTGCGTCTGTGCCATCGCCTTGAACGCAATCCCGCGCGAGAGCTGCCTCGCGAGGTGCTGTCGGCCCGTGGCATCGAGCCCCGCACCGCGGCCGAGCTCCGCCATCGACTCGATGCGCCGCTCGAGACCGATGATGCTCGCGCCGATGTGCCCGCGCTCGTTCGTGAGCACGGCCATGCCCACACCCCAGCCGCCGTGCACCGGGCCGATGAGAGAGTCCGCGGGGATCTCGGCATCGGTGAAGAAGACCTCGTCGAACTCGGCCTCGCCCGTCATCTGGCGCAGCGGACGCACCTCGATGCCGGGGGCGTCCATGGGGCAGAGGAAGAACGAGATGCCCTCGTGCTTCGGGCCGTCCTGCTTCGTGCGGGCCATGAGGATGCCCCAGTTGCTCGCCCGTCCTCCGCTGCACCACACCTTCTGCCCGTTCACGATCCACCGGTCGCCGTCGCGCTCGGCGCGGGTCGAGAGCGACGCGAGGTCACTGCCCGCACCGGGCTCGCTGAACAACTGGCACCACACGTGCTCGGCCGACAGTGTCGCGCGGAGGTGGCGCGACTTCTGTGCGTCGTCGCCGAACGCCATCACCGCACCACCGGCGAGCACAAGACCCACCATGTTCAGCACCGGCGGCACCGCTGCCTTCGCACATTCCTCCACCCACACCGCATGGTGTGCCGGGGTGAGGCCGCGACCGCCGTGTTCCGCTGGCCAGTGGAGACCTGCGAACCCCGCGTCGTTGATGCGCCGCTGCCACCCGGCCCCGGCAGAGATCAGGTCGGGCGGGCAGATCGCGCCGTAGTCGCGCGGGGCGTGGCGCTTGTTGTCCGCCAGCCACCCCGACACCTGCGTCCTGAACGACCCGAGGTCGCTCGCATCGGTCACTGCGGTCTCCATTCTGTGAGACCGTAGTCGGGGGTCAATAACGTGACGTCATGGAGGACCTGCTGCCCGGCGATGACGACTCGCGCCGGGCCGCGGTGCGCGGGTGGATCGCCTCGCATCCTGACCCCACGCCGCTGCAGCTCGCGGAGGCCGGCTGGGTTGCACCACACTGGCCCGAGCCCTGGGGGCTCGGCGCAGACCCCCTCCACCAGCTGTTGATCGACGACGAGTTCGCACGCGCCGGCATCAAGCGCCCGTCGAACCAGATCGGCATCGGGTGGGCGGCGCCGACCATCATCCACGCCGGCACCGAGGAACAGAAGAAGAGGTACGTGCTGCCCGCGCTCACGGGCGAGGAGATCTGGTGCCAGTTGTTCAGCGAGCCAGGTGCCGGAAGCGACCTCGCGTCGCTTGCGACCCGTGCGGAGCGCGACGGTGATGACTGGGTGGTCAACGGCCAGAAGATCTGGACGACCGGCGCGCACTACTCGCGGTTCGGCATCCTCATCGCACGCACGGACCCTGTCGCACCGAAGCACCGGGGCATCACCTATTTCATTTGTCCGATGGACGCCCCGGGCATCGAGGTGAGGACGATCCGCAACATCGCCGGCGCCGACAGTTTCAACGAGGTGTTCCTCACCGACGTGCGGATCCCGCACGCGAACGTCGTCGGCGAACCGCACGACGGCTGGCGACTCGCGAAGGTCACGCTCGGCAACGAGAGGGTGTCGTTGTCGTCCTCCGGGGTGCTGTGGGGTGCGGGGCCGACCGCACTCGACATCATCGACGAGGTGCGCGCCATCGGCATCAACGACCCCGTGATGAGGCAGCGTCTTGCGTCGCTGTGGATCGAGCACACGGTGCTGGAGATCGTGAGGATGCGCACGCTGGCAGCACGTCTGCGGGGGGAACAACCCGGCCCCGAGGCCAGCATCCGCAAGATCATGGCGGATGAGCACGGCCAGCGGGCGATGGAGGTCGCGCGCGACCTCATCGGTGCGGACGCGATGCTCACCGGCGGCCGCGAGGGCCCGAAGACTCTTCGCTCGCGTAGTTGGTACAGCGGGTACATGTTCGCGAGGGCGCTCACCATCGGGGGTGGCACCGGCGAGGTGCAGCGGAACATACTGGGGGAGAGGGTGCTCGGCCTGCCGGCCGAACCCGACGACTCGGTCTCGCGTGCGTGGGCCGAGGTGGCACGGGACAACGCGAGGGGGATGCGCTGACATGACGACCACGGAGAACCGCGCCGGCACGAGGCCCGACGTGGACCTGCTCGACCCCGAGCTGTACCGCTCGAACCCGCACGACCTGTGGTCGTGGATGCGGGCGAACGAGCCGGTGTACCGGGACGCGAGGAACAGCCTGTGGGGGGTCACGACACACGCCGACGTGATGGACGTGGAGCGACGCTCGTCGGTGTTTGTGTCCGGACGCGGCTACCGCGCCGTGTGGTCGCCCGAAGAGGCGAACATGATCGCCCAGGACGACCCGCGCCACCGCCAGCAGAGAATGCTCGTGCAGGGTGAGCTCACCCGAGCCGCAGTCGCCCGCCGTCAGGCGGAGATCGATGCGCTGGTTGCCGACCTCGTGGAGATCTGCCTGCAACAGGGCACGTTCGAGGTCGTCGACTCGGTCGCTGCACAGGTTGCGGCGCGCCTGACGACCCGGTTGCTCGGTTTCCCCGAGGAGATGTGGCCCGACCTGAAGTCGTGGAGCGAACGTCTCATGCGAACCGACATGCGCGAGCGTGACGAGGCCACCATGGCCGAGTTCTACGACGCGAACCGCGAGTTCCTCGCCGCGATGGGGCCCGTGATGGCGGAGCGCTCGGCCTGTCCGGCCCACGACTTCATTTCGATCTGGGCGCACGCCGAGATCGACGGCCAGAAGCTGCCGCCTGCCTCGATCTTCCACGAGGTCGGTCTCTTCATCGCCGGTGGCGCGGAGACCACCCGCACCGCGATCTCCCACGGGTTGCGCGTCTTCTGTGACCACCGTGACCAGTGGGACGCAATGGGGGCCGACCCCTCGCTCGTGGAGGGTGCTGTCGAGGAGGTCCTGCGCTGGGTGACACCGTTGAACAACTTCTTCCGCACGGCGGCATCTGACGACCGCATCGGGGGGCAACAGGTGCGCGAGGGAGACCGCATCATCCTCCTGTACCCGTCGGCGAACAGGGACGAGAGAGTCTTCCGGGATCCGTTCGTGTTCGACATCGGCCGGTCACCGAACCCCCAGATCTCGTTCGGCTTCGGAACGCACCTGTGCATCGGTGCCAACCTCGCGCGCGCCGTGCTGAAGTCGGTGTTCACGCGCATGTCGGCGACCATGACCGATCTCGAACCGGTCACCGAGCCCGACGTGGAGGCGAACATCTTCGCCAGGGCCGTGAGGTCGTTCACCCTCCGCGTGTCGCCGCGCTGACCGACCCCGGCCCGCGCACGGCCGCCGTTAGCATCACTGCCATGAAACGGGCCGCCGCAGCTGTCTCCCTCGCGTTCGCGCTTCTCGCCGGCTGTTCGTCGGGCGGCACCACCGCCCCCGAGGACACCAAGGCCGTCATCGAGGACGACATCGCGGGGTCGGGAGAGGACGACAACTCCGACCAGCTGGCCGACCAGCAGTGCTCCTCCGGCGAGGTTGTGAGGGGACGCATGCCGCGGGTCGTCACCACGTTCGCGCCGTTGACCAACCTGACGGGGTTGATGCTCGACGGCACGGGTGTCACGGTCAACGGGCTCGTCCCCGACGGTTCGACCGTGCACGTGCACCGCATCGGCCCCGCCGGCGCGGACCTCGTGCAGAACGCCGATGTCGTGCTCACGAACGGTCTCGGTCTCGAGGCCGGCGACGTCGAACTGAACAGACAGGCCCTCCCGGCCGACGCTGTCCTGTGCGAGGCCGGGGCGGTGGCTCTCGCGACCTCGGCGCAGCTGCACAGCGAGTCGTACCCCACCGACGGCGGGCTCGTGAACCCACACGGGTGGATGTCGCCGAACATCGCGCTCCGCTACCTGAACGCGATCCGGAACTCCGTCTCCGTGAGGATGTCGAGCGGGATCGACATCCTCGACGAGAACTACGCGAGGCTCTCGAAGCTGATGTTCGACATCGACGCCGCGATGAAGACCGCAACGGAGACCGTCAAGGCGCGAGACCGGGTGCTGTACTCGTACCACGACTCACTCGTGTACATGGCGCGCTACTTCGGCTACGACTACCTCGGCGCGGCCCAGACGCCCGACCTCACCGAACCCGAGCCGACCGTGGTCGCGAAGCTGATCTCGGAGATCGGTCTGAAGCCGCCGGTCGCTGTGTTCGACAGTGTCGAGTTCGACTCCGGTGCGATCACCGAGATTGCCGGCAAGCTGAAGATCACGCTCGGCCCGCGTCTCGCCGACGAGGTCATGCCCGGCAAGCCGGGGGAGGCACGCCACTCATGGGCCGGGATGATCCTCGAGAACTACATCGGCATCGTCGAGACGCTCGGCGGTGATGCGAGCGCCCTCAAGGCGATCAATCCCGACATCGGCCTCAGGGACACCGCCGTCTACCCGGCGGGCTGATTCCGTTCCGTCGTCAGCGCAGGTGCCACTCGACACCCGTGGGCGTGTCGCGCACCTCGACACCGAGCCTCTCGAAGGAGTCCCGGATCACGTCACTCAGGTCGTAGCGCTTCTCGGCGCGCACGACCTTGCGCACCTCGAGCATCGCCTCCACGAACGGACCCACCAGCGAGCGCGGATCCTGCAGACCGCCGACCGCGGCGTCACCGAGAGCGCTGATCATCCCCCGCAGCTCCGATCTCGCCGTCGCGAGACCGGCGCCGTCGAGCTCGCCGAGATCCTGCTCCATCGCGAGGGCCGCGCGCACCGCACCCTCCGCGTCGTTCGCCGCGAGCGCCGCACGGAACGCGGCGGGGTGTGCCCCACCATGTGCTCCTGACGGCTCACCTTCGTGTTCTGTCACGGCGCCTGTAGGTCCGCTCGACTCCGGCCTCACCCTCCCTGCGGTCGAACGTTCGGCCGGGTCGCCGGCCCACGGCTCCTGTGACGGCGCACGCAATGCGTCGATGGGGATGGTCTCCCCGGTGGCGATGACATGTTCGGCTCCGCGCACGCGGATGGTCACCGTGCCGCGGCCGGTCACGGTCGCGGTGTCGGCATCGAGGTCCATCACGAGTGCGGTGTGCTCGTCGATGCCGAGCACGAAATGGTCATCGGGCAGCGACTGCTCGAGGTGGACGAGCCGCTTCTCGCCGAGGTAGCAGTAACGCGTGTCGTGGTGCCCGCCCTCGGCGTTGTCCCAGTGCGGCACGACCGCGGCGTGCACTCCGACCCCCGCGAGAAGGTCGAGGCCGGTCTCCCACCTGGGCTCCTCACCGACCTTGTAGATCTCGTAGACCGGCACCGTGTGCGAGCCGATGGTGAGTGCAGCGGCCGATGCGAACGTCACGATGCCGCCGGTGCGCAGCTTGTCGACGAGCAGGTCGTGCACCGGCGTGCCCCGCCACTGTCGCAGCGCGTACGTGGGTGACCCGGGCCCGGTGAACACCCAGTTCGCCTCCGCCACGTGCCGCAGTCCCCGCTCGACCGCCACCGGGTCGACGCCCTCGCCTGACATGCGGGTGAGGCCGGCAACGGTGACGTCGATGTTCACGCTGCGCGTGAAGTACGCGACCGCGCGCTCGGCGAGCTCGGGTGCGTTCTCCTGGAACCCGTAGGGCGTGTCGATGACGGTGGCATTCACGGCCCCGCCGAGCCTCGCGACGAGCGAACGGTGCGTGGTGACCATGGTCGGTGCGGTCTCGCCGCTGCCCATGACGGTGAGGACTCTCGGCAGGCTCACGCGAGGAATCCTTCCATGACGTGACGGTGTACGACGGCCGCGAACCGGTCGGGGAACTGTGCGTGAAGGTCGTGGTCGGCGGGTTCGAACCACTCGACTCGTGCCCGCGGCACGAGCTCGAGGGCACGTGCGTGGCTGTCTCGCTTGGCACGGGTGTGCTGGTCGTCGGACTTCGAGGCCGGGGTGAAGAGCACCGGCACCTCGATGGAGGGGAAGAGCGACGTGGGGGAGTGCTCCCACAGACCGCGCAGCACCGTGATGTGCCGCTCGAAGGTCAGCCACGGCGAGATCGTGCCGTCGGCGTGGTGCTCCATGTTGTGCATCGTGCCGTCGATCGCCTCCTCGCTCCAGTCGGGGTGTGCACCGCGCACGAACGCGCGCAGCCGCTCCCCGGGCATGCCGGCGAGTCGCGGCGGGGCGAGGGCGCGGCGGCACTCCTCCCAGTCGGGGAAGGCGCGCGACAGTTCGATGGTCCCGCCGTCGACGGCCACCGCGCCCCGCACCCTGCCACCGTGTCTCGCGGCGATCTCCACCACGATGTTCCCGCCCCAGGACTGGCCGACCACGAGCGGACGCTTCCATGCGTCGTTTCCGTCGGCGAGCCGGTCGACCACGTCGATCACGTCGCGTGCGACCTCCGGCACGGAGTACCCGTGGTCGGGCTTGTCGCTCCGACCGTGCCCCCGCAGGTCGAGCGCCACCACGTCGTGGCCGAGGGCCACGAGTTCGCGGGCCGCACCGTCCCAGAGACGGCAGTTCGAGGCGAGCCCGTGCACGAGCACCATGGGTGTGCCACCGCCCGGACCGCCCGACCAGTGGAGCGCCCGCAGCACGGTTCCGTCACCGGTGGCGATGCGCAGTTCGGCGTGGGTCACGGGACCAGTCTCGCGCCGTGTTGCCCGAATCGTGCGGGGTCATGCGGCGGTCCTAGGGTGAGGGCGAACCGACAAGGGGGTCCGTTGTGAAACTGTCCATGGCCATCAACTACGCAGGCGGCTTCAAGGAGGCCGTGGAGCGGGTGGTCGCACTCGAGAAGGCCGGCCTCGACCAGGTGTGGGTCGCCGAGGCCTACAGCTTCGACGCGATCTCGCAGGTGGGATACCTCGCCGCACGGACCAACAGGGTCGAGATCGGCACCGGCATCGTGAACGTCTACTCGCGCTCCGCCGCGTTGATGGCGATGACCGCAGCGGGCTGTGACTACGTGAGCGACGGCCGGTTCATCCTCGGTCTCGGCGCATCGGGCCCGCAGGTGATCGAGGGTTTCCACGGCATCCCGTACGAGAAGCCGATGCAGCGCATCAAGGAGTACATCGAGGTGTGCCGCAAGGTGTGGGCACGCGAGGAGGCGCTCAGCTTCGACGGCAAGACGGTGCAGGTGCCGCTGCCGGCCGGACAGGGCACCGGCCTCGGCAAGCCGCTGAAGATCATCAATCATCCCGTGCGCAAGGACATCCCGATCTGGTGGGCATCGCTCAAGGACAGGAGCGTCGAGGCGACGGCCGAGATGGCCGACGGCTGGCTGCCGATCATGTTCTACCCCGAGAAGTACCACAACGTGTGGGGTGACCAGCTGAAGGCAGGCCTTGCGAAGCGCGACAAGAACCGCAGGCAGCTCGACATCTCCGCCGGCGGGATGCTCGCCATCGACGAGAAGCTCACGGGTGACGCGCAGACGAAGATCCTCGACATGGCACGCCCGAACATGGCGCTGTACGTCGGCGGCATGGGTGCGCGCGGCAAGAACTTCTACAACGACGTGTGCCGCGACTACGGCTTCGAGAAGGAGGCCGTGGCGATCCAGGACCTCTACCTCGAGGGCAAGAAGGAGGAGGCCGCGAGGGAGATCCCCGCGGAGTGGATCCTGAACGCGAACCTCGTCGGCTCGCCCGGCTTCATCAAGGAGCGCGTCGCTGCCTACAAGGAGGCCGGCGTCACCGTGCTGTCGGTGAGCCCCGTGGGTCCCGATCCCGTCCGCGAGGTCGAGAAGCTCCGCGCCATCATCGACGCGTGACCGGCGGCCGCACGTGAGCCTCGGACTCTCCGTCGACGTCGTCGAGCCCGGCTGGGAGCCGGTGCGTGACGAGCTTCTGGCCAACCTGGACTCCGGCCTGGACCGTGGCGCGGGCGTGTCGGTGTTCCACAGGGGCCGCTGCGTCGTCGACCTCATGGGCGGCCACCGCGACAGGAACGGCGAGGTTCCCTACGGCCCCGACACCCTGCAGGTCGTCTTCAGCACCACCAAGGGCATCACGGCGCTCTGTGTCGCGATGTGCGTGGAGCGCGGTCTGCTCGACTACGACGCGCCGGTGGCCGACTACTGGCCGGAGTTCGCGGCGCAGGGCAAGGGTGAAGTCACCGTGCGCGAGCTCATGTCGCACCGTGCCGGTCTGTACACCGTCGACGGCCCGATCACGCTCGAGGAGGCGCTCCACTGGGACACCGTCAC
>JBJTBF010000023.1:0-37937 GCA_046091145.1 Acidimicrobiales bacterium | reverse complement strand
CGCGGCGTCAACGGGTCGCGTGGGCAGTGAGAGAAAGTCCCCAGCGTGGCCGTCAATCGTGAGGGAGAGGCTCGCGTGGGCAGCGTCGAAGGCCGCGCTCATGAGTTCGGCGCCGCCTAGGTGGGGCTTGCGGCGCTTGCGGCGCGCTGCGTCTTCGATCGCTCGGAGAAACACCCCGTCCCCGAAGCTGGGCTCAAGAATCGATTCCGGCCGATGGGCAACGACCCATTGAGCCATGAGGGATGCGGCTTCGCTCGGCGTGAAAAACGCGCCAAGAGTTCGCTTTTCACTTTTCGAAAGATTGACTGAGGGCTGGGTAGGCATTGCTCCACAATTCTGCCTGATGGCTGTGACACACAACGAGAATGTCCTGAGTGAAGGTGGACGAAGTTTCGAATGTTGGGCCTTCGTGGTGGCTATTTGGGTGGAACTTGGTGCGCGACTTGGGAAGACGATCAAGAATCCCCAACGCCTACAAGAGTTTCAGAGGCGTATCTCTTGCTTGGAAGGCTGGAACTCTAACCATTGAGCTACACCCGCAGGAGAGCCCACATTCTAAGGTGGGTCCATGGCGAAACCAGCGGTGGACATCGGTCGCGTGGGTGTGTGGTACGGCGGCATCGACGCCCTCCCCACACCGAAGGCGCGTGAGACAGCACAACAGATCGAGAGTCTCGGTTACGGGGCGTTGTGGCTGGCGGAGGCGGTCGGCCGCGACCCGTTCGCGTCCGCGGCGGTTCTTCTCTCGGCCACAGAGCGGCTTCCGGTCGCCACGGGAATCGCGAACATCTACGCGCGCGACCCCATGACAATGGCAGCGGGGCAGAAGACGCTGGCTGAGGCGTTCCCCGGTCGCTTCCTGCTCGGACTCGGTGTGAGCCACGGCCACCTCGTGGCGGGCGTGCGCAAGCACGACTGGTCGAAGCCCTACAGCCACATGGTCGACTACCTCGAGAAGATGGACAAGGCCATGTTCATGGCGGTGCAGCCGGCCGCCGACCCCGGCCGCCTGCTTGCCGCGCTCGGCCCGAAGATGCTGAAGCTCTCGGCGACGGCCGCGAACGGCGCACACCCGTACTTCACGACACCCGACCACACCCGCATCGCGCGCGAGGCGATGGGCACCGACGCACTCCTCGCACCCGAGCAGATGGTCGTGCTCGAGACCGATCCGGTCGAGGCGCGCCGTATCGCGCGCGCCGGCATGAAGATCTATCTCGGTCTGCCGAACTACTTCAACAACCTGAGGAGAATCGGCTTCGAGGATTCCGACTGGAGCGACGGTGGCAGTGACAGGCTCGTGGATGCGATCGTCGCATGGGGCACGGAGGAACAGATCGCAGCCCGGGTCGCCGAGCATCATGCGGCCGGCGCGGACCACGTGTGCGTGCAGGTTCTCCAGGCGGACCCGCGCAACGCACCCACGGAGCAGCTGCGCAGGCTCGCCCCCGCACTTCTCGGCTGAACCGACCGAGGGTGTCTGTCAGAGCTGGAGGCTCTTGACCTCGAGGAACTCCTCGAAGCCGTACTCACCCAGTTCGCGGCCGATGCCCGACTGCTTGAAGCCGCCGAACGGGGCGTTCGGGTTGAACGCACCTCCGTTGACTTCGACCTGGCCGGTACGCATGCGGCGGGCGATCGCCATCGCGCGGTCCTTGTCGGCCGCCGACACGCCGCCGGCGAGTCCGTACACGGTGCCGTTCGCGATGCGCACTGCATCGTCATCGTCCTCGAAGGGGATGATGCACAGCACCGGCCCGAAGATCTCCTCCTGCTCGATGGTCATGCCCGGCTTCACGTTCGAGAACACGGTGGGGCGCACGTAGTAGCCCTTCCCGAGTCCCTCGGGTGCGCCGAGGCCGCCGGCCACCAGCACTGCGCCCTCGTCGATGCCCTTCTGGATGTAGCCCTGCACGCGGTCGCGCTGTGCAGCGCTCGCGAGCGGCCCGAGGTTCGTCCCCTCGGCGAACGGGTCACCGACCTTCATGTTGGTGGCCACCACGGCCGCAGCGGACTCCGCCTCGGCGAGGCGTGATTTCGGAACCAGCATCCGGGTGAGGGCCGAACATGTCTGGCCGCTGTTCAGGAACGCCTTGCCGACCCCTGCCATCACGGCCTTGCCGAACGCCTCGACGTCGAGGTCGTCGCAGATGATGTTCGCGCTCTTGCCGCCGAGCTCGAGTGCGATCTTCTTCACGGTCTCGGCCCCGACCTGCATCACACGCCGGCCGGCACGGGTGGAGCCGGTGAAGGACACCATGTCGATGTCGGGGCTCGCCGCGATTGCCTCACCGACGACCGGACCGGTGCCGGTGACGAGGTTGAACACGCCCTCGGGAAGGCCCACCTCGTGGATGATCTCGGCCAGCATGAAAGCGTCGATGGGCGCGACCTCGCTCGGCTTGAGCACCACGGTGCAGCCCGCGGCCATCGCGTACGCGACCTTCGCCGCGATCTGGTGGAGCGGGTAGTTCCACGGTGTGATGCAGCCCACCACGCCGATCGGCTCGCGCACGACGGTGGAGGAACCCACCTGGCGCGAGTACTCGAACGACTCCGCGACCGCAGCGGCGGTCTTGAACGAGTTGAGGGGCAGACCGACCTGGATGATGTTGGACAGCGGCTTGGCCATGCCGGTCTCGCGCGAGATTGCGCTCGCGATCTCGTCCATGCGCCCGCCGAGGGCATCGCCGATACGGCTCATGTACTTGGCACGCTCGGCGGCGGGGAGGGCGCTCCAGCCCTCGAACGCGGCCTTCGCGGCAGCGGCAGCCTTCGTGACATCGCCGGCTGTTCCCTCGGGGACCGTGGCCATGACCTCCTCGGTGAGGGAGTCATGCACCGCGATGGTGTTCTTGCCCTCGCTCGCGACCCAGCGGCCGTTCACGTAGATCTTGTCGTAGTTCGTCACGGGGGACTCCTTGGTGTGGGGGACTCAGTCGTCGGTACCAAGCACCCACGTTAGGAGGACGGGACCGCGCGGCACACGGCCGGGCGCAGGTTGGTGGCGTGACTACTGACCGCGCGAGGGTGCGCCGTGACGGGGCTTGCCGCCCCGGTTGCCGTCGCGGAAGTCACGACCGCCGTCACGGTTCCTCGGGCCCTTGTTGCCCGGTCGACCACCACCGTGGCCGCCACGGCCACCGTGTCCGGGCCTGCCGCGGCCGTTGCCCTTGCGCTGGCCGGGGTGCGACGAGCGGGGCTCCTCGAGGGGCGGCATCTCACGGAACATGCGCTCGCCGGGGGCGACCACGACGAGGAATCCCTCGTTGTCGGCCAGCTTCGTGTGCTGCGGTTCGATCCCGGCAGCCTTCGCGAGGCCTTTTGCGTGGCGACGCTGGTTCTCCGTGACCATCGTGATCACGGTGCCTGTTGCGCCTGCACGGGCGGTACGTCCGCTGCGGTGGAGGAACGCCTTGTGCTCCTCGGGTGGGTCGGCGTGGATCACGAGCGCGACGTCATCCACGTGGATGCCGCGTGCCGCGATGTCGGTCGCCACGAGGGTGTCGACCTTGCCGTTCGCGAACGCAGCCATGTTGCGGGCGCGGATGCTCTGGGAGAGGTCGCCGTGCAGCTCGACGCTCGGGACGCCGGCCTTCACCAGTGCCGCGGCGAGCTTGCGGGCACCGTGCTTCGTGCGGGTGAACACCAGCGACTTGCCGGGAGCCGCGCAGAGGTCGGCAATCGCGCCGACGCGCTGCTCGAAAGTGACGTGGAGGAAGTGGTGGGTCATGTCGCCGATGTCCTCGGGCTCGGGCTCCACCTCGTGCGAGGCGGGCTCGTGCAGGTAGCGCTTGACCACCTTGTCGATGCCCCGGTCGAGGGTCGCGGAGAACAGCATGTGCTGGGCCTCGCGCGGGATGTCGTCGAGGATCTGCGTCACGTGCTCGAGGAAACCGAGCTCAGCCATGTGGTCGGCCTCGTCCAGAACGATGGCCTCGATGTCGTCGAGCTCCACGTGTCCGGACTCCATGAGGTCCACGAAGCGGCCGGGGCACGCAACCACGATGTCGGTGCCCGAACGCATCGCCTCGATCTGCTTGCCGTACCCGACACCGCCGTACACGACGGCGGTCGTCATCTCGAGGGTGCGGGCCAGCGGGGTGATCACGTCGCACACCTGGTTCGCAAGCTCGCGGGTGGGGACGAGCACGAGTGCACGGGGCCGGCGCCTGGCCGGCACGCGGTTGTCCTCGTCGAGGCGCGCGATCATCGGCAGGCTGAAGGCGAGTGTCTTCCCGGAGCCCGTGCGGCCGCGGCCGAGCACGGCACGCCCGGCGAGGGCGTCCTCGATGGTCGCGAGCTGGATCGGGAAGGGGGAGGTGATGCCCTGACGGGCGAGTTCGTCGACCACGCGCTTGGGCAGGCCGAGGTCAGCGAAGCTGGGCGTCGGGGAGTCGGACGAAACGGGGGCAGCGTCGGCCACAGGGGCGTCCGCGAGGGGGGTGGTATCCATGATTTCTCTCTGTCGGCGAGGCCGACGATGGGCCACAGATACCGGTGTGTACCCATGGACGCCCCTCAGAGGGGCTTCACAAGAGTACAGACGATCCTGGCGTTTCCACCGCAGGTTGGGAAATCAGCCCAGAGTCACCTTGATGGCGCCCCCGGCGGAGCGGCCCTTGCCGCGGATGCGCTCGAGGACCGCCATCGCCCTGATCAACACCCAGCCGACGCGGTACTTGCACTTCACGAGGGCGGCGACACGCTCGGTGTCCTCCGGCCCGAGCAGAACGGCGGCCCCCACGTGTTCGGCGGCTCCGTCGGCCACGCCGCCGCGCACGTCGCAGACCCGAAGGGTCGCACGTGCATCGTTCGCGATGCGGCGCACCTTCGCGCTTCCGGGGTCGGTGGTGAATGCGTACCCGCCGTCGAACGGCACGACCCACACGGCCGCTGACACCGGGGTCCCGTTCCTGCGGTACGTGGTGAACGACACGTACCTGGCGGAATCAAGATCAGCGGGCATCGGGAACCTCCACGGGTCGGTCGCGCACGCGGCGCGAAGGCGTCGGGGTGGGGAGACTTGAACTCCCGGCCTCCTGCTCCCAAAGCAGGCGCGCTGCCAACTGCGCCACACCCCGCGGTGTCAGCGCACCGAACGCTACCGCCGGTGTGCGGAGGGGTTCAGGATGCGCGTTTGGCCTCGCGGGCGAGGCGTTTGGCGGTACGGCCGACGGCCTCGATGTTGCGGTGGTCGAGGTCCCCGAGCTCCACTCCGTTCGCGAACAGCACGCGGTAACGCAGCCACGAGAATCCGTTGGCCAGGATCACCTTCCCCTCGGTACCCACGGGGACCGACTCGAGGTCGACGATGGTGCGCACTCGGTCGCCGATGCGCAGGTTGATCTGCCCGGAGTGGGGGTTCGCGAGGGAGTGCGGCTTCCAGAAGGCCATGGACCCATTATGGCCGTCTGTCCGTGTGCGGGCCTGCATCGTCCGGTCGCAGTCGCGGGCACCCCCGGAGCGCCCCGAGCACCCGCCGATACACTCGGCGCCCTGTGAAGAGCACGATCGAGGCCCTCGAGGGCAACACCGTCAGGCTGTCCGTCGAGGTGGACGAAGCCGAGTTCGACCGCAACATCGATGACGCGTTCCGCAAGATCGCCCGCGAGGTGCGCATGCCCGGGTTCCGTCCCGGCAAGGCACCGCGCCGCGTGCTGGAGGCCCGCATCGGTCTCGAGGCAGCACGGGGCCAGGCATTGAACGACGCGATCCCCGAGTACCTGTCGAAGGCTGTGCGCGAGCACGACGTCGACCTCGTCGCCGTGCCGGATGTGAAGGTCCTCGAGGGCGAGGCCGCAGGACCTGTGAAGTTCCAGGCCACGTGCGAGGTGCGCCCCGAGATCACCCTCGCCGGGTACGCCGGCCTGCGGGTCGAACTCACGAACCCCGACCTCACCGACGAGGAGTTCGAGGAGGCCGTTGCGTCCGAGTTGCGCCGCCACGGGACGCTCATCGACAGCGACGCCCCTTCCAAGGCAGGCGACTACGTCGTCATCGACATGGAGGGCACCACCGACGGAAAGCCCGTTCCCGGTCTGAACGTGGACGAATGGACCTACGAGATCGGCCGCGGCTGGGTCGCCCCCGGGTTCGACGACCAGATGACCGGCGTGAAGAAGGGCGACACCCTCGCGTTCACCCTGGCCCCGAACGGGACCGAGACGCCCGCGGACTTCAAGATCACCGTCAACAAGGTGCAGACCCTCACCCTGCCCGAGCTGACCGATGCGTGGGTGGCCGAGAACGTTGCCGAGCACGACACCGCAGAGGAGTGGAAGAGTGCCCTGCGGGCCCGTCTCGTGGAGTCGCGTCTCAACACCGTCCGCCGCACGGTCATCGACCGCGTAACGGATGCGCTCGCCGGCCTCGTCGGCATCGAGGCCCCGCAGTCCATGGTCGACAGCGACCTGAACGCCCGCGTGCGCAACACCATCGAGCAGTTCCAGGCCCAGGGCATCGCCCTCGACCAGTGGCTGCAGGTCACCGGCCAGGACACCGCGTCGTTCGTCGAGGGGATGCGCGTCCAGTCCGAGAAGGCCGTGAAGGTCGATCTTGCCCTGCGTGCCGTGGCCGTGGCTGAGTCGGTGGAGACCACCGATGATGACCTCGAGGCCGAGTTCCAGGCGATCGCCGTGCGTGTTCGGGAGGAGCCCGCGAAGGTGCGCAGCGCCTACGAGAAGAATGACGCCGTCAACGACCTGTCGTCGCAGATCCGCAAGTCGAAGGCTCTCGACTGGTTGCTGCACCACGTGACCTACGTCGACCAGAACGGTGCGGTTCTCGACACCGAGATGGTGCTAGGCCATTCGGAGGCGGAACACCACCACGACCTTCACGAGGGCGGGGACGGGACCGCAGAAGCAGACAAGGACAGCGAGTGAACTTCCAGAACTACTACGTCCCGAGCGTCACCGAGACGACGAGCCGCGGCGAGCGGGTCTATGACCTCTACAGCCGCCTGCTGAAGGAGAACATCATCTTCCTCGGCACGCCCATCGACGACACGATCGCGAACCTCATCTGCGCGCAGCTCATCCACCTGGAGAGCGAGAACCCCGACCGCGACATCAACATCTACATCAACAGTCCCGGGGGTGACATCACCGCCCTCTTCGCGATCTACGACTCGATGCAGTTCATCAAGAACGACATCGCCACCATCTGTCTCGGTCAGGCCGCCTCGGCGGCGGCCGTGCTGCTGGCAGCCGGCACAAGGGGCAAGCGCCTCGCCCTGCCCCACAGCCGTGTGCTGCTGCACCAGCCCTACGGCCAGGTGGGCTACGGGCAGGTCACCGACCTAGAGATCGCGGCCAACGAGA
The DNA here is from genome assembly GCA_046091145.1 of Acidimicrobiales bacterium. Taxonomy (GTDB): domain Bacteria; phylum Actinomycetota; class Acidimicrobiia; order Acidimicrobiales; family Ilumatobacteraceae; genus UBA2093. The sequence continues at coordinate 30,612 of JBJTBF010000023.1, read as the reverse complement.
TCCTCCGCATGAGGGACCTCCTGGAGGGGATTCTGGCCAACCACACGGGCCAGCCCATGGAGCGCATCCACGCCGACACCGACCGGGACTTCGTATTGGAAGCAAACGAGGCCCTGGAGTATGGCATCATCGATGATGTCATCACCTCCCGCCAGATGGCGGACCGCACCGGTCCGATCCGCTGACGGGGGCCTCACCGGGAGCACCCTTTGGCCAAGTTCACCGACACGGGCGAGTTGCTGAAGTGCTCGTTCTGCGGCAAGTCGCAGAAGCAGGTCAAGAAGCTCATCGCCGGCCCCGGCGTCTACATCTGCGACGAGTGCATCGAACTCTGCAACGAGATCATCGAGGAGGAGGTCGGGGAGCGCCCCGACGTGCGCCTCGAGTCGCTGCCGACGCCCACCGAGACCAAGGCGTTCCTCGACGAGTACGTGGTGGGCCAGGACCAGGCCAAGAAGGCACTCTCGGTGGCCGTGTTCCAGCACTACCGCCGTCTCCAGCACATGCAGCAGTCATCCACGCTGCGCCGCGACGAGGTCGAGCTGCAGAAGTCGAACATCCTGCTCCTCGGGCCCACCGGCTGCGGCAAGACGCACCTCGCACAGACGCTGGCCCGCATGCTGAACGTGCCGTTCGCGGTGGCCGATGCAACCGCCCTCACCGAGGCGGGCTACGTGGGCGAGGACGTCGAGAACATCCTGCTGAAGCTGCTGCAGGCCGCCGACTTCGACGTGAAGAAGGCCGAGCAGGGCATCGTCTACATCGACGAGATCGACAAGGTCGCACGCAAGGCGGAGAACCCCAGCATCACCCGTGACGTGTCGGGCGAGGGAGTGCAGCAGGCACTGCTGAAGATCCTCGAGGGGACCGTCGCGTCGGTGCCGCCGCAGGGAGGCCGCAAGCACCCTCACCAGGAGTTCATCCAGATCGACACGACCAACGTGCTGTTCATCTGTGGTGGCGCGTTCGCCGGCCTCGAGCAGATCATCGAGTCGCGCATCGGGCACAAGGGCGTCGGGTTCCACGCAACTGTCCTGTCGAAGGCCGACAAGGACCCCGGCGAGCTCTTCGCGCGGGTGCTGCCGGAGGACCTCCTGAAGTTCGGCATGATTCCCGAGTTCATCGGCCGCCTGCCGATGGTCGCGGCCGTCCACGCGCTCGACCGTGATGCGCTCGTGCAGATCCTCACGGAACCCAAGAACGCGCTCGTCAAGCAGTACGAGAAGATCTTCGAGTTCGAGGACGTCGAGCTCGAGATCACGCCCGAGGCCCTCGGTGCGATCGCTGACCTCGCCCTTCAGCGCGGCACTGGTGCCCGTGGTCTCCGTGCGATCCTCGAGGAGACGCTGCTCGACGTGATGTACGAGGTGCCGGGACGCGGGGATGTCGGACGTGTGCTGGTCGACGCCGGGTGCGTGACTGCGGGCAGGCCCGCGGAGGTCCAGCCGCGCGCGTCGCGGCCGGCGCAGAAGCGCCGCGCCGCCAGCTGACCCGACGACCGTGCAGTACGACGAGGCCCTGGCGTACCTCGACGAGCACGCCTCGTACGAGAAGACGGGACGCGTCGAGTCGCCCTCCACCGAGAAGATCGAGCGCATCCTCGGGGCCATGGGCGACCCGCACCTCGATTACCGGGTGATCCACATCACCGGCACGAACGGCAAGGGGTCCACCACCCAGATCGTCACCCGTCTGTTGATGGCACACGGCCTGCGGGTCGGCACCTACTCGAGCCCGCACCTCGAGGACGTGCGCGAGCGCATCCAGGTTGACGGGGAGTGGGTCTCGGAGGAGGAGTTCGCGACGAACATCGCGGCCGTCGCCGACGCCGAGGTGATGGCGGGGGTGCGTCCGAGCTACTTCGAGATCGTGACGGCCGCCGCGTTCAGGCACTTCAGTGATGTCGCGGTCGACGTCGCCGTGGTCGAGGTCGGGATGCTCGGTCGCTGGGACGCCACGAACGTCGTGAGGCCCGATGTCGCGGTGATCACCAACATCGCGCTCGACCACACCGAGTTCGCCGGCCCGACACATGCGGACATCGCCCGCGAGAAGGCCGGCATCATCAAGCAGGGTTGTGTCGCCGTGGTGGGGGAGACCCGCGACGACCTCGTGCCGATCTTCGCCGCCGAGCCGAACGAATCGATGGTCGTGCGGGGGGAGGACTTCGATGTCGTCGACAACGCTCTCGCGCTCGGGGGCCGCCAGTTGCACGTGCGCACCGCACGCGGCGACTACCCGGGTCTGTTCCTCGCCCTGCACGGTGCGCACCAGGGCCTGAACGCATCCGCCGCGATCGTTGCGGTGGAGGAGTTCTTCGCCGCTGCGCTCGACCCCGAGGTCATCGCGGAGGCATGTGCCGCGGTCACGATGCCCGGCAGGTTCGAGGTGGTCGGCCACCAACCGCTCGTCATTCTCGACGGGGCGCACAACGCTGCAGGTGCCGACGTGTGCGCCACCGTGTTCTTCGACGACTTCGACCCTCCCGGCCGGAGACTGCTCGTCGTCGGGGCCCTCACTGGACGTGACGTCGCCGAGACACTCTCGGCACTGCGTGCGGACGAGTTCGACGTGGTCCTGTGCGCCACCGCGCCCTCCCCACGCGCGCGCACCGCATCGGAGGTCGCGGCAGCGGCCCGTGAACTCGGCTGTGCGAACGTCGTCGAGGCGTCGTCGGTGGAGGACGCATGCGACCGTGCGTTGCGTGATGCCGGTGCCGAGGACGCGGTTCTCGTGGCGGGCTCGCTCTACGTGGTGGGGGCGGCCAGGCCGCATCTCAGGCGGGTTCTTCCCTGACCCATGGATGCCCGGCGTCACCCCGGGCCGATTCATGGGCTGCACCCCTAGCCTGAAGGGATGTCCAAGCGCACCCTCGTCCTCCTCAAGCCGGACGCCGTCGAGCGTGGCCTCGTCGGCGCCGTCGTCAGTCGGTTCGAGCAGAAGGGCCTGCGCATCGCAGCGATGGAGCTGCGCACCCTCGATGCGGCGACCCTCGAGCGTCACTACGAGGAGCATGTCGGCGAGGGTTTCTATGCCGATCTTGTCGCGTTCATGTCCCGCGGTCCCGTCGTTGCGATGGCCGTGGAGGGCCCCGATGACACCTGGGAGATCGTGCGCACCATGATGGGCACGACGAATCCCGCCAAGGCCGCCCCGGGAACCATCCGTGGCGACCTCGGCACCGAGTTCACCGAGAACCTGGTGCACGGCAGCGACTCCGCGGCGTCCGCGGAGCGGGAGCTGAAGATCTTCTTCCCCTCCCTCTGAGTGGGGCTTCGTTACCATCCATACCGAATCACCGTCTGCCGGGTCCCCGAACCCGCCGAGGAGACCCCGTCGATGAGCCGCAACAACCCTCTTGCCATAGGTCGTGACAGCGCGATCGACCTCGGCACGGCGAACACGCTCGTCTACGTGAAGGGCCAGGGGATCGTCCTGAACGAGCCGTCCGTCGTTGCCATCGACACCCGTGACGGCCGGCCGGTGGCCGTGGGTCTCGAGGCAAAGCGCATGCTGGGCCGCACCCCGAAGCACATCGAGGCCATCAGGCCACTGAAGGACGGTGTCATCGCCGACTTCGACGTCTGCGAGAAGATGCTGCGCTACTTCATCCAGCGCATCTCCACGAGCCGCTGGAGCAAGCCTCGCATGGTGATCTGCGTGCCGTCCGGCATCACCGGGGTGGAGCAGCGGGCCGTGCAGGACGCCGCAGAGTACGCGGGTGCGCGGCGCCCGGTGCACATCATCGAGGAGCCGATGGCGGCCGCCATCGGGGCCGATCTTCCGGTGCACGAGCCCAGTGGGAACATGATCGTCGACATCGGCGGCGGCACGACGGAGGTCGCGGTCATCTCCCTCGGCGGCATCGTGGTGGCACAGTCGGTGCGTGTCGCAGGGGACGAACTCGACGAGGCGATCATCACCTACGTTCGCACGCAGTTCTCGCTCGACATCGGGGCCAACACCGCCGAGGACGTGAAGATCGCCATGGCGTCGGCCTGGCCCCTGGCCCACGAGCTCACGGCCGATCTCGGGGGGCGGGACACCGTCACGGGCCTGCCGAGGACCATCGAGCTGTCCAGTGAGCAGGTGCGTGAGGCCATCGCCGAGCCCGTGACTGCCATTATTGATGCCGTGAAGTCCACACTCGACCGCACCCCGCCCGAGCTGGCCGCTGACATCATGGACCGCGGCATCTGCCTCTCCGGCGGGGGCGCACTGCTCACCGGGCTCACCCAGCGCATCTCGCACGAGACGGGCATGCCCTGCCACGTGGCCCCCGACCCCCTGTACGCGGTCGCGATCGGGTCGGGCCGGGCGCTCGAGAACATCGAGGCCATGCGCGGGATGATGTCCTCGCCGGGGATCGACCTCCAGTAGGAGTCCCCGTGGCGGGCAGCACGTTCACCAGACGGAGGGCCATCCTCCTGCTCGCCCTCACGTCGGTGATGCTCGTCACCCTCGACCTGCGCGGTAGCGGCGCGGTGAACGGACTCCGCTCCGTCTTCGGCACGTTGTTCCGCCCGGTCGAACGTGTCGCCCGGGTCGTGGTGCGCCCGGTCGAGAACGCATGGCACGGCATCACCGACTACTCCGATGTCGTCGACGAGAACCGTCGCCTGAAGGACCTCGTCGCCTACGGCGAGGGAGCGGGCATCGCCGCAATCGCGAGCGTGCGCGAGGCCCAGGAACTTCTGGCCCTGAACGGGTTGCCGACCCTGGCCGGCATCAACTCGTGCACGGCACAGGTGGTGGGCCAGTCGCCGAGCAACTTCGCCCAGACCGTCGAGATCAACCGGGGCAGCGAATGCGGCGTACGGGTGGGCATGCCGGTGCTGAACGCCGCCGGACTCGTCGGCAAGGTCACCGACGTGTACGAGGGACGCTCCGTGGTGATGCTCATCACCGACCCGGGCTATTCGCTCGCCGTGAAGGTGGTGAACGTGCCGCCGACAACGGTGCCGAGACCCACGATGCCCGGCGACTCGGCCGTCGAGACCACCACAAGCACCTCCTCCACGACGACCACGATCAAGGTCACCACCACGACGGGCATCCCCGGTTTCGTGCCGGGCTCCACGATCCCGCCAGCCACCAACCCCACACAGAGCACGTCGCCGAACGTGACCGTGTCGATCCCCGACAGCACGTCGCAGATCAACAAGCCGGGCACCGCGAACCAGTCGGAGATCACGGTTCCTCCCGGTGCGGACCTGCCCCTGCGTGAGACCGGTGCCCTCGAGGGTCGGGGCCTGTCGCGCCAGCCGGTGGTCAGGTTCATCGAGAACCAGCCCCGGTTCGGGGACGTGCAGATCGGCTCACCGGTGATCTCCGCCGGTGGCGCAACTTCTCTAGCGCCGCCCGACATCGTCGTCGGCACGGTGTCACGAGTGATCAAGCGGCCGGGGACACTCGGTCCACTGCTGGAGGTGCGCATCACCGCGAACCTCGACGCACTGAACTTCGTGAGGGTGCTGCTGTACCAGCCGCTGACCGAACGCCCGGAGCAGCCGTGATCGACCGCATCATCGCTCTCGGTGAGAACGGGTGGGCCCGCCTCTTCCTCGTGGCCCTCGTGGTGCTGAGTTTCCAGACCACCGTGTTCAACGACATGCGGCCGTTCGGGGTGTGTCTCCAGGTGATGCTCCTGCTTGCGGCGAGTGCGGGGCTCGCACGGGGGTCCGAGACCGGTGCAATCGCCGGGTTCATGGTGGGCCTCATGTACGACCTGGTGCTGACCACACCGCTCGGTGTCGGGGCTGCCGTGCTGTGTGCGGTTGGGTACCTCTCGGGCTACGTGCACTCCTTCGTCCACGAGCCGACCTGGTGGACCCGGATGCTGCTTGCCGCCGGTGCGAGCGCAGTTGGCATGGTGCTGATGCCGTTCGCGCTCACCGTGGTCGGCGCCGAGGGCGTGCTCACACCGCGTGTGTTCGGTGTCGCGTTCGTCGTGGCGGTGTTCAACGCCGGCTTCAGCCTGCCGTTCGCGAGGGTCTGTCGCTGGGCCCTGCCGGAGAACAAGGTGAGGGTCTGACGTGCCGCGCGAGAGACGCATGTCGCGCATGGCGGTCCTCGGCACGGTCGCGCTGACCCTCGGTTCGTTGCTGACGGTGCGGCTGTGGTTCCTCCAGGCGGTGGACTCCGGTGCGCTGCAGGAGCGGGTGAGCGAGGTCCGCACCCGCACGGTGAAGATCACACCCGAACGCGGCCGCATCTTCGACCTGAAGAGCCGCATCGTGGCGGACAACGAGCGCATTCTCACGGTCACGATCGACCGACCGGTCATCGCCAAGGCGATCGACCGCCAGCAGATGTGGGACCGGATGTCGGGTGTGCTCAACATGTCCCGGGAGGCCCTCGAGGACCGCTGGCTCTCGAAACGGTACGACCAGCTGCAGCCACTCCCGCTGAAGGAGGACGTGTCGGAACAGATCGCCACGTTCCTGCGCGAGCGCAGCGAGGACTATCCCGGTGTCGACGTCCGGGAGGACTGGCGTCGCGAGTACCCGTACGCACCCGTTGCCAGTCACGTCATCGGGTTCCTCGGCGCGATCCCCGACGGCAAGACCGCATCCGGAGGCCGGGAGTCCGATTACTACCGGGCGCTCGGCTACGACCCCGACGCGCGCATCGGCCGGTTCGGGGTGGAGCAGATGTACGAACCCTTCCTGCGCGGCAAGCCCGGCTACGTGAAGTACGAGGTGGACTCCCGCGGGCGCATCCTGCGCCAGCTGTCGCGCAAGGAGGCCGTGCCGGGCAACGACGTGCAGCTGTCGATCGACCTCGACATGCAGCAGTTCGTGGAGCAGACGGTGTACACGAAGCTCGCGGTACGGCGGCGCACCGAGGCGCCGATCGTTCTCGCGTTCGGTGAGCCCGACCCCAGGTACCCGGAGATCAACTTCTACAAGGCGCCGGCCGGCTCCAGCGTGGTGCTGAACCACGAGACGGGCGAGGTGCTGGCGATGGCGAGCTACCCGAACTTCGACAACCGTTGGTTCAACGCGGGCATCTCGTCGGAGAAGTTCAACCAGTTGTTCCCGAAGACCGACAATCCCGACCAGTCGATCCTCGTCAACCGGGCGATCAGCGGCCGGTACAACCTCGGCTCCTCGTTCAAGCCGTTCGTTGCGTACGCCGCGCTGAACACCGGCCAGCTGGTGGGCGGCACGAAGTACAGGCTGCGGGATGTGGGCACCTACAAGCTCACCAGCATCCCCGAGGAACGCTGCCAGCTGAACGTAAAGTGCATCTTCAAGAACGCGAACTGCGGCAACGGTGCACCGTGCAAGTACGGCCCGGTCAACGTGGTCGACGCACTCGCGGTGTCGTCGGACGTGTTCTTCTACAAGATCGGCGAGGAGATCTTCGCCGAGCGCGGCTACCGACCCATCCTCGAGGAGCAGGTGCGCCAGTTCGGCTTCGGTTCCCCGACCGGGGTCGACCTGCCGTACGAGTTCATCGGCACGGTGCCGAGCAAGGCACTGAAACAGCGCCTCGCGGCGAGCGGGGCGATCACCGCCGACGAGGGCCGCGGCTTCTACGTGGGTGACAACGTGCAGTTCTCGATCGGCCAGGGCCTCCTCTCGGCGACACCGCTGCAGTTGGCGGTGGCCTACGGGGTGATCGCGAACGGCGGGAAGGTCGTGCAGCCCCATGTCGTGCGGGCGATCTGGGGGCCGGGCACACCGAAGGGGAAGTCGGGCCGGGTCGACACGTCGAAGGGTGTCGTGGTGGAGGACTACTCCGTACCCGAGGTGAAGCGCGACATCAGCATGGACATGGACGCCCGTGAGGCGATCGTGGAGGGTCTCACGCGGGTCATCAACGGCCCGGGCGTTCGTTTCGACATATATCACTCGACGACGGGGGAGAAGCTGTTCCGGTCGTACCCGAAGAACGCGCTCCCGATCGCGGGCAAGACCGGCACCGCACAGGGCGCGGGGAACCTCCCCTGGAACGACTCGTCGGTGTTCGCTGCGTTCAGCAAGAACCCGCGCATCCCGTACACCGCGGTGTCGTACATGGAGAAGTCCGGATTCGGCTCGCGTGCCGCAGCTCCCGTGGTGAAGTGCATCTTCACGGCTCTCGCAGGCAAGCAGAAGGTCGTTCCCGCGCAGCCGGCGGACCCGTTGGATGTGAACAGTGTGACCGCTGCCGGTGAGCAGATGCTGAAGAACCCGTTGTGCCTGATCGGCACCGGCTCGACGGTGAGGGACTGATGACGTCCCTGATGCGTCGCCGCCCGGACTCCGGTCTCGGCAACATTCGGCGCGGCTTTGCCGACCCCGGACGCAACATCGACTGGGTCCTGATGGGGGCGGTGGGCGCTCTCTCTGTCATCGGGCTGTTCCTCGTGTTCTCGGCAACCCGCCCGCGCCTCCTGGCAAACGGCCTCGACCCCTTCCAGACCGTGCAAAGACAGATGGTGTTCCTGATCGTGGCGATCGTGGCGATGGCGGCGGTGATGTGGCTCGACTACGTGCAGCTGCGGGGCAGCGCGAACGCGCTGTATGCGCTCACGATGTTCCTGCTCGTGATGGTGCTCGTGATCGGTGGCGTGCGCGGTGGCGCCAGGCTCTCGTTCGATGTCGGGCCGATCTCGGTGCAGCCGTCAGAACTCGCGAAGTTCACGGTGCTGCTGATGCTCGCCGGATTCCTCGCCGATGATTACTCCCAGACGGTCTCCTACGAGAAGCTCATCCAGTCGCTCATCATCGTCGGCGCACCGGCGCTGCTCGTGCTCATCGAACCCGACCTCGGGTCGGCATCGGTGCTCGTCGCGTGTGCGATGGGAGTGCTGCTGGTGGCGGGCGCGCAGACGAAGTACGTCGCTCTCGTGACAGGTCTCGGTGTCGTGTCGGCGGTGGCCGGTGTGCTGTCGGGGGCAGTGCGCTCGTACCAGTTGCGACGCATCACGGCGTTCCTCCAACAGAACTCGGAGTCCTCGGAGCTGCAGAACCTCGTCACGCAGGTGCGCTTCGCCAAACGTGCCGTGGCGACCGGCGGCTTCTTCGGCAAGGGGTACCTCGAGGGCCCACTCACGAACGGCCGCTTCATCCCCGTGCAGTCGACCGACTTCGTGTTCTCGGCTCTCGGGGAGCAGTTCGGCATGGTCGGGTGCGCCCTCGTGTTGTTCCTCGTCGGGGTCGTGCTGTGGAGGACCTACCGGATAGCCCGGATGGCGAACGACCGCCTCGGCCTCCTCGTGTGCGCGGGGGTGTTCACCATGATCCTGTGGCAGTCGTTCCAGAACATCGGTATGACCATGGGGATCACCCCTGTCTCGGGTGTCCCCCTGCCGTTCCTGTCCTACGGGGGGTCCCACACGGTCGCTTTCGCCATGATGGTGGGCCTCGTCCAGAGCGTCCACATGCGCAGATTCCGCTGACCCCGGGGTTAAGATTTCCACAGGCCGTTTCGGTCCGGTGGGCGCCCTCCCGGCAGCCCCCGTACCGCTCATGGCGCGCCGAGAGGCGCGACAGACAAGGAACAACTGATGGACAACTCGGACCCCGCCCGTCCCTCGGGCGCAGACACCCCCTCCCGGACCCCGTCATCCCACGGAGACCAGACCGGCCAGTCAGGCCCGAAGAAGCGTCGTCGGGGAAGCCGTGGGGGTCGCAACCACAAGAAGCCCCAGGGCGAACAGGGCAGCGGTGCAGAACGACCCGGCAGCGGGCGCAACCCGCAGGAACTTCCCGACCCACCCGCCGAGGGGCGGATCTCCGACCCTGCAGTGGCCGAGCGTGCGCTGGTGCGCAAGCCCCGGATCGGCGACACCAGGCCGGCCCCGCCGAAGCCGGCCGACCAAAAGAAGCAGTCCGAGGGCAGGTCCGGCGACGGCAAGCAAAGTGACGGCAATGGCCGTCGCCGCCGCCGCGGTGGCCGTGGCCGCTCCGGCGGCCAGGGCGGGGATGGTGGCTCCAGCCAGCGCCAGGGTCGTTCGCAGGAGGAGATCGAGGCCGAGATCATCGAGCGGCGCCGCGGTCGCGAGCGTGACGGTCGTCCGCTCGGTCGGTACCTGATGTGCGTGCAGGTGCGCGAGGGGGTCACGCAGGTGGCCGTGCTCGAGGGCCGTGCATTGATCGAGCACTATGTCAGCCGGCCTGCCGACGACATCAGCCAGATCCACGGGAACATCTACCTGGGCCGCGTGCAGAACGTGCTGCCGGGCATGGAGGCCGCGTTCGTCGACATCGCCACGCCGAAGAACGCGGTGCTCTACCGCGGCGACGTGCAGTACGACAAGGAGGACCTCGACACCCCCGCGGGTGAGGCCCGCATCGAGCACATCCTGCGCGCCAAGCAGAACATCCTCTGCCAGGTCACGAAGAACCCGATCGGTGCCAAGGGCGCGCGTCTCACCCAGGAGGTCTCGCTGCCGGGGCGTTTCGTGGTGCTGGTGCCGAACTCGAAGACGTACGGCATCTCGAAGCGTCTGCCCGATGTGGAGCGTCGCCGTCTGCGCAGCGTGCTCGACCGGGTGAAGCCCGAGGAGCACGGCGTCATCGTGCGCACCGCCGCCGAACACGCGACCGAGCACGAGCTGAAGGCCGACATGCTGCGTCTGCTGGACGAATGGAAGAAGGTGGAGGAGGCCTCGAAGGCGGCCACCGGCCCGACCCTGCTGCACCGCGAGCCCGACATGGCCGTGCGTGTCATCCGCGAGGAGTTCAACGCCGACTACCGCGGGGTGGTGATCGACGATCGCGAGCTGTTCGAGGAGGTGCGCGGTTACATCGTCGACTTCAACCCCGAGCTCGCCGACCGTGTCACCTTCTATGACCGTGACGCCGAGGAACTCTCACTGTTCGAGCACCACCACGTGCACGAGCAGGTGCACAAGGCTCTCGACCGCAAGGTGTGGCTGCCGTCGGGCGGCTCGCTGATCATCGAGCACACCGAGGCACTGACCGTCATCGACGTGAACACCGGGAAGAACGTGGGCAAGAGCAATCTTGAGGACACCGTCTTCCAGAACAACCTCGAGGCCGCCGACGAGATCGCCCGCCAGCTGCGCCTGCGCGACATCGGGGGCATCATCGTCATCGACTTCATCGACATGGAGATCAAGGACAACCGCCGCAAGGTGGTGGACTCCTTCCGGCAGGCACTGTCACGCGACAAGACCCGCACACAGGTGTTCGACATCTCCGAGCTCGGCCTCGTCGAGATGACCCGCAAGCGCATCGGCGAGGGACTCCTCACCGAGTTCGCCGGCACCTGCCCCGAGTGTGAGGGCAGGGGCGTCAAGGTCGATTTCAGCCTGCTCGACTGACCCCACCGGGCGGCCGAACGGCCCCGGACGGCGCCCCGGCGGCGATTGTCCGTGCCCGAAACGGCAGGTAGGGTGGGAAACCGCTATGTACGCAGTGATTTCTTCCGGTGGCAAGCAGGAGAAGGTGGCCCAGGGCCAGCAGGTCCAGCTCGAACTTCTCGGTGTCGACGACGGCACCGAGGTGTCGCTCACACCCGTCCTCGTGGTCGATGGCTCCACGGTCCTCTCCACCCCCGAACAGCTGAAGGGCGCATCCGTGAAGGGCCGCGTCGTCGGCACCGCGAAGGGCCCCAAGATCAACGGCTTCACCTACAAGCGCCGCACCAACCAGCGCCGCAAGTACGGCCACCGCCAGCAGTACTCGGTCGTCGAGATCACCTCCATCGCGAAAGGCTGAACCACAATGTCAAAGACAAAGGGCGGCGGGTCAACCCGCAACGGTCGTGACTCGAATGCACAGCGCCTCGGCGTGAAGGTGTTCGATGGCACCGCCATCACCGCCGGCACCATCATCATCCGCCAGCGCGGCACGAAGACCCACCCCGGCAAGAACGTGGGCATCGGCAAGGACGACACCCTCTTCGCACTGTGCGACGGTTCGGTGAAGTTCGGCGAGCGTCGCGGCCGCAAGGTCGTCGACGTCGTCCCCGTCGTCTGACGCGGAACTGCTGACCCGCGCGCGTCAACGCGCGAGAAGAGTGTCGATCCCCCTGGGCAGCCTGTGCTCGGGCCATCCCAGCAGCTGCACAGCCTGCTTGCACGCGAAACGGTCGGTCATTCCGCCCACGTACGCCACCGCCTCGTGGGCCGCCCTGTCGGTGCCGGGGTCGAACGGGTTGTCGCCATGGGCGGGAAGCAACCACGGCTGCCCGACGTAATGGTCGACGAGGGCACGCAGCATGGCGATCACGGCATCGGCCTGTGCGCGTGACTCGGGTCGGTTGTAGATGGACTCGTAGTTGAAACGCCGGAACTCGGCCAGGGCCTCCGCGGTGTCGGGAACCATTCCGATGCGGCCGGTGTGCGCCGTCGCTTCGATCATGCCGTTGACGAACGCACCGAGCTGCTCGCGCCGCGCCGTTCCGCAGCGCGTGCTGACAACGAGGGGCAACTCGGACGGTGTGACCACGCCCGCGTCGGCGGCGTCCTCGAAGTCGTGGCACACGTACGCGATGCGGTCGGCCCAGCTGACCACCTCGCCCTCGGGCGTGGACGGCGCGGGCCGGGACCAACTGTGGTTGCGGATGCCGTCGAGGGTCTCGGTGCACAGGTTCAACTGCGCGAGAGCGACGTCGGCGCCCCACACCGCGTGGTCGTAGCCGCCCGCAACGTAAGGCGCGAGTGCGTCCTCGGATGCGTGGCCACCCGGCCCGTGGCCGCAGTCGTGACCGAGGGCGATGGCCTCGGCCAGGGCGACGTTCAGTCTCAGAACGCGCGCCACCGACACCGCGATCTGGGCGACCTCGAGGGCATGGGTGAGGCGCGTGCGCTGGTGGTCGTCGGGGAACACGAACACTTGTGTCTTGCCGGCGAGGCGACGGAACGAGGCTGCGTGCAGGATGCGGTCGCGGTCGCGCTCGAAGCAGGTGCGGAACTCATCGGGTTCCTCCGCGTCGGCCCTGTTGCCCGCACCGGTGGAACGCGTGGCGAGGGGTGCGAGGTCACCCGGCGTGCCGGCCTCCCGTTCGACCCGGTCGGCGATGTCGCGGGTTCCCGTGGCGGCCCAGGAGTCGGCGTGGGCAAGGGTGATACCGGGTCCGGAGCTGCCACCCATGGTGGACACCCATGTGTCGCTGCGGTCGGTTCTGTCGCGCCCGTCTGTGCTGGGCTCGGTGCCGGGGTAGACCTTCATCACACAAAGCGTATGTGAACGGTGTGTCCCGTGGTCGGAGGCTCACGATGCCGATCGGACCCACAGGTAGCCTTCCGAGGTCCCTATGAGCGCGTTCGTCGACGAAGCACAGTTGAACGTCCGCGGCGGGGACGGTGGCGCAGGTTGCGTCAGCTTCCGCCGCGAGGGCCCGGTGGCCTTCGGCGGGCCGAACGGCGGGGACGGCGGAAAGGGAGGCGACGTGTGGCTGGTGGCTGACCGGAACGTGGCGTCACTTCTCGCGTTCCGCGACCACCCGCACCGTCGCGCAGGCAACGGCGTGCACGGAAAGGGCAAGGATCTCCACGGCCGGCGCGGGGAGGAGCTCGAGGTGCGCGTGCCGGAGGGAACCGTGGCCCGCGACATGTACACCGGCGAACTGCTCGCCGATCTCGTGAACCATGGTGACCGTTGGCTGGCCGCACACGGCGGCCGCGGCGGCCGCGGCAACGCGCGGTTCCTGAACAACCTGCGGCGCGCCCCGTCGTTCGCGGAGCAGGGCGAGCCGGGCGCCGAGCGGTGGTTGCTGCTCGAGCTGAAACTGATGGCTGATGTTGCGCTCGTGGGATTCCCGAACGCGGGCAAGAGCACGTTCATCAGCACCGTGTCGGCGGCGAAGCCCAAGGTGGCGAACTATCCCTTCACCACCCTCGAGCCGCATCTCGGTGTGGTGCGCGTGGACGATGCCACAGAGTTCGTGCTGGCCGACATCCCCGGTCTCATCGAGGGTGCAAGCGAGGGTCGCGGCCTGGGCCTGCAGTTCCTGCGCCACGTGGAGCGTGCGCGTGCCCTGTGCTACCTCATCGACCTCTCCGAGCCCGACGGCGTCGCACCGCTGGAGCAGCTCGAGATCCTCCGGCGCGAACTCGGCAACTACCGGCACGAGCTGCTGGAGCGACCGAGCCTGGTGGTGGGAACGAAAACTGACAGCGCCAGCGAGGACACCATGAGGGAGTGGCCGCACGAAGCGATGTCGGCGGTCACCCACCACAACGTGCGCCGTGTGGTGGGCCTGCTCGCCACGCTCGTCGACCGCGCCCGCCGCGAGGAGCCCGTGGGGGAGTCGACCGTGATCATGCGGCCCGAGCCCGAGCACGCATGGGTGGAGCAGACCGGTGAGAACGAGTTCCGTGTGCACGGCCGCGCGGCAGAGCGGGCCGTCGCGCTGAACGACGTCACCTCCTCCGAGGCCCTGAACTACATCGATGCGCGCCTCACGAAGCTGGGGGTGCCGAAACTGCTCGCCCGCGCGGGAGTGCGCGAGGGTGACGTGGTGTGGATCGCGGAATTCAGTTTCGAATTCGTGCCGGAAGTGTGAGGCTGTGTCCATGCGCGTGGTGGTGAAGATCGGCAGTTCGTCGCTCACCGACGAACGCGGACAGTTGAGGCTGGACGTGATCCGTTCCGTGGTGGACCAGGTCGCCGCCGTCCGCGCCGAGGGCCACCAGGTGCTGCTCGTCACCTCGGGAGCTGTGGCATCGGGTGTCGCAGGCATGGGACTCGACGGCCGTCCGGCCGACGTGCTGTCGCTGCAGGCGCTGTCGGCCATCGGCCAGCCGCGGCTCATGGCCGCCTATGACTCCGCTCTGTCGGTGCACGGGCTCGTGGCGGCCCAGGTGCTCCTCGTTCCGCATGACTTCGTCGACCGGATCCAGTACCTGCATGCACGAGCCACGCTGCAGCGCCTCCTCGAATACGGGTGTGTGCCGGTCATCAACGAGAACGACGCGATCGCGAACGACGAGATCCGCTACGGGGACAACGACTACATGTCCGCATTGGTGTCGCACCTCGTGTCGGCCGACCTGTTGGTGCTCCTCACCGACACCGACGGCCTGCACACCGAGAACCCGCGAATGAACTCCTCGGCGGTGCGCATCGATGTTGTCGCTGCCGACGACCCCCTGCTCGGCGTCACGGCAGATGCGCGCGGGTCCGACAGGGGCAGCGGCGGCATGGCCTCAAAGCTCGCCGCCGCCCGCATTGCGTCGTGGTCGGGCGTCACCACCGTGATCGCGCAGGCCACCGCCGATGACGCGGTGCTCGCGGCGGTAGCGGGTGACACCTCCCGCGGCACGCGCTTCCTGCCCCACGACCGCGACCTGCCAGCCCGCAAGCTGTGGATCGCCTTTGCGGCGGAGGAGGCCGGCACGGTCACCGTGGATGCCGGCGCCCGCGAAGCACTCGTTGCGCGGGGTACCTCGTTGCTGCCGGCGGGAGTCACCGCAGTCACCGGGTCGTTCGAGGCGGGGGACGTCATCGCGGTCGTCACGGCCGACGGAGTCACGGTCGCGCGGGGCCTCGCCCTCATGTCGCACACCCAGGTCGGTGCGTCACTCGGCAGGAGATCCACCGAACTGCCGGACGGTTCGCCGTCGGTGGTGATCCACCGCGACGACCTGGTGGTTCTCTCGCAGTAGTCCCGCCGTCGCGGCGACGCGGCTCAGACCTCGGAGCCCACGTCGGTGGAGCGGCGCGGAAGCAATGACCGTGCATCGCGCATCTCGGGCACACGGAGCACGGTGAGCCCGGCCACGTACACGATGAACCCGGCCGCGACGCACATGAACAGTTCGGCCGTGCGCGTGAAGCCCGAGCGTGCGGTGAGACCGGCCTGGATGCCCCACACCGCCACGCCCATCACCGCAGCGGAGACAACGGTGCGGGTGAGGATGAACACGAGCCCTCCCCAGTTCACTGCCCGGTGGCGTGTGTGCAGCAGCCACAGCACGACGAACGCGGAGATCATGTAGGCCAGCCCGAACGCGAGACCGAGACCGAACACACCGTGGCGCTCCACGAGCACGGCGGCAAAGACGATGTTGAGCGCGTTCTCGAACATGTTCACGAAGAACGGGGTCCGCGTGTCCTCGTGCGCGTAGAAGCCACGCAGCGCGAAGATGTAGATCGAGAACCCCACGAGGCCCACCGACAGCCCCGCCAGCGCGCGGGCGGTGTTCTCCGCGGCACCCGAGCTGAAGTGCCCGTGCTCCAGCAGGGTGGAGATGATCGGCCGGGAGAGCACCACCATGGCGACCGACGAGGGGACGGTGAGGATCATGATCCACCTCACCCCGGAGGTGGTCCAGTCGCGGAACCCGGCGCGGTCGCCCACCCTCACGCGGCGCACAAGTTCGGGCACGAACGTGGTGGCGATGGAGATGGCCAGCAACCCGTGGGGCAGCTGGAAGAAGGTGTACGCCTTCGAGTACGCATCCTGGTTGCCGCTGCCGGGCCTGGCGAGGTTCTTCACCACGACCAGTGCGACCTGGTTCGTGACGACGAAGCCGAACGTCCACGTGGAGAGGCTGACCATCGTGCGCACGGCAGGGTGCGAGAAGTTCGGTCTGAAGCGGAACGGGATGCCCGCCTGGTTCATGGCGGGGATGAGCACCAGCCCCATCGCCATCACCCCGCCCGTGGCGGAGAGGGTGAAGAGCCAGAAGAAGGTGGGGTCGTTGAACACGTCCTGCAGCTTCGGCGTCCCGTCGCGGGTGAACGGGATCAGCATCAGCAGGGTGATGGTGACCACGTTCGAGAGGGCAGGCGCCCAGGCAGCGGCGAAGAAGCGGCGCCGTGAGTTCAGCAGTGCAGAGCAGATCGCGGTGAGGCCGTAGAAGAAGATCTGCACGAGGAAGATGCGCGACATCATCGTGCCGGCGCGGCGGAAGGTGTCCGGGTTCACGGCCGGGCTCGGGTGCAGCGAGAAGAGCCTGAAGATGACTGGTGCGGCAAGCACCGCGAGCACGGTGGCCAGCAGCAGCACCACGAGGGAAGCGGAGACCACCGCGTCCTTGGCCTCCTCGTCGTTGTCCTCGGCGTAACGGGTGAAGAGCGGCACCAGGCTGGCCGAGAGCAGGCCACCCACCAGCAGTTCGTAGATTGCGTTGGGGGAGTTGTTCGCGCCGTCGAACGCGTCGGCGAGGGCCGTCTGGCCGATGATGACCCCGAACACCACGACCCTCAGCAGGCCCGTGACTCGCGACACGGCCGTGCCGATGGCAACCACGAGGGTGTCCTTGAACATGTGACGAGACTAAAGGAGCCGGAGTGCCGCGGGACGTTCCGATGCCCCGCGCCGATCGCACCCCAAGTAGGTTGGGGAAGTTATGGGTGAACGCTTCGAATCAGTGCAGCAGGTCCGCGACGGTCTGAAGAAGGTGAACTACCTGGCCGACGAGGGCATCGCGGGTGTCGCGTTCCTCGCCGACAGACTCGGCAAGCCGGTGCTCGTGGAGGGGCCTGCCGGCACCGGCAAGACCCAGCTCGCGAAGTCGATCGCGGAGGTCACGGGCGCACGCCTCATACGTCTCCAGTGCTACGAGGGCCTGGATGAGTCGAAGGCGCTCTACGAGTGGAACTACAAGAAGCAGTTGTTACGCATCCAGGCCGACAAGGGCTCGGAGGGCTGGTCGGAGATACATGACGACATCTTCGGCAAGGAGTTCCTGCTGACGCGACCGCTGCTCGAGGCGATCACCGCCGAGGAGCCCGTGGTGCTGCTCATCGACGAGGTCGACCGTGTCGAGGTGGAGACCGAGGCGCTGCTCCTCGAGATCCTCTCCGAGTACCAGGTGTCGATCCCCGAGCTCGGCACCATCACGGCCCGACAGGTGCCCCTCGTGTTCCTCACCTCCAACAACACGCGCGAGCTTTCCGAGGCACTCAAGCGCCGCTGCCTGTTCCTGCACGTCGACTACCCGCAGATGGACCGCGAGAAGGCGATTGTGCTTGCGAAGGTGGAGGGTGTCACCGACGCTCTTGCCGACCAGATCGCGCGCATCGTGCGCAGCATCCGCCAGCTCGACCTGAAGAAGGCGCCGTCGGTGTCCGAGACACTCGACTGGGCCCGCACGCTCGTGCTGCTCGGCATCCAGAGCATCGACGCCGAGCAGGCCAAGGAGACCCTCCACGTGCTCCTGAAGTACCAGACCGACATTGCCAAGGCCGCGAAGGAACTTTCGACCGACTAGGTCGCCGCTCACCCATGCTCGATCTCCTCTCCGGCTTCATCGTGGAGCTCCGCAACGCAGGCCTGCCGGTCAGCCTCACGGAGAACCTCGACGCGATGGAGGCGATCATGCACATCCCGCTCGAGGACCGCGAGGCCTTCAAGTACGCGCTCGGTGCCACCCTGGTGAAGAACCACTCGCACTGGCGCTCGTTCGAGACGGTGTTCGAGGTGTACTTCAGCCTCCGCGGGCCCGAGTACGCCATCACGGACACCGACGGTGCCGAGGGAGACATGGCCGACCTCATGCGCCAGATGCAGCAACTGCAGGGCCAGGGTGACGGCAAGGGCGGCGGTGCCATGGACGGTCTCACGCCCGAGGAACTCATGAACATCCTCATGCAGGCGCTGATGAACGGTGACCAGGGCATGATGCGGGCCCTCGCCCGGCAGGCCGTGCAGCGCTTCGCCGGCATGGAGCCGGGCCGGCCCGTGGGCGGCACCTACTACCTGTACCGCACGCTGCGGAACCTCGACCTCGACGGCATGCTCGACAAGCTGATGGATGCGAGCCGTCAGCAGGTGGGCGGCGAGCTCACGAACCTCGAGGAGCGCCTGGAGCGCGACGAGTTCCAGGACCGCATCGAGAAGTTCAAACAGGAGGTCGAGGCCGAGATCCGCAGGCGGCTGGTGGCCGACCGCGGCGCCGAGGCGATGGCCAAGACCCTCCGCAAGCCCCTGCCCGAGGACGTCGAGTTCATGCACGCGAGCCGCGACGAGATGCAGCACCTGAAGAAGGCACTTCAGCCGCTCACGCGCAAGCTCGCCGCCCGGCTCGCGCGCAAGCGCCGTCACGGCCGCAAGGGCCCGCTTGACTTCCGCAACACGGTGCGTCACAGCCTCGCCTACGGCGGCGTGCCCGCGGAACCCAAGTTCAAGTACCCGCGGCCGGCCAAGCCCGAGCTCATCGTGGTGGCCGACATCTCCGGTTCGGTGGCCGCCTTCGCGCGCTTCACGCTGATGCTGGTGTACGCGATCTCGAACCAGTTCTCCAAGGTGCGCGCCTTCGTGTTCATCGACGGCATCGACGAGGTCACCGAGTACTTCAAGAAGACAGAGGACGTCGCCGAGGCGATCCACCGCATCAACACCGAGGCCGATGTCATCTGGGTGGACGGCCACAGCGACTACGGGCATGCATTCGAGGTGTTCTGGGACAAGTGGGGCAACGAGATCGGCCCGAAGTCCACGGTGATGCTGCTCGGCGACGCGCGCAACAACTACCACGCGTCGCAGGCCTGGATCATCAAGGAGATGCGCCAGAAGGCGCGACACGTCTACTGGCTGAACCCCGAGCCGAAGTCGTACTGGAACACGGGCGACTCCATCGTGGGGGAGTACGGCACGCACACCGACGGTGTGTACGAGTGCCGCAACCTCCGCCAGCTCGAGGCATTCGTCGAGAAGCTCGCCTGACGGAAGTGACGGAGACGCGCATCATCCTCGTGCGGCACGGTGAGTCGCACGCCAACGCCGGCCGGTTCATCGGGGGACCCCGTACCTGCACCGGGCTCACGGACCTCGGCCGGCTGCAGGTGGAGCGGCTGCGTGACCGGTTGCTTGCTTCGCCCGAGTTCCTGGCGACAGCACTGTGGAGCAGTTCGTACCCGCGGGCGATCGAGACTGCGCGCATCCTCTCGCCGGCGGTCGGCAGCCTTCCCGTGGAGGTCGACGCGGGTTGGGGCGAGCATGACCCCGGCCCCGACTGTGACGGCATGCTGTTCGAGGACTTCGTGAAGCGTTGGGGCCAGCCAAACTGGGACGGCGACCCCTACGACGTCACCTACCCGGGCGGGGAGACCAAGGCCGACTTCTTCGAGCGCATCAAGGGCGCACTGCGCCGCACGGTGGAGGCAAACGAGGGCGGCACCGTCGTGGTGGCCTGTCACGGGGGCGTGGTCGATGTTGCGATGCGCATCGCACTGCACGCGCCGGTGAACGGGAAGTTCGAGCTGCACACGACCAACGCGTCGATGACCGAGGTCGTGCACGTGGCAGGGCCCAGGTGGCGCCTCGTGCGCTACAACGACTCGTCCCACCTGAAAGGGGCGTGACGCCGTGCTCCCCGTGGTGATCGTGGGGGGAGGCACCGCAGGGTCGGTGGTGGCGGCCACGCTCGCAGGGGCATGCGACGCGCCGCTCGTGATGGTGGAGCCCGGCCCGCGCACCGATGATGACGCACCGCGTTTCATGGACGGCTTGACCGACGATGTGCTGTGGCCGGGGGATGAGTGCCCGCAGGCCAGGGCCCTCGGCGGGGGCAGTGCCGTGAACGGAATGATCCTCTCGGGAGCCGAGCCGCCGTGGCTGGCCGGGCTCACCCGTCAGGCCCGCGCCGACGAGGCCGGCTCCGTCGGTCGGGCCCTGCTCGGTGTGGGGGGCCGTCTGTCGCGTCTGTGGTGGAACAACGGCCGCTGGAACCCTGCCCGTGCCGCACTGCACCTCGAGGAAGAGGGCCGGCTGCGCATCATTCATGGCACGGCGCACCAACTCGTGACCGGTGCGCGGGCAGTGTCGGCGGTGGTGGTCGACAACGAGGAGATCGCGTGCTCGCACGTGGTGGTGACCTGTGGTGCCCTGCGCACACCCGCACTGCTGCGCGCCTCGGGCATCCGCGGCGCAGTGGGTGAGGGGCTGGCGAACCATCCGACGGTCACGTTCACCGTGTCGAGACCGGACGGGGACCACGGACGCTTCGACGCCACCACGGTGTTGGACATCGACACCGACGGCGCGGCCGGGCTGATGGTGGGCTTCGAACGTGCCGATGCCGCGGACGTCGGTCACGGGCTGGTGACCGTGTCGCTCATGAACCCCCGCTCACGCGGTGCGGTGCACCGTTCGGTCGACTTCGCCCTTCTCGATGACCCGTGGGACCGTGCGGCCATGGCCCGCCTCGTGGAGCAGACATCGGTGCTGGTCAACCGCGCGGGGCTGGGGGTGCGGGAGGTGTCGGGGGTGCACCCGGTGTCGCACCCGGCCGCATCATGCGCAGGCGCCGTGGACGGCAACGGCCGTCTGCACGGCTTCGACAACGTCACCGTGGCCGATGCATCGGTGCTGCCCGGTGTCCCGCGGGAGACACCCGCCGCGTCTGTCACAATCGTGGCGAGGCGCACGGCACTGGCGCTGGGGGAGGCACTCTCATGAACTACACGCTCGGGCTGCACGAGGTCGCCGACGGAACGCATGCGTGGCTGCAACCGGACGGTGGGTGGGGCTGGTCGAACGCCGGTCTCGTCGTGGGTGACGGAGCGTCCCTCCTGGTGGACACCCTCTTCGACCTGCGGATCACCCGGCGCATGCTGGATGCAATGACGGGAGTGACTGCCGGGGCACCCATCGGCACCGTGGTGAACACGCATGCGAACGGCGACCATTGCTACGGCAACTCGCTCGTGAAGGGGGCCACGATCGTGGCCACCGAGGCGGCAGCGCACGAGATGCGCGAGGTGCCGCCGGCGATGCTGGCCGGCCTGAACCGCGCACCCGGTGAGGTGGGCGAGCTGTTCCGGCATTTCTTCGGCGAGTTCGAGTTCGACGGCATCGACATGGCCTATCCGGACACCACATTCACAGGTCGCCACACGGTGGATGTCGGTGGCCGCACGGTGGAGCTGGTGGAGGTCGGCCCTGCCCACACCGCAGGAGATGCGATCGTGTTCGTTCCCGACGTGCGCACCGTGTTCACGGGCGACATCCTCTTCATCGGCGGCACCCCGATCGTCTGGGCCGGGCCGCTCGACAACTGGATCGCCGCGTGCGACCTGATGCTGGACGCTGACATCGACACCGTGGTGCCCGGTCACGGGCCGGTCACCGACAAGGCTGGCGTGTCACAGGTGCGTGACTATCTCGTGTTCGTGCGTGACGAGGCCACCGAGAGGTTCCACGGCGGCATGGACGCATGGGATGCGGCACGCGACATCGCGCTGAACGGCTACTCGCAGTGGGGCGAGTTCGGCCGCATCGCGGTGAACGTGGACACCGTGTACCGGGCGCTCGACCCCTCGCACAGCAGCCCGAACGTGGTGGAACAGTTCAGGCGCATGTTCACGCTGGAGACACAGGGCCGCTGACTGTCCCGGCGCGCCACTTGCGGCGCACCACCACCACCCACGCTGCCGCGGCCACAGTGGAGAAGAAGAACCACTGGAATGCGTACGACTGGTGCGGACCCTCGTCGAGCTCGGGGAACGGGACCGGCGCAGGCCATGACGTGATCGTCGTGGGCGACTCCTCGAACATCTGCAGCCACATCGGGAAGACATCCCCGTCGAACTGCCTCGCCATGAGCGGGATGTCGAAGCGCTGGAAGTCGCGGTTCGCGGTGTCGGTGGAGTCCACGGAGCCGAGGGTGCCGCGCTTCTGGGACGCACGCAGCCAGCCGACCACTCCCACCCGGTCGGTGGGGGCCGGTGCGGGGACGGCGCCCGACAGGGGCACGAACCCGCGGTTCACGATGACCCAGCCGAACTCCTCGGTGCGCAGCGGAACCACCTCGTTGTATCCGGCGGTGCCGTTCTGGCTCCGGTTGACCACTCTCACCGCGCGGGCAGGGTCGTATGTGCCGACGATGGACACGCGCAGCCATTCGGCCGTGCCTGCCTTGAGGTCCGGCACGACGCGCGCCAGTTCCTGCACCGGTTTCTCCGAGCGGACCGTGACGAGTTCGTTGAAGTCCCGCTTCTGCTGCAGGCGGTCGAGCTGCCAGAGCCCGAGGTTGACCATGAGTGCGACCAACAGGGCGACCCCCATGTGCACACCGATCCAGCGGGGACGCAGCAGACCACGGAGCACGGGTCAAGGCTAGGTCGGTGCCGGCCACGGAGTACCGTCGGCTCCGTGATGCGCAGGGAGTGGGTGGCAGGCAACATCGACGCGGCCTTCCTCAGCGAGGTGCTCGGCACAGAGGTGACGGTCAGTGAACCGCAGCGGATCGGCTCCGGCCAGGTGGGGATGAACCTCCGGTTCGTTGTGACCGCGGCCGACCCGTCGGCGTCTGTGCCGCGCACGCTGGTGGTGAAGCTGGCCTCGCCCGACGACACCAGCCGTGCCACCGGCATGGCACTGCGCAACTACGAGCGTGAGGTGAAGTTCTACAGGGAGGTCCAGCCGACCGTCGACATCAGGGTGCCGCGCTGTCACTACGCCGACTGGAACGAGACCACGGGTGACTTCGTGCTCGTGATGGAGGACATGGCACCGGCGGAGCAGGGCGACCAGATCGACGGGTGCACGCTGGGGGAGGCGCAGGTGGCGGTCGACGAACTCGCCCGTCTGCACGGCCCGCGCTGGAACGACGACACCCTGTTCGGGGTCGACTGGCTGCAGCGGCGCACCTCGCCGGCAGACGGGGAACAGCTGAACTTGATCGTGTCGATGATGTTCCCTGGCTTCGCCGCCGCGCTCGGCGAGCGGGTGCAGGAGGAGACCGACGGACGCGGGATGGCCTTCCTCGAGGAGATGGCGCAGGCGATCATCCCGTATGTCGAGGCCAAGGGAGAGCCGATGTGTGTGACGCACGGCGACTACCGCCTTGACAACATCCTCTTCGACCGCACCGGCACCCTGTCGTGTGCGGTCGTCGACTGGCAGACGCCGGGACACGGCAACGGGATTGCCGACCTCGCCTATTTCATCGGTGCCGGGCTGTTGCCCGGTGAGCGCCGCCGGCACGAGTGGGACCTCGTCGACCGGTACGTTGCCGGCCTCGCGCGCTACGGCGTGCACCCCGACCGTGCATGGGTGGAGTCGCACTACCGGCGTGAGGCCATCAGCGGAGCGGTGATGGCGGTGGTGGCATCACAGATCGTGGGGCGCACGGAGCGCGGCGATGAGATGTTCGTGGCCATGGCGGCCCGTCACGCCCTGCAGGGAATAGAGAACGGGGCCCTCGCGCAGCTGTAGGACAGCCGCGGGAAGACCCCGTGGTGGTCAGCGGTCTCCGCCCGCCGGAAAGAACCGAACCTATCCACGTGCCGCGCGGGGTGCAACCCGCTCGGAGCCCAGGAGCGAACGGTTGCTACCGTTCGTGGCCACGGCGTCTCGTGTGAGGGGGAGTTTCGATGACTGTGTGGAACTACGGGCTTCTGTTCAGGGGGATCGCACAGCGTGACCCCGACCGTCTCGCACAGGTCTTCGGCGACACCAGGTACACCTGGGGTCAGTTCCACTCCCGGTCGAACGCTCTGGCGGCCGACATGGTGGCGGCCGGCCTCAGCCACCAGGCGAAGGTCGCGCATTATCTCTACAACTGCCCGGAGTACCTCGAGGGCACGTTCGGGTCATGGCTCGGCGGATTCGTGCCGTTCAACGTCAACTACCGCTACGGCCCCGACGAGGTGCACTACCTGTTCGACAACGCCGACGCCGAGGCGGTCATCTTCCATGGTTCGTTCGTGGACCTCATCGAGAAGGTGCGCGACCGACTCCCGCTCGTGAAGCGCTGGTACATGGTCGCCGACGCGGAGAATTCCGGGGTGCCCGCATGGGCCGTGGACTACGCCACGGTCGTGTCGCGCGGTGTCCCCGACGTCACCCCGGCGAAGCCGCTGTCGGGTGACGACATGCTGTTCCTCTACACCGGCGGCACCACCGGCATGCCGAAGGGCGTGATGTGGCGCCAGGAGGACCTCTTCGAGGTGCTCGGGTTCGGCGCGAACGCCCTGTTCGGGGTGGCGCCCGGTGCATCCGTCGACGAACTGGTGCAGCGCGTGGACGCCGACTGGAACGCGGTCCGCACCTATGTGGCGTGCCCGCTGATGCACGGAACAGGCCTGTTCTCCTCGTTCATCACCCTCGCCACGGCCGGTGCGATCGTGACGAACCCGAACCGCAGCTTCGACCCGGCAGAGCTGTTCGGCATCGTGGAGCGCGAGAAGGTGAACGTGATCGTCATTGTGGGCCAGGCGTTCGCCGGCCCGATGCTGGAGACACTGAACGTGAACCCCGGCCGCTGGGACCTCTCGAGTGTCGGCCAGATGGGATCCTCGGGCGTCATGTGGAGCCAGGAGAACAAGAACGGACTGCTCGAGCACATCCCGCAGATGGCGATCACCGACAGCTTCGGCTCCTCCGAGGCGGTCGGCATGGGCGCATCGGTGGCCGTGAAGGGTGCTGCACCCACCACGGCGAAGTTCCAGCTCGGGCCGAAGTGTGCGGTGTTCACCGAGGACGGCCGCAGGGTGCAGCCCGGCAGCGGTGAGCGTGGTCTCGTCGCCGTCGGCGGTGCGATCCCGGTCGGCTACTACAAGGACCCAGTGAAATCCGAGGCGACGTTCCGCATCTTCGAGGGCCAGCGCTGGACGGTGCCGGGCGACTGGGCCGAGGTGAACGAGGACGGCACTCTCACTCTCCTCGGTCGCGGCTCGGTGTGCATCAACACCGGTGGCGAGAAGGTGTTCCCCGAGGAGGTGGAGGAGTGCCTGAAGACGCACCCCTCGGTGCGTGACGCAGTGGCGGTGGGCATCCCCGACACGCGTTTCGGCGAGACAATCTGTGCCGTGGTCGAGGCCGAGCCGGGATCGTCACCGACGCTCGCCGACCTCAGCGACCACGTGAAGTCGAGAATCGCCGCGTACAAGGCACCGCGGAACCTGGTGGTGGTGCCCACCATCGGTCGTGCGCCGAACGGCAAGGTGGACTACAAGCGTCTGAAGCAGCACGCAATGGACGAGCTCGGGGTGAAGTGACGCACGCAGGGTCGTTGCGCACCGGTCTCGCGGCCGGTGGTTCCGTTCTCATGCCGGGTGTGTGGGACCCCCTGTCGGCCCTTCTCGCCGAGCAGGCCGGTTTCGACACCGTGTTCCTCTCGGGTTTCGCGCTCAGCGGCACCCTGCTCGGTGAACCCGACATCGGCATCATCGGGCAGGCCGAGATGGCCGATGCGGCGCGTCGTGTGTGTGCCTCCGTGCCGCAGGTGCGCGTGGTGGTGGATGCCGACACCGGCTACGGCGACGAAGCCGGTGTCGAGCGCACGGTGGAGCTGTGGGAGGACGCAGGTGCCGCCGGCATGTTCCTCGAGGACCAGGAGTGGCCGAAGCGCTGCGGGCACATGGAGGACAAGCGCGTGGTGGGTCGCGACGAATGGCTCGCCCGTCTGCGCACTGCGATCCGAACGCGCGGTGACCTGCACCTCACGGCACGCACAGACTCGCTCGCAGTGGTGTCCCTCGACGAGGCGATCGACCGGGCGAAGATGGCGCGCGACCTCGGCGTCGACGCGGTCTTCGTGGAGGCGCCGCGGTCGGTGGCCGACCTCGAGCGCATCGCATCCGAGGTCACGGGAACGGTGCTGGTCGCCAACATGGTGGAGAAGGGCAAGACCCCGCTGCTCACACCGGCCGAGCTCAGCGACCTCGGATTCCGCCTGGTCGTGTCGCCCCTGTCGGGACTTCTGTCCGCCGCCAGGGCCCTGGGGGATGCGTACGCGCACCTGCGCCGGGAGGGCACCATGCGGGACGTGCTCGGCACCATGACCTCCTTCGACGGGTTCACCGAACTGGTCGGTCTGCAAAAGCACCTCGCCGACGGCACCGACGGCCGCTAACCTGCACCCAACGCATTAAGAGAGACCGACAGGTCCGGCAACCGGGGTTCAGTCCGCACGGTGCCTCCCCATGAGAGTGGGGGATGTGGTCCCGCAAGGGGCAACAGGCTGTCCCTCCCCGGTGCGAACGGAACACGCGCACGTCGTACTGACGAGGAAGGGGACACCATGCAGCCGACGCACCATTCGTTCGCGCCGTTCCCCGCCACGGGCGCATGGCTTCCCGGCGACCCACCCGGCAACCGGAAGTTCCACTCGTTCGCCGGGACCCGCCCCTTCATCCTCGAGGGAGGCGGCCGTCTCGCCGACGTGAGCGTGGCCTACGAGACGTGGGGAACGCTGAATGCCGATGCATCGAACGCCGTTCTGGTGTGCCACGCCTGGACGGGCGACAGCCACGTCAGCGGGCCTGCAGGCGCGGGACATCCCACGCCCGGCTGGTGGGAGGGCATCGTCGGGCCCGGCCGTGCCATCGACACCGACCGGTTCTTCGTGGTGTGCGCGAACGTGCTGGGCGGCTGCCAGGGCAGCACCGGGCCGGCATCGCCGCACCCGCAGGACGGCAGGCCGTACGCACTGCGGTTCCCCGTGGTGACGATCCGCGACATGGTACGTGCACAGGCCTCGCTCGCCGATGCGCTCGGGGTGCACAGGTGGGCCTCGGTGGTGGGCGGCTCGATGGGGGGAATGCAGGTGCTCGAGTGGGCGATCATGTTCCCCGATCGCGTGGCCTCGATCGTGCCCGTGGCCACGTGCGCGGAGGCAAGTGCCCAGCAGATCGCATGGGGCTCGATCGGCCGTCGTGCACTGTTGATGGACCCGAAGTGGAACGACGGCGACTACTACGACGCCGAACCGGATGGTGGCCCGTGGCACGGTCTCGCCGTGGCGCGCATGATCGCCCAGGTCACGTTCCGTACCGACAACAAGTTCAGCGAGAAGTTCGGCCGGCGACTGCGCAAGGAGGACTTCCACGAGGACGGTCTGCACCTGCTCTCGCGCTTCGAGGTGGAGGGCTACCTCGACCACCACGGCGAGCGTCTCGTGCGGCGCTTCGACGCGAACAGCTATCTCTACGTCGCGAAGGCGATGGACCTCCACGACGTCGGCCGCGGCCGCGGCGGCACCGCACGGGCGATGTCGCGCATCACGGCGCCCGCGCTGACGCTCGGCATCAGCAGCGACATCCTGTACCCGGCGTACCAACAGCAGACGATCCACTCGCTCATCACGAACGGTGACCCGCGGAACCGCTACGTGGAGGTCGAGAGCGACGAGGGCCACGACGGCTTCCTCATCGCCACGCTCCCGGTGGGGGAGCAGATCGAGGCGTTCCTCGCTCAGGTCTGCTGAGACGACATCGCATCGAGCCGCGTCACGAGCGGGCTCGAGCGGGGGATGCGCAGCAAGGCCAGACGCTCGCCCTGCAACGTGTACAGCACATGCCCGCGGTGGTCGTCGGCGGCGCGGCCGAGCACCGTGTAGGAGCCGGCGATCGCGCGTGACCCGGTGAAGCCGGGCTGCAGCACGAGAGCACTCCGGCCCACACCGCCCCGAACCGGTTGCCAGCGCCCCGGTCTGCCGCCGCGTTCATCGAGCAGGCGGGCCCTGCTGATGAAGCGTCCCCCGTCGCGGTCGACCCAGTGGGGTTCGTGACGCCGGCCGAGCCACACCAGGACCATGAGCAGGCCGACGAACAGCAGCGAGGTGAACGCATTCAGCACCGTCCGTCCTCCTTCGGTGTCCGTGGCCATCGTTGCGGCGGGCCGCATGAGAGACTAGGAGCGATGCGTTCGATGTCGTTGCTCGCCACCGATGTCACGGTGAACGCCGTGGCACTCGGCATGGTGCTGCTGGGGGTTGCCCTCTTCGCGGTCACACTGCGTTTCTGGCGGTCCGCCGGCGAGGACCCCGCGGTGCTCGCCCCGCTCGAGGTGATGGGCGACCGTCGGTTCGCGCGTGCCGACCAAGAAGGCCGCACGGCCATCCTGAACGAAGTGCGCCCTTCCGACGCCGACCACCCCGCCGAGATCGTGGCGCCTCCTGTTCTCGACCATGAGCCGGCCGAGATGGAGCGTCCGTCCAGGGACACCGTCGACCACACCGACGATGCAGTCGATGTCGTCGACGCACCTTCGGTGGTGCCGCAGGTGATCGACCCGCTGCTGAGCCGGGCCGCACAGAACGACGAACCCGCCCGCTGAGCGGGCACGACACGACAGGAGAGACACATGGCAGGTTTCGACCCCGACGAGATGATCGCCCGTTTCCGCGACCGTGCGGCCGCGGTGCGCAGGCGGCCTCTCCCGCCGGTGGCGGGCGAGGAACGCCAGTTGTTCATCGCGCAGGCGGAGTCCGACTTCCGTGACTTCGCCATCATCGGGGATGCCACCGCCACCCTCGAGGAGGGCGTGCTGACACTGCGCATCGACCTGAACCCGAAGAAGTGAGCACCCCCGCCGGCCAGGTGGCCCGCACCCGTCTCGGCCGGCGCGACGACATCCATGTGATCGCCGCGGTGACCGCGGTGTGCGCGTGGGGCATCGGCCCCATCCTCAACAAGTCGATGTCGGTGGGCACGCCGTCGATCGTGTTCGCCCGCATGGTGGTGGGCGTGCCGTTGATGGTGGGAATGGCCTATCTGCTGGGCGACGGCCTGAGCCGGAAGTTGATGAGGTCAACCGCGCTGCCGGGCATCCTCTTCTCGCTGTCGTTCATCACCGGGTTCGCCTCCATCAAGATGACGTCGATCGCGAACGCCACCCTCATGAGCAACCTGCAGCCGGTGCTCGTGCTGCTTGTTGCCGGCCGTCTGTTCGGCGAACGCATGACCCCGCGCCAGCTCGTGTACGGGGCGACGTCGCTCGGCGGTGTGCTCACCGTGGTGCTCGCTGCTGCGTCCACCAGCGGTGCACACGTGAGCGGTGATCTCATGGCCGCTGCCAACGTGGTCATCTGGACGGGGTACTTCCTCATCGCGAAGAAACAGCGACTCGAGGGGGTCGACAGCTGGTCGTTCCTCGCCGCGATCTTCATCTGGGCATCCGTGGTGGTGATTCCCTTCGGGCTCATCGCCTCGAACGATCTCGGGCAGATGACGGGTCGCGACTGGTTGCTTGCGCTCGGCATGGCGGTGGGCCCGGGCATCGTGGGCCACGGTCTGATGACGTGGTCGCAGAGCCACGTGGGGGTCGCGCTGGCCTCGGTGCTGGGCCTGCTCAGCCCCGTGCTGTCGACCTCGCTCGCGTGGATCGTGTTCGACCAGGCCCTGACGGCGGTGCAGCTGGTGGGCGCCGCGATCGTGATCGTCTCTCTCGTTCTCCTGGTGCGGGAACAGCCCACTCCGGCCGGGGCTGCCGCCCTGCGGGAGGAAATGTGACCCCGTTGCGGCCGGGGTGAGCCTCGCTAGAATCCTTGTTTTACGCGGACGTGGCTCAGTTGGTAGAGCATCACCTTGCCAAGGTGAGGGTCGCGGGTTCGAATCCCGTCGTCCGCTCCAGTTGTCTCGAGGGGCCTGTGTCTGCCCGTCTCAGAGTGTGCGGTGCGCCTCGAGTGCGTCGTGCAGACCGGTGGCCGACTCGGCGGAGAGTCCGCCCCTGCCTTTCCACCGCACCTGGCCCTCGCCGTCGACGAACACGACCGCAACGGTCGAGGTGTCACGCAGGCCGAGGGGGCCGGTGACCCGCGAGACGTCCCCGTACACGGTGAAAGTGCGCTGCAGCACTGCCGGCACCCTGATGGCGGCAGCCATGCCACCGTCGATGAACCGACGGGCCGGCGCCCAGATTCGGGCAATCGTGGGGACCTCGTAGAAGCGCAGGCCGGGGTCATCTGCCGCTTCGGATTCGAACCACGGCAGCCAGGAATCCACGAGGCGCTGGTGGTCGCGCCGGAAGGCC
>JBJTBF010000022.1:0-12960 GCA_046091145.1 Acidimicrobiales bacterium | reverse complement strand
TGGGTTCAGAACGTCGTGAGACAGTTCGGTCCCTATCCTCCGCAGCCGGAAGAGTCTTGATGAAAGCTATCCCTAGTACGAGAGGACCGGGATGGACGGAGCTCTGGTGTGTCAGTTGTCCTGCCAAGGGCACGGCTGATTGGCCACCTCCGGAAGGGATAACCGCTGAAAGCATCTAAGTGGGAAACCCGTTCAAAGATGAGGACTCTCACAGGGTCAACCTGGTAAGGGCCGTGGCTAGACCACCACGTTGATAGGCCGGAAGTGCAAGAGCGGTAACGCTCGTAGCTGACCGGTACTAATCGCCCGAGGGCTTGGTTGAATCGTGCTCGTGCTTGCTCTGGAGTCCTTGAGGGGTCATTTTGATCCTCAGAGACAACAAGTTTCCGGTGGCCATAGCGACTGGGTCACACCCGTTCCCATTCCGAACACGGAAGTTAAGACAGTCAGCGCCGATGGTACTTGGGGGTAGACCCCCTGGGAGAGTAGGACGCCGCCGGATTTACTCGATGAAAGGGTCCCGTACCGATTGTGGTGCGGGGCCCTTTCTCGTTCCCGGGATGGATTCGCGCACAACATGCATCGTGGATGCGAAATGTCATCGCTCCGTAGACTCGACTATCTATGTCTGAGCGCCGTGGCAACTCTTCCTCGGGTCGAGGTGCGCGTCCGCGTGGCAACGGCGGAGCCGGCGGGGGTCGGCGTTCAGGCTCCGGAAGTGCGGGAAACACCGGATCCGGGGGCCGTCCGAGGCGGCCCCGTGCAGACGGTGACGAGCGCCCACGGCGCGACCGCGAAGACGACGATCGCCCGAGAAGGGGACCGAGGGCCGAGGGTGAGGACAGGCCGAGGCGCCCGCGGCGCGACGACGGTGACCGTCCGAGAGGTCCGCGCCGCGACGACGGTGACAGGCCGCGCCGGAGGTTCCTGGACGGCGTCCGTCCGAGGGGTCCGGGGCGCGAGGATGGCGACCGTCCGAGGGGTCCGCGCCGCGACGACGGTGACAGGCCGCGCCGGAGGTTCCAGGACGGCGACCGTCCGAGAGGTCCGCGCCGCGACGATGGCGACCGTCCGAGGGGTCCGCGCCGCGTCGACGGTGACAGGCCGCGCCAGAGGTTCGAAGATGACGGAAGACCGCGCACGGCTGCGCAGCGGAGGTCCGACGAGGTGCGTGAGCGCACGGGTGGCCGCAGGCGCTTCGAGCCGTCGGAACCGCCGGTTCGACGCGACGAAGTGTGGGTTGATGAGGGCCCGACATCGGGCGGTCGTCGACCGCGCGCGCAGCGCGTTCGATCGCCCGGGACCGGCCGTCGCCGTGAGGTACGCGCACTCAAATCAGTGGTGGAGGAGTTCGACCACGTCCTCGGGAACAAGGTGGCCACGCGTGCCGTGCGCAGGTACGAAGCTGCCCTAGCGGCCTTCGAGTCCTTCCGCTACGACGAGGCCCGCAAGATCCTGACGCCGATGGCGAAGGAATACGGCGATGTGTTCGACGTCCACGACATGCTCGGGCTCTGTCTGTACCGCGGGGGCCAGTGGAAGAAGGCCTCCGAGGAACTTGAGATCGCCCTGCGTCTGAAGCCGACGTGGGTCTTCAACCATGCACCGCTCGCCGATTGCCACAGGGCACTCGGGAACCATGAACGTGTCGAGGAACTGTGGCGGGAGGTCTCGGAAGCGTCACCTGCCCAGGAGATCATGGCGGAGACGAGGATCGTGATGGCAGGCTCGTTCGCCGACCGGGGGATGCTGCCCCAGGCGCTCGAACTGATGGCGCGACAGTCCCAGGACGTCCCGAAGCCTGCTGAGTTCCACCTCCGTCAGTGGTACATGATCGGTGACCTGCACGACAGGGCGGGGAATGTCATCGAGGCGAGGCGTTTCTTCATGCGTGTGTACGACCACGACGCGGGTTTCGCCGATGTGGCCGAGAGGTTGGCTTCCCTCGGGGGATGACTGCACACATGGTGGATCCAGGAGGTCACACCATGACTCGAGACACACAGGCAGGCTCCAGGAAAGGCACACCGCAGGACCTCAACCTCGCGGTGGTGGTGGGAACCGTGACGAAGGATGCAGTCGTCACGGAGGCGACTGGCGGTCGAACGTACACGTCATTCGACGTTGTGTGCAGAACCGGCGGCGACCGCACCGTCGTGCCCGTGACGGTCGCGCGCGAGATCAACATCAGGGCTGACACCCGCGTGGCCGTGCTCGGAAGGGTGGAGAAGCGATTCTTCCCGGCAGGGTCAGGCTTCACGGCGCGTACCGACGTCAGGGCGGAGTCCGTCACGGTGTTGCGTCGGCCATCACAGTTGTCCCGTGTGCTGGAGGAAGCGGCGGGACATCTCGCGGGGGTGTGAGTGTCACTGGGTAATCTCGGGGGGATGGCCGCGCCTCGCGGCGGCAGACAGACACGGGCCACGGACAATCGGGGATTCATGAACGCCGAACAACTCGAGAGAATGCGCAGCGGCAAGGGGTTCATCGCGGCCCTCGACCAGAGCGGCGGCAGCACACCGAAGGCCCTCCGTCTCTACGGCGTCGAGGAGTCCGAGTACTCCGGCGAGGACCAGATGTTCGACCTCATGCACGCGATGCGGTGCCGCATGATGAAGAGCCCGTCCTTCGGTGGGGACAAGGTTCTCGGTGCGATCCTCTTCGAGGGAACCATGGACCGTGACGTCGATGGTGTCGGGACGGCCGTGTACCTCTGGTCGAAAAAGCAGGTCGTCCCGTTCCTGAAGGTCGACAAGGGATTGGCCGACGAGAAGGACGGGGTGCAGGTCATGAAGCCGATGCCGGACCTCGACGCACTCTGCGCCCGGGCGGTGAAGCTGGGCATCTTCGGCACGAAGATGCGCTCGGTCATCAAGGCGGCCGATGCGTCCGGGGTCGGTGCCGTCGTGCACCAGCAGTTCGACGTGGCCCGGCAGATCATCGGTCACGGGCTCGTGCCGATCATCGAACCCGAGGTCGACATCAACATTCACGACAAGGCAGAGGCGGAGATGATCCTGCGCGACGCGGTGCGTGCCGGACTTGATTCTCTCGGTCCCGACCAGAACGTGATGCTGAAGCTCACGATTCCGTCCGTCGACAACTTCTACTCCGAGTTCGTCTCGCACCCGCGGGTTGTGCGCGTTGTTGCACTGTCCGGCGGTTACACACGCGAGGATGCGAACGCGAAACTCGCCCGGAACAACGGCATGATTGCCAGCTTCTCGCGGGCACTCACCGAGGGTCTGTCGGCGAAGCAGAGTGACGCAGAGTTCGACCGGACGCTCGACCAGTCGATTGCCGGCATCTACGCTGCATCAATCACCTGAGGCTCAGGCGTCCAGAGGCCTCCACACCATGCCGGTGAGGGGCTTGGGCGTGAAGAACGTGGACTTCGGGGGCATGAGTTCGCCGGTCTCCGCGGTGCGGCGGATCTCCTCGAGTGACACGGGCTTGATCATCACCGCACAGTCGGCCTCGCCCGAGTTCAGTTTTGCGAGGACCTCGTCCACACCGTGCTGGTACGTCACCGATGAGATGAGTTCCCCAAGGGCGTGCTCGAGCCGGGCGCTGTCGAGGTTCCTGATGTGGTCGAGAGCCCCCGGCCGCGGCACGAGGTACGTGCCGCTGCCGTCGGCACCGACGAGACAGATGGCCCCCTTGGTACCCATTGCCGAGAGCGTCGCCCGTGACACGGGCCCCGCGGGGGATGCGTCGTAGAACTCACTGACCTGCTCGAGCACTGCTGCGGTGTCGTGACCCGTCACGAGCCGGTGGATTGCCGCGATGCTGAGCTGGTCCTCCACGAGTTCCTGCACGAGGGTCATCGTCAGTTCGCTCGGGGGGTCATCGCGCAGCTGACGCTGTTCGTCGCGGTAGCTGCGGCTGATGGCATACCGGTGATGGCCGTCCGCGATCAGCACCTGTGTCGAGGCCACCGCATCGGCGATCCGGCGCACGCGTGCCGGATCGTCGACCACTTCGAGGCTGTGCGTCACACCGTCGGCCGTTGTCACGCGCGCCGCGAGACGACCTGGCTCCCGGAGCAGGGCTGTGAGACCGGCGGTCAGGGACAGACCCCACACCGGGCTGAGGTTGGCCCGTGTGGCGCGGGTGAGATCCAGCCGGTCCGTCTTGGCCTTCGGAGTCGTGCGCTCGTGCGCCCTGACGCCCGGGGAACCCTCGTCCACCACCTCGAGAGCACCCACCACACCCACTGTGCGTCGTTCACGTCCCGTGTCGTCGGTGAAGGTCATGCGGTACAGCGAGAAGGACGGAACGTCGTCCAAGCGGACTGCACCGGAGTCCACCCAGGCGCGCAACAGGGCACCGGCCGCGACGTACCGGCCCTCCCCGTCACGGTCGACGGGGTAGTCCACGTGAACGATGTTGTGAGGGTCCCGGTCTGCGTACGAGTCACGTTCGGGGACGTCCATCACGTCGTACGGCGGGGCAACAAGCGACGACATGTCGTCCGGTGACACGACGGGAAACCGGTGGGCACGGAAAGGTTCGAAACGCGGCACGTCCGACAGGGTGGCAGGATTGTCCTCCGTGAGCCAAACGTTGCCCCCTCGTGCCGTCGTGTGCGACCTCGACGGGGTCGTGTGGCTCGCTCACCGCGAGATTCCCGGGGCGTCCGATGCGCTCAACCGCCTGCGAGGGGCCGGGGCCGACATTCTCTTCGTGACGAACGCCTCGTTCACGACGGTCGGCGAGGTGGAGTCCCACCTGGCCCGACTGGGGATCGAGGC
The DNA here is from genome assembly GCA_046091145.1 of Acidimicrobiales bacterium. Classification (GTDB taxonomy): domain Bacteria; phylum Actinomycetota; class Acidimicrobiia; order Acidimicrobiales; family Ilumatobacteraceae; genus UBA2093. Next base: position 8,206 of record JBJTBF010000022.1, on the reverse strand, counting down.
AGGCGGCCGCGTGCTGACATCGGCAATGGCGGCCGCGGGGGCAGTGGACCGCGGGGCCACCGTGCTCCTGTGCGGCGGTGACGGCCTGCGGGAGGAACTGGAGAAGAGGGACTGCAGGGTTTCACTTGCGCACGAGGTTCCCGGCACGACGGAGACTTACGACGCAGTGGTCGTCGGTCTGTACCGGCAGTTCGACTACCAGGTTCTGTCTGACTGCATGAGGGCAGTGCGCAACGGGGCACGGCTCGTCGCGAGCAACGCGGACAACTCGTACCCCACTCCCGACGGACCGACTCCCGGCGGAGGAGCGGTGCTCGCCGCAATCGCTGTGGCAGCGGGGGTGGAGCCGCTCGTGACCGGCAAGCCCCATGGCCCCATGGTCGATCTTGTGCGGAACCGACTCGGCGGTACACCCGCCTCGCGAACGGTGGTGATCGGTGACAAGGTGGCCACCGACGGACACCTTGCCCGCGAGCTCGGATGCAGGTTCGGCTTCGTGCTGAGCGGCGTGGGCGAGGCTGCCGAGACCCCCGAGGGGAGCCTGGTGGCACGAGACCTCGCTGCTCTCGTCGATGTACTGCTCGGTTGACCATCGCTAGCCTCGCCCGGGTGCGGGTGCGTCTTGATGCGGCCATGGTGAAACGCGGTCTCGTGACCAGCCGCACCGAGGCCTGCCGTCTCATCGAGGAGCACCAGGTGACGGTCGGCGGCGTGATCGCCGAGAAGGCCTCGCGGCTCGTGTCGGACTCCGAGCCGATCGAGATTCTCCGGCCCCGGCGTTTCGTGAGCAGGGGCGGGGAGAAACTCGAGGGAGGCATCGCGCATTTCGGTGTCCGCGTGGAGGGCAGGTCCGTGATGGACGCGGGCGCGTCCACGGGAGGCTTCACCGACTGCCTGCTGTCGCACGGAGTGTCCCGTGTTTTCGCCGTCGACGTCGGCCGGAACCAGCTCCACGAGAGAATCTCGTCGGACACGCGCGTGGTGTCGAGCGAACAGACAAACGTGCGTGACATGGAGGCCGGCGCCCTTCCTTTCCCCGTGTCGTTGGTGGTGGCCGACCTGTCGTTCATCTCCCTCACGACGGTTCTGCCGGCACTGTCCGGACTCGTTAGACCCGAGGAAGGGTTCCCCGAGGCGGAGATGCTGCTCCTGGTGAAACCCCAGTTCGAGGTCGGACGTGTGGACGCCTCCCGCGGAAGAGGGGTGATCAGCGACCCCACACTGCACGCGTCGGCGGTCGAGAGGGTGGAGAACGAGGCGCGCAGGCTCGGCTGGGCGGTTGTCGGTGCCATGGAGTCTCCGCTGAAGGGCCAGGACGGAAACACCGAGTTCCTGCTTCACCTGTCACGACCTGTGCGACCGTAGGGTTGGGGTCATGGCTCGGGTCGGTGTCGGCATCCACAGGTTCCGTGAGGATGCCGTCGCCATCGGCAGGGCGGTGGCCCAGTGGTGCTCCCGGCACGGGCATGTCTGTCTCGCCCCGTCCACAGACCTCGCATCCCTCGAGGGCGCAGGTTCCGTCGAGGCAGATGACTCGTTCGACAACGTCGACGTGCTGGTCTCCATCGGGGGCGACGGCACGATGCTGCGCTCGGTGCGGGCCCTCGAGGGCAGACCGGTGCCTGTCATCGGAGTGAATGTCGGTCAGTTGGGTTATCTGGCCTCGGTGGAGGCTGCCCTCGCGGTGGAGGCACTCGAGGTGTACCTGACCACTGCCGAGGGGGGTCGCTGGCGTCATGACGACCGCATGATGCTGCGTCTGCAGACGTGGAGCGGCGGCGCGTACCGGGGGGAGCACAGGGCGCTGAACGAGGTGGTGGTGGAGAAGAAGGAGACCGGCCACACGGCGCGACTGTCGGTCGACATCGACGGTGCCCACTTCACGACGTATGCGACCGACGGACTCATCGTGGCGTCGCCCACGGGTTCGACCGCGTACTCGATGTCTGCTCGCGGACCGATCGTGTCACCCCGGCTCCGGGCAATGCTGCTCACGCCGGTCTCGCCACACATGCTCTTCGACCGGTCCCTCGTTCTCGACCCGGCGGAACGGATCCGCATCGAGGTGCTCGGCCACCGTGGTGTGCACGTGGCGGCCGATGGTGACCTCGTCCACACATTGCGGCCGGGTGACGTGGTGGAGGTCGATGCCTCAGGCGACATCGCCAGGTTCGTGAGGTTCGAGGAGATGCGTTTCCACCAGGTTCTGAAGTCGAAGTTCGGTCTGGCGGACCGCTGATGCTCGTCGAACTCGCCCTCGAGAACCTCGGGGTGATCGACCGCGCCTCGCTCACTCTCGGGCCCGGGTTCACCGTCGTCACGGGGGAGACCGGGGCCGGCAAGACGATGCTGGTCGAGGCAATAGCTCTCGTGGTGGGTGGTCGGGCGGATGCCTCGGTCGTCCGCCCCGGTGCCGACGAGGCACGTGTCGAGGCGCGGTTCGTCACGGCCGCAGCCGACGGAACGGAGTCCGAGACCGTGTTGTGCCGCGTGGTGGCACGCGAGGGTCGCTCGCGCGCCTATGTCGACGGCCGCATGGCCACGGTCACCCAGCTCGCCGAGACGGGCGCCGACCTCGTCGACATGCACGGTCAGCATTCGCACCAGAGACGTCTCCCCGCTGCCGCCCAGCGCGGGGCTCTCGACCGTTACGCGGGGGTCGACCTCGCACCGTTGCGTGCCGCACGCGAACGTGTCACCCAGGTCGATGCGGCACTTGCGGCGCTCGGCGGGGACGAGAGGTCCCGCGCGCGGGAGATCGACCTGCTGCAGTTCCAGGTGGACGAGATCAACGGTGCGGTGGTTGTCGGGCAGGATGAGGATGCGGTGCTCGCCCGCGAGGAGGAGATGCTGGCAGGTGCGGCCACGTTCCGTGAGGTGCTGTGGGCGGCGACGGAACTGGTCGGAGGTGACGGCGGTGGGGCCGACGCGGTGGCCCGGGCGGCGAGATTGCTCTCACCCCACCCTGGGCTGTCGGCGCTGTCATCCCGTCTCGGGACACTGTCGGTCGAGGTGTCCGATGTGGCGAGCGAGCTGCGTCTGGCAGCCGAAGCGGCCGAAGAGAACCCGGAGCGACTGGCTGCGGTGCGGGAGCGACGGAACCTGCTGCGCGACCTGTGCCGGAAGTACGGCGACAGCCTCGCCGAGGTGATTTCTTTCGGGTCGAGGGCCGAGGAGCGGCTCGCGGAACTGGAGGGCTACGCCGCACGGGTGGCCGAACTGTCGACGGAACGAGAGGCAGCCATGGCGGCCCTGCATGCCGCCCAGGTCGGGGTGGGCGAGACCCGTCGCGGTGCCGCACAGTCCCTGGCCGATGCCGTGGGTCTCGTGCTGCGGGGGCTCGCCCTGCCTCATGCGACCCTGGTGGTCTCGGTGGGGGACCGCGAGAGCGATCCGGCGGGTGAGGCAGTCACTTTTCTTCTCTCGACGAACCCCGGCACCGACCCTCTGCCGCTCGCGAAGGTGGCCAGTGGCGGGGAGCTGGCGCGCACGATGCTCGCGCTGCGCCTCGTACTGTCCGACGATCAGGGCACCATGGTGTTCGATGAGGTGGATGCCGGCATCGGTGGTTCGGCTGCGGTTGCGGTGGCCTCTTCCTTGAGGGAACTCGGCCGCCGCCACCAGGTGCTAGCCGTCTCGCACCTGCCCCAGGTTGCGGCCAGTGCCCACACCCAGGTGTCAGTCGAGAAAACCGTGCGGTCAGGATCCACGTTCGCCTCGGTGCGCCGACTGCACGACGACGAACGTGTCGGGGAGATCGCGAGGATGATCTCCGGTGGCGTTGCCGATGAGTCAGCCACTGCACACGCCAGGGACCTCATGGAGCGACTGTCCGCCCCGGCGAAGGCCCGAAAGGCGGCCAAGGGCAACGCACGTGGTTCTGACGCCGTGGGGTAGAGTGAAGGCCCGTTGGTGATGTGACCCGACGGGAGAGTCGATGCCGAAGCACATATTCGTGACAGGGGGCGTTGCAAGCTCCCTCGGCAAGGGACTCACCGCCTCCTCTCTCGGTCGACTGCTGAAGATGCGCGGTCTGCGCGTGACGATGCAGAAGCTCGATCCGTACATCAACGTTGACCCGGGCACCATGAACCCGTTCGAGCACGGCGAGGTCTTCGTGACCGACGACGGCGGCGAGACCGACCTTGACCTCGGTCACTACGAGCGGTTCATCGACGAGAACCTGACCCGCAGTTCGAATGCCACGACGGGCTCGATCTACCAGGCAGTCCTGGCTGCTGAGCGCCGCGGTGACTACCTGGGCAAGACTGTGCAGGCCATCCCGCACATCACCGACGAGATCAAGCGGCGCATCCGCCGCATCGCCACCGAGGACACCGACGTGGTCATCACCGAGGTCGGCGGCACGGTCGGTGACATCGAGATCCTGCCCTTCCTCGAGGCCATCCGGCAGTTCCGCAACGAGGTGGGCCGTGACAACTGCCTGTACCTGCACGTGACCCTCGTCCCGTTCATCGGGCCGAGCGGGGAGCAGAAGACCAAGCCCACGCAGCACAGCGTGACCGAGCTGCGCTCCAGGGGCATCCAACCCGACGTGATCGTCTGCCGCAGCGAGGAACCGCTGAGTGAGGGACTGAAGCGCAAGATCTCCAACATGTGCGACGTCGATCTCCGCGCGGTCATCAACGCCGCCGATGCCCGGAACATATACGAGCTGCCGTTGATCTTCCATGAAGAGGGTCTCGACGGGTACGTCTGCGATTCGCTCGGCATCGAGGGTGAGGTCGACCTCACATCGTGGGAGGCACTGGTCGCCCAGGTGGATGCATCCGTGCGTCCCGTGAGGATCGGTCTGATCGGCAAGTACGTCGAACTGCAGGACGCATACCTGTCGGTGGTCGAGAGCCTGAAGCATGCGGGCTTCCATCACTCCGCGAAGGTGGAGATCGACTGGATCCAGGCAGAGGATGTGGAGGGGCTCCTCGCATCCGGCCGCCTCGACGCTCTCGACGGAATGGTGATTCCGGGCGGCTTCGGTATCCGGGGTGTCGAGGGCAAGATCGCGGCCGCTGCGTACGCGCGCGAGAACAGGATCCCGTGCCTCGGACTCTGTCTCGGCATGCAGGTGATGACCATCGAATTCGCCCGCCACGTGCTCGGCTTCTCCGATGCGCACAGCACGGAGTTCGATCCCTCCACCACCCACCCTGTCATCGATCTCATGCACGACCAGCGTGATGTCTCCGACAAGGGCGGCACGATGCGACTCGGTGCGTACTACGCAGTTCTGCAGCCCGGCACCAAGGTGGCGGAGGCCTACGGCGAGGCGGTCGTGAGCGAACGTCATCGCCACCGCTACGAGTTCAACTACAACTACCGCGCCCGGTTCGAGGAGGCAGGCTTCGTCTGCAGCGGAACGTCACCCGACAAGCGGCTGGTGGAGTTCATCGAGCTCAAGGACCACCCGTATTGGGTCGGCACCCAGGCCCACCCCGAGTTCAAGAGTCGCCCCGACCGGGCTCACCCGTTGTTCCGCGAGTTGATTGCGGCGTCGCTGGCACACCGCGAATCCAGGCTCGGTGCGGCACGCGTGAGCCGATGACTGCTCCACGAGGGAACGGGGGGTTCGTCACCCACGGCCTCGAGACGGTGCATGACTGGGGCTATTCCCGCCTCGTGCGGCGCACCGTAGCGGCACCCGGCGGGGACCGGTTCTCACGCACCTACGTCGACTCCCCCGGGGCGGTGGGGGTCGTTGCTCTGACTGCAGGCGGGGAGATCGTTCTGGTCAACCAGTACAGGGCCCCGGTGGACGGTTATGTGCTCGAGATCCCCGCGGGAATGCGGGATGTCGACGACGAGCCCGCCCTCGAGACCGCCAGGCGCGAACTCGAGGAGGAAGTCGGCTACGTCGCCACCGGGTGGGTGGAACTCGGCTCCGTGCTGTCGACCCCCGGCGTCAGCAACGGTGTGGTGGAGCTGTTTCTCGCCACGCAGCTTGAGCGCCGCGGTTCGACCCCCCACGGACCGGAGGAGCAGGCCATGGAGGTGCTTCACGTGCCCTCGTCGGAGGCCGTCGCGATGTGCATGGACGACCGGATCACGGACTCGAAGTCGGTTGTGGGCATTCTGCGCGCGGCCCGCTTGCTCGGTCTGTGACCGTGCCTGCCCCGGAGGGTGCAGGAGAGGTCCTCGAGCCGTTCCTCACGTGGTTGACCGTCGAGCGCGGCAGGGCTGCCAACACGGTGACCTCATACCGACGCGACCTCATCGCGGCAGCGACGTGGCTGTCGGCGCACCGACTGACACTCGTGACCGCGACACCCGGTGTTCTCGAGACCTATGTCGCCGGTCTGCTCTCCGACGGAGGTGCGCCGAGCAGTGCCGCGCGGAGGCTCGCCGCCCTGCGGACCTTCTACCGTTGGATGACGAACGAGGGACTGGTGCCCTCGGACCCCACGCTCGGGCTCGAGGGTGTGCGGGTTCCCTCTGGTGTCCCGAAGCCCCTCTCGGACGACGACACCGGCCTGCTGCTCGCCGCGGTGACGGGGGACGATGCAGAGGCTCTCCGCGACAGGGCACTGCTCGAGTTCCTGTACGCCACCGGGGCGAGGGTGTCCGAGGTCTGCGGGCTTGACATCGACGACCTCGATCTCGTCGGGAGTGTGGTGAGACTCCTCGGCAAGGGTTCAAAGGAGCGGGTTGTGCCCGTCGGCTCCGTCGCAGTGGAGGCGTTGCGCGCATGGCTCGAGGAGGGCCGCAGACAGATGACCCCTGACAGGTGGAGATCGGGTTCCGACAGGACCGCAGTGTTCCTCACCAACACCGGCCGTCGTCTGAACCGCCAGAAGGCATGGGACATCGTGCGGTCGGCCGGCCGCCGGGCCGGTCTCGGGGATGACCTGTCCCCCCACGTGCTGCGCCACACGTGCGCGACCCACATGCTCGAGAACGGCGCCGACCTGCGGATCGTGCAGGAGATGCTCGGGCATGCGACCATCTCGACCACTCAGGTGTACACCAAGGTTTCGGGGGAGCGACTGCTCGCGGTGTACCGCGCCGCGCACCCGAGGGCATCGACGTGAGCAGGATCGTGCACCTCGTGCGCAGGGCCGTGGGCAGCCTCAGCGACCGGGGCCCAGACGAGGACGGTTATGCGGCGGCTGCGCGCATCCTGAACGACAGAGAGCTCGACCTGTGGCGAGCGATGGCCGGTCGCGACCGACGTCACTCCTTGGTGGTTCTGGGCAGGTTCGACCGGTTCTGCCCTGCGGCGTCGAGGGCCGAGCGGGCTGCCGCACTCCTGCACGACGTGGGCAAGTCCGTGTCATCGCTCGGTTGGACGATGCGTGTGTTCGCCACCATCTTCGGCGCGTTCGGGGTGGTTCCGGGGCGACGGTTCCGCGAGTATCTCGACCATGAGCGCATCGGTGCACAGATGCTGGAGGGAGTCAGTGACGTACGGACGGTCGCACTCGTCGCCGGGGAGGCAACCGACGCGATCGCAACGGCACTGCAGCGTGCCGACGACCTCTGAGGCTCAGACCCGCGGCATGAGCCCGACCGCGCGGTGGGCGCGGGCGAGTGTGGCGGCAGCGACATCCCGCGCCCGGTCGTTGCCGATGCGCAGGAGGCGTGCGAGTTCCGCTCTGTCAGCCATGACTTCGGCCCAGCGCTGACGGATGGGCGAGAGAACCCCGACAACCGCGTCACCGGTGTCCTTCTTGAGCGGTCCGTACTGGGAGTAGCGCCCCGCGAGTGACTCCACGGGTTCACCGGTGCATGCCGAGAGAATGTCAAGCAGGTTGGACACACCCGGTTTGGCGGCGCGGTCATAGCGCACCTCGTTGTCGCTGTCGGTCACCGCGCGCTTGAACTTGCGGGTGATGACATCGGGGTCATCCAGCAGATAGACGATGCCTGCGTCACTTGAGGACGACTTCGACATCTTCGAGGTGGGGTCCTGGAGGTCCATCACGCGGGCACCCGCACGGGGGTGCACCGCCGTGGGGACGACGAACGTGTCACCGAAACGGTGGTTGAAGCGGATCGCGGCATCCCTCGTGAGCTCGACATGCTGGCGTTGGTCCTCTCCCACGGGCACCTCGTCGGCGTCGTACAGGAGGATGTCTGCTGCCATGAGCGCGGGGTACGTGAAGATTCCCGCTGACACGAAGTCGCCCTCGCGCTTCGCCGACTTGTCCTTGAACTGCGTCATGCGGGAGAGCTCGCCGTAGGACACCGT
>JBJTBF010000021.1:0-6138 GCA_046091145.1 Acidimicrobiales bacterium | reverse complement strand
TGCAGTCACGACCGCGAGCGCAACGCCCTCGGCAACAGTGGCCGCACGGGCACGCTCCACCAGCGTTGTCCCGGCCTGCACCACAACGAGGCAGCACAGCGCCACGAGGGCCATCGGCACCGCGATCAGCGGTGCGATGCTGCCCCGGCCGTCAGTCCTCGTCGGTGCTGAGGATCGGCGCAACGGATGCCACCACGGCACCGTCGTCGAGGTTCATGAGGCGCACACCCGTGGCGGCGCGACCCTGGCTCGAGATCTGGCGCACCTGGGTGCGGATGGTGACACCGTTCGATGCCACCGCCACGACCTCGTCCTCGATCCCCACCATGAAGGCCGACACCACGTGACCCTTCTTGTTGGTGATCTTCAGGCCGATGACACCCTGGCCGCCACGGCCCTTGCGCGGGAACTGCGCGATCTGCGTGCGCTTGGCATACCCGGCGTCGCTCACGATCAGCAGTGCGTCGTCGCCGCGGCCGGCATCCACCGACACCACGTGGTCGGTGGGCTTCAGGCGCATGCCGCGCACACCGGCGGCGGTGCGACCCATCGGGCGCACCTCCTTCTCGCTGAAGCGGATGACCTGGCCGTTGAACGACGACATGAAGATGTCGTCATCACCGGTTGTCTCGATCACGCGCACCAGCTCGTCGCCGGCCTTCAGGGTGAGGGCGATGAGGCCGTCACGACGGCTCGAGTTGTAGGCGTCGAACGCGGTCTTCTTCACCTGGCCGCTCATGGTCGCGAAGAACAGGAACCGTTCGCCCGGGAACTCGCGGGTGTCGATGATTGCCTGGATGGTCTCACCCGCCTGCAGCGGCAGCAGGTTGACGATGGGAACACCCTTGGCGGTGCGCTCACGCTCTGGGATGTCGTTCGCACGCAGCTTGTACACCTTGCCGCGGTTCGAGAAGAACAACAGGTAGGCGTGCGCGGTGGTGAACATCACCCGGCGCACGATGTCGTCCTCCTTCAGCGATGCTCCCTTCACGCCGCGGCCACCGCGGGCCTGCGCACGGAAGGAGTCCGCGCTGACGGCCTTGATGTACTGGGCCTGGGTCATCACGACCACGAGTTCCTTGTCGTCCACCAGGTCCTCGAGGGCCATCTCGCCCACGTCGTGGCCGATCGCACACACACGCGGTGTCGCGAACTCCTCGCGCACCTCGGTCAGCTCGGCCTTGATGACCTCGCGCAGCCTCTGGTCACTCGCGAGAATGGCCTCGTACTCCTTGATGCGCTCCTGCACATCGGTGAGTTCCTTCTCGATGTCGATGCGCGAGAGCCTGGTGAGCTGACGCAGCTGCATGTCGAGGATGTCGATTGCCTGGCGCTCCGAGAACTCGTACGGCTTCTTCATCAGCGATTCCTTCGCTGCCGGCGCGTCGTCGCTCTTGCGGATCAACTCGATGATCTTGTCGATGACATTCAGAGCCTTCAGGCGCCCCTCGAGGATGTGGCCGCGGTCGCGGGCCTTGTCGAGGCGGAACTGCGTGCGCCGGGTGACGACCTCGAGCTGGTGGTTCACGTAGCCGTTCAGTGCATCCACCAGGCTGAGCGTGCGCGGCACCCCGTTCACCAAGGCGACCATGTTCACCGGGAAGCTGGTCTGCAGCTGGGTGAGCTTGAACAGGTTGTTCAGCACCACGTTTGCGTTGGCGTCGCGCTTCAGTTCGATGATGAGGTTGGTGGTTCCACCCGCCGAGTTGTCGTTGACGTCGGCAATCCCGTCGAGGTCACCGCCGTCCACGAGCTCCTGGATGCGTGCCGCGATGGCCGAACAACTGGTTTGGTACGGAAGTTCGGTGACGCGGATCTCCATCCGTCCCTTCGCGCCCTCCTCGATGACCGCCTTGGCGCGCATCTTCACACTGCCACGACCGGTGCGGTACGCCTCGATGATGCCGGCGCGACCGAGGATCATGCCGCCCGTGGGGAAATCGGGTCCCTTCACGAAGGTCATGAGGTCCTCCGACGTTGCCGCCGGGTTGTCGATGAGATGCAGCGTGGCATCGATGACCTCGCCAAGGTTGTGCGGCGGGATGTTCGTGGCCATGCCCACTGCGATGCCCTGGCTGCCGTTCACCAGCAGGTTCGGGAAGCGTGCCGGGAGGACCTTGGGCTCCTCGGAGGTGCCGTCGTAGTTCGCCACCATGTCGACGGTGTTCTCGTCGATGCCGGCGAGCAGCCGCATCGCGAGCGCGTGCAGACGGGTCTCGGTGTAGCGGGAGGCAGCCGGCCCGAAGTCGGGCGAGCCGTAGTTGCCGTGGAAGTCGATCAGCGGGTGGCGCAGCGAGAACGGCTGGGCCATGCGCACGAGCGCGTCGTAGATTGCGCCGTCACCGTGGGGGTGGTAGCGCGCCATGGTGTCGCCCGAGACGCGGGCGCACTTCACGAACGGCCGGTCGGGGCGGAACCCCTGCTGGTCCATGTCCCAGATGATGCGTCGGTGCACCGGCTTCAGCCCGTCGCGCACGTCGGGCAGCGCGCGCGACATGATCGTGGACATCGCATAGTCGAGGAACGATCGCTCCAGCTCGTCCTGCAGCGGGATCGGCTGCACCGAGTCGGGTGATTCGGGGGTGTTCGTGTCGCTCATGCCTGCTCCGGGTCAGAAGTCGAGGTTGCGCACGTCGCGTGCGTTGGTGGTGATGAAGTTCTTGCGGCTCTCCACGTCGTCGCCCATGAGGATGCTCATGATCTCGTCGGCGAGCGCGGCTTCCTCCACGGTGACCTGCAGCAACGTGCGCGACTGCGCCGACATCGTGGTGGTCTTCAGTTCCTGCCAGTCCATCTCGCCGAGACCCTTCAGGCGCTGGAACTCCTTCTTGTGGTTCGGCTTCTCCGCGAGGAACGCGGCCTTCGCTGCGTCGTCCTTGAGATACACCTTCTCCTTGCCGACCTCCGTGGAGTACAGCGGCGGCTGGGCGATGTAGATAAAGCCGGCTTCCACCATGGGTCGCATCTGTCGGTAGAAGAACGTGAGCAGCAGCGTGCGGATGTGGCTGCCGTCGACGTCGGCGTCGGCCAGCGCGATGATCTTGTGGTAGCGCGCCTTCGACACGTCGAACTCGTCGCCCACACCGCCGCCGATGGCGGTGATGAGTGCCTGCACCTCGAGGTTCTTCAGCATCTTGTCGAGTCGTGCGCGCTCGACGTTCAGGATCTTGCCGCGGATCGGCAGGATGGCCTGCGTGCGGGGGTCGCGTGCATCCACCGCGGTACCGCCTGCGGAGTCACCCTCCACGATGAAGAGCTCGCTCTCGCCGGGGTTGTTGCTGGTGCAATCCTTCAGTTTGTCGGGCATGCCGGCGCCCGACAGTGCGGTCTTGCGTCGCACCGCGTTGCGAGCGTTCTTCGCAGCCACGCGCGCTTGCGCGGCCGCCAATGCCTTCTTCACCACCTTGTTCGCCTCAGTGGGGTTCTCGTCGAACCACTCCGCGAGGTACTTGTTGGTGCTCTTCTGCACGAACGACCGCGCCGGCACGTTGCCCAGCTTCGCCTTCGTCTGGCCCTCGAACTGCGGCTCGCGCAGCTTCACCGAGATGATGGCGGTGATGCCCTCGCGGATGTCCTCGCCGAGGAGGTTGTCGTCCTTCTCCTTCAGCAGGCCCTTGTCACGGGCGTACTTGTTGACGAGCGACGTGAGGGCCGTCTTGAAGCCCTCCACGTGCATGCCGCCCTCGATCGTGCTGATGCCGTTGGCGTACCCGTGGACGCCCTCGTAGTACCCGGTGTTCCACTGCACCGCGACCTCGAGCTGCATGCCCTCGTCGTCGTCCTCGTCCTCGTATGCGCCCACCTTGCTGAACAGAGCCTCCTTGCTGGAGTTCAGGTGCTTCACGAAGTCGACGATGCCGCCCTTGTACTGGAACGTGACGGTCTGCTCGGAGCCGGGTCGCTCATCGATGAACACGACCTCGAGGCCCTTGTTCAGGAACGCCATGGTCTGCAGGCGCTCCATCACGGTGCGCGCGACGAACTCGGTGCCCTCACTCGCGAAGATGATGGCGTCGGGATAGAAGGTGACGGTGGTGCCGGTCTTGCGGCCGCGCGCCGGTGTGTCACCGGTGACCTGCAGCTTGCTGACGGGCTTGCCGCCGTCGTGGAACTCCATGCCCCACCGCTTGCCCTCACGGTCGATCTCGAGCAGCACGCGCGTCGACAGTGCGTTCACCACCGACACACCCACGCCGTGCAGGCCGCCGGACACCGTGTAGCCCTCGCCGCCGAACTTGCCGCCCGCATGCAGCCCCGTGAGCACCACTTCTGCGGCGCTCCTTCCCTTGTGCGGGCCCGAGGGGTATGGGTCGACCGGTATGCCTCGGCCGTTGTCCTCCACGCGACAACCGCCGTCGTCCAGCAGGGTCACCGACACCCGCGTGGCAAAGCCGGCCATGGCCTCGTCGATCGAGTTGTCCACAACCTCCCAGATCAGGTGGTGCAGGCCCGCCTTGCCCGTGGAGCCGATGTACATGCCCGGTCGCTTGCGGACCGGATCAAGACCCTCGAGAACCTGGATGTCCTTGGCGCCGTAGTTGGCCGAGGGGGTGTTCGAGGTCGCCTTCTTCTGCGCTGCCATGGTGGATTCATTCTACTTTATAGGTGCTGTGGCTAGCGGGAACGTCGTACCCGGACGACGATCGAGTCGCACACGTCACCGGCGTGCTCGCGCAATGTGGTGAGCACCTGGCGCTCGAGGAAGCGCAACTGGGTGGCCCAGCCGTTGTCCACAACCTCGACGGTGAGGACCCTGTTCTCGAGGCGCACCGGGGTGGCGTTCGCGGCCACCTGCTCGCCCACGATTCTCGGCCAGGCGGTGAAGATGTCGCCCGCAGCGGGAATCTCGGTACCGACGTGGCGTCGCACCCACTTGCCCACCAGGTCCCCGAGCGAGCGGGGCCACCTGCCGGGGGGCAGCGGGGCGAACTCCTCATCCTCGGGGTTCTCGACGTCCGGGTCTCCCGCCCACGGGTTGTCGTTGCTCACGTGGCCTCCCCGGGGCCGCTGGCGGGCTCCTCACCCCCGCGGGTGATCTGCACCACGGCCCCCGCGTGCAACAGCACCTCGGTGTCGGGGCGTGCGGCAAGCGGCAGGGGCTGGGCGGTCGTGATGAACACCTGCCCGGGGGGCAGGTGGCTGAGCAGGGCGGCCGAGCGGCGGAGGTCAAGCTCCGACAGAACATCGTCCAACACCAGGAGGGGGGCCTCCCCCACCTTCTCGGTCACCATCCGGTGCACGGCCAGGCGCAAGGCCAGGGACATCGTGCGGCACTCGCCCTGGGAGCCCGTGTTGCGGATCGGCATGCCCTTCAGGGCCAGCTCCAGCTCGTCACGGTGCGGGCCCACCGTGGACAGGCCGCGGCGCACGTCCTCGGCGCGGGCTGCGGCCAGCGCGGCCGCGAGGCCGGGGGCCCGCCACGACGGCTCGTACACGAGGTCGAGCGGGGTCGCTTCGCAGGCCAGGGTCTCATAGGCCTCCTGCACGTACGGGGCGAGCTGGGCCACGAGACGGGCCCGGGCGTCGCCCACCTGGGTACCCACTTCCACGAACTTGTCGTCCCACACATCGAGGGTGGTCTCGGTGTCGGGGGTGAGGCGACCGAACGTCTGCTTGAGCAGCACATTGCGCTGGCGCACCACGCGCTCGAGTTCCTGCACCGTGCGGTCGAAACTGGGGGACAGCGCCGTCAGTGCGTCGTCCATGAACTCGCGTCGCACCGCAGGGCCGTCGTACACCAGATCCAGGTCGTTGGGTGCGAACACGGTGGTGCGCACCACACCCAGCAGGTCGCGCACCCGCTGCAGACGTTGCTTGTTCACCAGCACCCTGTTGCGGCCGGCCCGGTTGATCTCGGCCTCCACCAGAACCTCGCGGCCGTCGTCGCGCGTGATCTCGGCGCGCAACCAGGCGGAGTCGCAACCGATCCTAATCAGCATGTCGTTCGGTGCACCCCGGAAACTGCGCAGCGTGGACAGCCAGCTCATTGCCTCGGCCAGGGAGGTCTTGCCGAGGGCGTTCTGGCCCACCACCGCGGTGACGCCGTCGCTCAGTTCGATCGACGCGTGCTCGTAGACGCGGAAGTTGGTCAGCTCGATGCGGTGGATGACCACGCGTGCACCGCGCTCACAGACGCTG
>JBJTBF010000020.1:0-8699 GCA_046091145.1 Acidimicrobiales bacterium | reverse complement strand
GGCCGACACGGATCTTCCGTCGGTGCGGTGCCCGGTTCTGCTGCTGGTGGGTTCCGATGACCACACGGTGCTGCGTCTCAATCATGAGTCGGGACGGCGACTCGGCGGTGCCCACACACTCGTGGAGGTAAGGGAAGCGGGTCACCTGTTCGAGGAGCCCGGCACGCTCGATCTCGCGGCACACCGTGCCAAGGAACGGCTCGTCGGCCGACTGCACCACCCGGTCTCACTCGCGGGCGGTTGACCCGGCGGCGATTGGAGCGGGTGACGGGAATCGAACCCGCATTCTCAGCTTGGGAAGCTGATGTTCTGCCATTGAACTACACCCGCAGAACGCACTGAAGGCTACCAACGGACCGCTGAGCGACCATCCCGCTGCCATGGCCCGACGAATATCAACCGACGTGCCGAATCGGCCCGGGAGTAAGGTTTCCTCCGTGATTCTCTCGGACAGGGACCTGCGGGTCGAGATTGACGCGGGCCGCATCGTCATCGAACCCTTCGATGCTGCATGCGTGCAGCCCTCGTCCATCGACGTGAAGCTGTCGAACCTGTTCCGCGTGTTCCGCAACCACACGGCCGCGGTTCTGGACGTGAAGAAGGACCTCACCGGGTTGACCGAACTCGTGGAGGTGGCCGGGGACGGTTGCTTCCTTCTTCATCCCGGTGAGTTCGTGCTGGGCAGCACCCTCGAGCGGGTGGCGGTGCCGAACAACCTGGTGGCGCGCGTGGAGGGCAAGAGCTCGCTCGGCCGGCTCGGTCTCGTGATTCACTCCACCGCCGGGTTCATCGATGCCGGCTTCGACGGCCATGTCACTCTCGAGCTCGCGAACCTCGCGAACCTCCCCATCACGCTGTACCCCAGCATGAAGATCGGCCAGATCAGCTTCATCACCATGACATCACCGGCCGACAACCCCTACGGCAGTGGCGCGAAGGGCAGCAAGTACCAGGGACAGCGCGGGCCTACGCCCAGCCGCTACTTCGAGAACTTCCGCTGAGCCCGGGGACGCCGTCGTGAGCATCGAGGAGATCAAGCAGTCGGCGAAACTCGAGGACGTCCTCTACGACATCCGCGGACCTGTGCTGGAGGAGGCGAAGCGCCTCGAGGACCAGGGCCACCGCATCATGAAGCTGAACATCGGGAACCCGCACCCGTTCGGCTTCGAGGCACCGCCGGAGATCCTCGTCGACGTGATACGGCACCTGCCCCAGGCACAGGGTTACAGCGACTCCCAGGGCATCCGCTCCGCCCGCACCGCGGTCGTGCAGCACTACCAGGAGCGCGGCATCGACATCACCGACCCCGACGACATCTGGCTCGGCAACGGTGTCAGCGAGCTCATCCAGTTGGCCCTGAATGCGCTGCTCGACCAGGGCGACGAGGTGCTCATTCCCGCACCCGATTACCCGTTGTGGACGGCATCCACCAGCCTCGCCGGGGGCCGGCCGGTGCACTACCTGTGCGATGAGTCGAGGGACTGGAACCCCGACCTGGATGACATCCGCTCGAAGATCTCGAAGAACACCAAGGCGATCGTGGTGATCAACCCGAACAACCCCACGGGCGCGGTGTACGAGCGGTCCACGCTGCGGGCGATTGCCGACCTCGCGGCGGAGCACAACCTCGTGGTGTTCGCCGACGAGATCTACGACAAGATCCTCTACGACGACGCCGTGCACCACACGTTCGCCTCGGTGGCGCCCGACGTCCTCACGTTCACGTTCAACGGACTGTCGAAGGCCTACCGACTCGCGGGTTTCCGCAGCGGCTGGATGATGGTCACCGGGCCGCGCAAGCACGCCGAGAGCTACATCGAGGGCATCAACATGCTCACGAACATGCGCCTGTGTGCGAACCACCCGGCGCAGTACGCAATCCAGACCGCGCTCGGCGGACGCCAGAGCATCAAGGAGCTCATCCTGCCCGGGGGCCGCCTGCTCGCACAGCGCGATGCCGCCGTCGACGCGCTCGCGAAGATCCCCGGTGTCACCTGCGTGAAGCCCAGGGGCGCGCTGTACGTGTTCCCCAGGCTCGACCCCCAGATGTACCCGATCAAGGATGACCGGCGCTTCGTGCTCGACTTCCTGCGCGCCGAGCACGTGCTCGTGGTGCAGGGAACCGGCTTCAACTGGCCAAACCCCGACCACCTGCGCATCGTCACGCTGCCGTGGGCGAAGGACCTCACGGAAGCCATTGGCCGTCTCGGCAACTTCCTCGCCGACTGGAAGCCCCCGAAGGACTGAGCATGCCCGCGGCCGACCGCGGTGAGGTGCGCGAGCTTCTGCGCATCACGGATTTCCGCACGCTTCTCGCCTCCCGACTCGTGTCGAACCTCGGCAACGGCATCACACCGATCGCGCTGTCGTTTGCGGTTCTCGATCTCCCGGGGGGTGACGGCACTGCGCTCAGCGCCGTTAACGCCGCGCACATGGTGGCATTGGTGCTGTTCATGCTCGCGGGGGGTGTGGTGGCCGACAGGCTCGGCCGCTGCCGCACCGTCGGCGGTACCGACATCATCGGTTCGTTCGTGGTCGGTACGGGTGCGGTGCTCATCATCACCGGCAGCGCGACGGTTCCGCTGCTCGCTGCGAATGGGTTCGTGTTGGGCGTGCTTCACGCCATGTGGCAGCCCGCGTTCCGCGGCATCATGCCCCTGATCGTGCCGCGGGAGCGCCTGCAGGCCGCGAACGCTGTGAACGGGGTTGTTGCGAACCTCACCTACATCACCGGCTCCGCTCTTGCCGGTGTGCTCGTGGCGACTGTCGGTTCGGGCTGGGCGATCATGATCGATGCGCTCTCGTTCCTCGTGGCCGGGGTGCTGGTGTGGCGGCTGCGCCGGCTCGATGCCCCGAACACTGCCGGAGACCGGCTGTCGCCACTGGCCGACCTGCGTGCCGGGTGGTCGGAGTTCGTGTCGCGACGGTGGATGGTGGTGACTGTCGCCGGCCTGTCGGTGTTTTTCCTGTCATTCGAGGCATTTCTCGGTGTGATTGCCCCCGTGCAGATGAAGGAATCACTCGGTGGCGCACCCGACATGGCCGTGATGATGGTCGGATGGGGCGTGGGTGGCCTCCTCGGGATGCTGCTCGCCGTGCGACTGCGGCCGGCGAGGCCGATGCGGGCGGCGTGGGCAGTGATGCCGGTACAGGCAGTGTGGATGCTTGCTGTCGCGGTTCCCCTCGAACCGGTGCTCCTCTTCTGTGCGGCGGTGCTGTCGGGGGCCGCCATCGACCTCACGTTCACGTTCTGGGGAACGGTGCTGCAGACACACGTGCCCGACGACATGGTGTCGCGTGTCGGGAGCTTCGATGCCCTGGGTGTGGCGCTGTTCGGACCGCTCGGCCTCGTGATTGCCGGCCCGCTCGTCGATGCGCACGGTGCATCGACCACTGCCGTGCTTGCTGCATGTGTGGCACTGGCCGCCGCGCTCGTTCCGCTCTCCAACCGCGGGGTGCGCAGTGTCGGCCGTGCCGTGTGACTTCGGCTAGTCGCCGACGGAACCGGCGAGCGGCGCATCGGCAACAGCGGCACGGTCACCGTTCTCCAGTGCCTCGAGCACGTGGATGGCGATGTCGGCGACCTTCACCTGGTCCTCCTCGACGCCGTGGCCCTTCACACCGTCGTCCAGCATGATGTAGCAGAACGGGCACGCGGTGGCCACACGACCTGCGCCGGTGCTGATCGCCTCCGCCGCGCGCTCGTCGTTCACCTTGGTGCCGATGGACTCCTCCATCCACATGCGTGCGCCACCGGCGCCGCAGCACATGCCCTTGGTGCCGTTGCGCGGCATCTCCACGATCTGCAGACCCTTGATGGAGCCCACCACCCGGCGGGGTGCCATGTACACGTCGTTGTGACGGCCGAGGTAACAGCTGTCGTGGTACGTGATGCGGTCCTCGAGGGTGGCGTTGCGCATGTCGAGCTTGCCGGTGTCGATCAACCACTCGAGGAACTCGCTGTGGTGGACGACCTCGTAGTGGCCGCCCAGCTGCGGGTACTCGTTCTTCAGTGTGTTGAAACAGTGCGGGCACTGGGTGATGATCTTCTTCACGCCCATGCCGTTCATCATCTCGATGTTCGGGAGGGCCAGCATCTGGAAGAGGTACTCGTTGCCGGAGCGGCGCGCGGAATCTCCCGTGCACATCTCGGACGGGCCGAGGATGCCCACGTCGACACCCGCGCGCGACAGCAGTTTCGACATGGCCTGCGTGACCTTCTTGTTCTTGTCATCGAACGAGCCGGCGCAGCCCACCCAGTAGAGGTACTCGTGCGAGAACGGCGAACCGGGGTCGACGACGTCGACATCGAGGTCCTTCGCCCACTCGGCGCGGTCACCCTGGTTCATGCCCCAGGGGTTGCCCTGGTTCTCCATGGAGCGGTACGCGTTGCCGAGCTCTGCGGGGAAGTTCGACTCCATCAGAGACAGATAACGGCGCATGTCGAGGATCTTGTCGAGGATCTCGATGTTCACCGGGCAGATCTCGTCGCAGGCCTTGCAGGTGGTGCAGCTCCACACCTCCTCGGAGGTGATGCGCTCGAACAGGCTGTTCGCGCCAATCGTGATCTCGGGATCGGTGGACAGCGGCGGGCTCACCTTCCCGCCCGGTGCGTGTGCGGCGGTGGCGGCCATGACCTCACCGGTCTTCAGCACGATCTCGCGCGGGTCGAGGGGCTTGCCGGTGGCATGCGCCGGGCACACGCTGGTGCAGCGTCCGCACATCGTGCACGCATCGGTGTCGAGCAGCTGCTTCCACGTGAAGTCCTCGACCACGGCGGCACCGAACGACTCGAGCGAGGTCTCGGTGAGGTTCGGCATGGCACGCATCGCACCCTTCGGGCGGTCACGGTCGCGCAGGTACATGTTCAACGGCGAGGTGAAGACGTGACGCAGCATGGTGACCGGCAGGATCGCGAGGAAGGCGATGAACGCGACCACGTGACCCACCCACCACACCTGGTGCCAGTTCTCGAGCGTGCCTGCCGAGGCGCCCTTCACGGTCTGGGCCAGCGGCCAGCCGATGAACGACCACTTCTCGTAGGAGAGGTTCTCCCCGGCCGCGAGGCCCGAGGCGATGCGGAACATCTCGGCGCCGAAGCCCGAGAGACCGATGGCCAGCAGCACGCCGAGGATGACGCCGTGCTCTCGCTTGGTCTTGATGCGGATGCGGTACGGCCGCTGCACGTACCGGCGCACGATGGCCCACACGACGCCCGTGGTGAACACGAGCCCCGCCGCGTCACCGACGAACGCATAGGCGCGGTAGACGTCGCCGTGGAGGAACTTGAGGGCCACGGGCAACTGGTGGTCAACCTCGAGAACCGTGGTGACACCGAGCAGCACGAGGAAGCCGAAGTAGATCATGGAGTGCATGAGCCCGGCGGCGCTGTCGCGCAGCAGGGTCCGCATGTAGACACCGGCGCGGTAGTCGGCGAGGCGCTTCTTCGCGTTCTTCGCTGTCGTGCGGCGACGGTCGGGTGCACCGCGCTCCCAGTTGCGGATGCGGTCGGCGAAGCGGAACGAGCCCCACACGATCATCATCGGGATGACGGTGTAGAAGGCCACTTTCAGGGCACCGGGAATGCCCCCGAACACCTCGCGGTGCACCGGCGACTCGTTGTGCCACCCGGTGAGGTTCGGGACGATGCCCGACACGAGGGTGAACGTGCCAACGCCGAGTCCGATGGCAATCGAGAGCTGGTACGGACGTAGGCGCTTCGGCCCCTTCTCCGTTGCGGGCGCGTCTGTGTGGGTGCTCATAGCGCACTCGACGCTAGTGGGCGGGCCGAGGCCGACCCCACCCCTGGCCCGTCAGGGCCGGGTTTCAGCCGTAATGGGCGCGGTCGAGGTCGCGCACGCGGCCTGCGAGGGCCTTCAGGAGCTTGCGGCCGATTGCGGGGATGAACTCGATGGTGTTCTTCATGCCCCGGTCGGAGATCACGAGGAGTCGTGTGTCGGAATCCGTGGTGACCGTTGCCGTGCGGGGGCCGCCGTCGAGCAGCGACAGTTCACCGACGATCGAACCGGCCTTGGCACCGCCGATCTTCTTGCCGTTGCGCTTCACGGTGGCGGAGCCCTCGAGGATCACGAACGCCTCGCGCCCGACACGGCCCTGCTCGATCAGCACGGTCCCTGCCTTCACCGTCTTCTCGGTGGAGTTCTTCACCACGATCTCCAGTTCCTTCGGGGTGCACTCCGAGAAGAGGGGAACGGACTTCAGTTGCGACGACGATTTCTTTGCTGCCATGTGAACAAGTGTACGCAAGCCGCAGTTCGTGACTGTCGGATGCAACCGACGTCACAGGTGACGAGCGTCGCGCTACTTCTGGCTTGCCTGGTTCGCCACAGAGGAGATCGCGGCGGCGATCGCATCGGCATCCCCGAGATAGCGGGTGGCACGCACGGCCATCGCATCATCCAGTTCGTACAGACGGGGAACCCCCGTGGGGATGTTGAGTTCTGCGATGTCGGACTCGCTGATCGACTCGAGATGCATGACCAGCGCGCGCAACGAGTTTCCGTGTGCGGTGACGAGGACGTTCATGCCACCACGCAACTGCGGCACGATCGCGTCCCGGAAGTACGGCACCACGCGCGCAACCACGTCCTTCAGGCACTCCGTGGCGGGCAGGTCGGTGGGATCCACGAACCTGTAGCGGGCATCGTTCGCCGGGTGCTCGGGGCTGGAGTTCTCCACCGGTGGCGGGGGAACATCGAAGCTGCGGCGCCAGAGTTTGGTCTGCTCCTTGCCGTGCCGGTCGGTGGTGGCCTTCTTGTCGAGACCCTGGAGTGCCCCGTAGTGGCGCTCGTTCAGGCGCCAGTGGCGCTGCACCGGCAGCCACACCTGGCCCATCTCCGAGAGGGCGAGGTGACAGGTCAGGACGGCGCGGGTGAGAAGAGAGGTGTAGGCGACATCGAACGAGAGCCCCTCGGCGGCCATGGTGGCGCCGGCCGCCCTGGCCTCGTCCTCGCCCTGGGCGGACAGGGGCACGTCATGCCACCCGGTGAAGAGGTTCAGTTGGTTCCAGGTGGACTGGCCATGGCGAAGCAGAACGAGTTGACCGGGCACGGCGCCATCGTAGGAGGGGGCCACACGGGGCTGGGATTTCCGCGTAGTCAGGGGGTCGGAGAGAACTTGAGCGCATCTGTATCAACTTTTATGCCTGAGGGGTTGTCACTGGGCTTGGCACTCCCTTAGCATGACTGCCAACCCAACCGTCCCCGGTTCCGGCCTACGGACCCGACACAAGGAGACTCCCCATGGCAAAAGCAGTCGGAATCGACCTCGGCACCACGAACTCCGTCATCGCCTTCCTCGAGGCAGGCGCGCCGGTCGTGATCCCGAACTCCGAGGGTGCACGCACCACCCCGTCGGTGGTGGCCTTCTCGAAGACCGGCGAGGTGCTGGTCGGCGAGGTGGCCAAGCGCCAGGCGATCACCAACCCCGACCGCACGTTCCGCTCGATCAAGCGTCAGATGGGCCGTGCCTGGAAGAGCGACGACGTCGACGGCAAGCAGTACACGCCCCAGGAGATCAGCGCACGCACGCTCATGAAGCTGAAGCGCGACGCCGAGGCGTACCTGGGTGACACCGTCACCGACGCAGTGATCACCGTTCCCGCGTACTTCAACGATGCCGAGCGCACCGCCACGAAGGAGGCCGGACAGATCGCGGGCCTCAACGTGCTGCGCATCATCAACGAGCCGACTGCCGCCGCACTCGCGTACGGCCTCGACAAGGGTGCCCAGGACGAGACCGTGCTGGTGTTCGACCTCGGCGGCGGCACGTTCGACGTGTCGGTGCTGGAGATCGGCGACGGCGTGTTCGAGGTGAAGGCCACCCACGGCGACACCGAGCTCGGTGGTGACGACTGGGACCAGCGGATCATCGACTGGCTCGTGCAGCAGTTCAAGGCCGCGCACAACGTCGACCTCAGCCAGGACCGCATGGCCATGCAGCGCCTGAAGGAGGCTGCCGAGAAGGCGAAGATCGAGCTGTCACAGGTGCAGCAGACGCAGATCAACCTGCCGTTCATCACCGCGACCGCCGACGGCCCGCTCCACCTCGATGAGTCCCTCAGCCGCTCGAGGTTCCAGGAGATGACGGCCGACCTCATCGAGCGCTGCCGCATCGCCTTCGAGCAGACACTGAAGGACGCCGGCATCAGCCACACGCAACTGCACCACGTCATCCTCGTGGGTGGTTCCACCCGCATGCCGGCGGTGCACGACCTCGTGATGAAGCTCACCGGCAAGGAGCCGAACAAGACCGTGAACCCCGACGAGGTCGTGGCGGTCGGTGCGGCCGTGCAGGCCGGTGTGCTGAAGGGTGACGTGAAGGACGTGCTGCTCCTCGACGTGACGCCGCTGTCCCTCGGCATCGAGACCAAGGGCGGGGTGATGACGCGTCTGATCGAGCGCAACACCACCATCCCCACCCGCAAGACCGAGACGTTCACCACCGCCGACGACAACCAGCCGTCGGTGGAGATCCACGTGCTGCAGGGCGAGCGGGAAATGGCAAGCTACAACAAGACGCTCGGCAAGTTCACGCTTGGCGACCTTCCGCCCGCACCGCGCGGCATGCCGCAGATCGAGGTCACCTTCGACATCGACGCGAACGGCATCGTCAACGTGTCGGCGAAGGACCGCGGCACCAACAAGGAGGCCAAGATCTCCATCACCGGCCAGTCCACG
>JBJTBF010000019.1:0-12073 GCA_046091145.1 Acidimicrobiales bacterium | reverse complement strand
GGCTGTTACTCGGAGGGAATCCCCGTGGAAGCGTCGTCGGCAGAGCCGCCCCACGATTCCGCGGATAGCCTCGTCCACTAGTCCTTCCGGGTCGACCGGGGGATGCACACCGGGGTGTGGCGCAGCTTGGTAGCGCGCGTCGTTCGGGACGACGAGGCCGCAGGTTCAAATCCTGTCACCCCGACCATGAGTATCCGTGGTGCCGCATACGTGGCCGGAATCTTCGAGCACCCGCGGCGCGAGATCGCGGACCGCAGCATCTTCGACATACACACAGAGGTCGCACTCGGCGCTCTCGCCGACGCCGGACTCACCATGTCCGACGTGGACGCAGTGTTCTGTGACGGCACGGCCGGCATGGGGACCTTCTCACTCGTCGCCCAGTGGGGTCTCAACCCGACGTACGTGGACAACACCGAGACCGGTGGGTCGAGCTATCTCGCCCACGTCGGGCACGCTGCAGCCGCGATCGCCGCCGGCAAGTGCTCCGTCGCCCTCGTGACCCTGGCCGGCAAGCCCCGCACCGGTGGGCGTGCGGAACAGATGCGCATGATGCCCGGCCCCGAGGCCGCGTTCGAGGGAATGTGGGGCTCGGGCGGTGCAGTGAACTCGTATGCACTTGCCGCACATCGCCACATGCACGAGTTCGGCACGACCTCACGTCAACTCGCCGAGATCAAGGTTGCCGCCAGCATCCACGCCCAGCACAACCCGCACGCGTACCTGCAGAAGGTCGTGACCGTCGACGAGGTGCTGGAGTCCCCGATGGTGTCGGACCCGCTGCGCAGGATGGACTGCTGCGTCGTGACCGACGGAGGCGGTGCACTCGTGATCGTGTCCCCCGAGATCGCCCGCTCGCTCGGGCGCACGAACGCGAAGATCCTCGGACACGGTGAGGCGGTGAAGCACCCCGACAACGGACGCATCGACCTCACCTACACGGGTGCCGTGTGGTCGGGCCCGCGTGCGTTCGAGGAGGCCGGCATGAGCGTGGACGACGTCGATTACGCGTCGATCTACGACAGCTTCACGATCACCGTGCTGCAGACGATCGAGGACCTCGGCTTCTGCGAGAAGGGCAAAGGCGGCGACTTTGTCTCCGACGGCGCCCTCGTCGCGCCGCACGGAATCCTGCCGTTCAACACCGACGGGGGTGGGCTGTGCAACAACCACCCGTCGAACCGTGGCGGCATCACGAAGGTCATCGAGGCGGTGCGGCAGCTGCGTGGTGAGGCACATCCCGCTGTTCAGGTGCCGGATTGCCAGGTCGCCCTCGCACACGGCACCGGCGGCAGCCTCGGCATGCGCCACGGTTCCGTGACGGTTCTTCTCGGCCAGGACGACGCATGAGCACGCTCCCCATTCCCGCACCACTCGTGACACCCGCGAACGAGCATTTCTGGGCTGCCACGGCACAACACCGGTTCGAGCTGCAGAGGTGCACCGGATGCGACACGGTGGTGTGGTTCCCGCAGCGTCACTGCCCCGAGTGCTGGACCGAATCACTCGAGACCTTCGATGCTGCAGGCACCGGCACCGTGTACTCGTTCACCGTGGTGCGGCGTGGAAACAGGGACTGGCGCGGCGCGGCACCGTTCGTGCTGGCGTACGTGGAACTTGATGAAGGACCGCGTGTGCTCACGAACATCGTCGACTGCGACCCTGGCGATGTGCACATCGACATGCCGGTGTCACTTGTGTGGTTCGACACGGGCGAGGGAAACTCGCTCTACCGTTTCGCCCCTCAACCCACTTCCTGACTCATTCTGTCCCGGCCCGGGCCGTCGCACATTTCCGTGCAACAGCAACGGAAAGCAACAACGTCAGGGCCGGCACGGACCAACTCAAGCTCCTGAACAGACTGCAGGAGATGCTCGGAGGGGAGAAGGCGGGGACGCTCATGGGAATGATCTCCGGTGACCACTCCGCTGACTTCATCGAACTCAAGACCGATGTGGCCGAACTCAAGACCAACGTCGCCGTCCCGAAAGCCGAGGTCACAGCACTGAAAGCTGACGTATCCATCCTCAAGACCGACGTCA
This sequence comes from Acidimicrobiales bacterium, assembly GCA_046091145.1. Lineage (GTDB taxonomy): Bacteria > Actinomycetota > Acidimicrobiia > Acidimicrobiales > Ilumatobacteraceae > UBA2093. Next base: position 10,031 of record JBJTBF010000019.1, on the reverse strand, counting down.
TCGAACTCCGGGCCGACATGGTGGGGTTGAAGGCCGACGTGACCTGGCTGAAACTCGGCTTCACCGAACTCGGAACCAAGATCGGCTCCCCCAGCCAGGACATCAACCGTCTCGAGACAACGGTTCTGCGCACCATGATGCGGCATCTCACGTTCTCGGTGTCGGCGATGCTCTCCATCAACACGTTGATGGCCGGCGTGGTCGCGTTCCTCCGCTGATCAGCGGTCGAGCAACAGCTCCGCGATCTGCACGGCGTTCAATGCCGCACCCTTGCGCAGGTTGTCGTTCGCCACGAACACTGCCAGGCCCCTGCCGTCGGGCACCGACTGGTCACGCCTGATCCGGCCCACGTAAGTGGGGTCCTCACCTGCTGCCTGGAGCGGTGTGGGGATGTCGCTCAACGCCACACCGGGCGCCGATGACAGCAGCTCGGTCGCCCTAGCCGGCGAGATCGGCCGGGAAAACTCCAGGTTCAATGCCAGCGAGTGCCCGGTGAACACGGGCACGCGCACACAGGTGCCGGACACCATCAGCCCGGGAATGCCGAGAATCTTGCGGCTCTCGTTGCGCAGCTTCTTCTCCTCGTCGGTCTCGCCGTCGCCGTCATCAACCAATGCACCCGCGAACGGCACCACGTTGAACGCGATCGGCCGGGCGAACTTCTTCGGTTCGGGCCACCGCACGGCATGACCGTCGAAGGCCAGGCCAGCGGCACCGTCAGACATGCTGTGCACCTGTCCGTCGAGCTCCTCAACCCCCACGGGACCCGCACCGCTCACGGCTTGGTAGGTGGAAGCAATCATCCTCGTGAGCCCGGCCTCGTCATGCAGGGGCTTCAGCACGGGCATCGCCGCCATTGTGGTGCAGTTCGGGTTCGCGATGATGCGCTTCGGCGCGGTGCGCGCGAGATGACCGTTCACCTCGCTCACGACCAACGGCACCTCGGGGTCCATGCGGAAGGCGCTCGAGTTGTCGATCACCACCACGCCTGCCGCGGCAAAGCGCGGTGCGAGCTCGCGAGATGACGTCGCACCGGCCGAGAAGAGCGCGATGTCGAGACCGGAGGGGTCAGCCGTTGCGGCATCCTCCACCGTGACCGACCTGCCGCCGAAGTCAATCGTGCGGCCTGCCGACCTTGCCGATGCGAAGAACCTCACCTCATCGAGAGGAAAGTTCCGCTCGAGGAGAAGGGTGCGCATGACGCTTCCCACCTGACCGGTTGCACCGACGACACCAACACGCATGGACAGAGAGGCTAACGACGACGCGCCAGCAGCCACCAATGGCTTTTGTTCGCCACGTCGAGGTCGCACTGCTCCACGGGCCCGTCGCGGAAGGTCACGTCGCGCTGCGGACGGCCCGGGTGGTGCAGCACCACCACAGACTCGAGGTCGACCCCGGTCGCCTCGACAGTGGCGAGCACCCGACGTGGGTCGAGTCGGTTCGCCTGCCACCCGAGCCGGGTCGACCACCGCCACCGCGACAACCTCTGACCGATGGCAGGGGCATGCCACAACGAACGCACGACGGCACCCGCCGGCACGAGCAGCGCATCCTCCGGCACCCACGTGCGGAAGTTGAGCGCCAGCCAGCCACCGGGCCGCAGAACCCGGACGGATTCGCGCGTCAGTCTCAGTGCATCACTGGCCCTGCAGTGCTGCATCACGATGTAGGAGAAGACCGCATCGACGCTGGAGTCGGGCACTGCCAACGAGTTTCCGTCCGGGATGTGCACCGTCCGCAAAGAGGACGGGTTGCCGAACCGCGTGACGGTCTCGCGACAGCGCTCAAGAAACGCCGCGTCGACGTCGGTGGCGGTGACGGAGGCGAAGCGACGGGTGAACCCCGACGTCATGCGACCGATCCCGGAGCCGATCTCGAGCAGCGACATCGAACCGCATGACTCATTCCATCCGAAGCGGTCGATATACACGTCGACCTCGGCATCGCCCGTGCGGACGAAACTCTCGAGACTCAGTTCGGCCCCGGTGAGGTTGTTGAACACCCAACCCGTCTCGCGCACCACGTCATCGGCCGACCGGCGCGCCTCGGTGCGGGTGCCGGCGGCCCTCCAGGGCGTCAGCTGTCTGCGGCGGCCGGTCATTCCCCGATTGTGTCAGGCGGCCCTACTTGCGGTCGGGCAAGGGCGCCGCATACGAGGTGCCGGAGTCGAGCCCGAAGGCGGTGTGCAGTGCCCGCACGGCCGTCTCCATCTCGGATGATGCGATCACCACGGACACCCTGATCGTGCTGGTCGAGATCATGTGGATGTTCACCCCGTTGTCGGCGAGAACGCGGAACATCCGCGCGGCGATGCCGGGGCTCGTCTTCATGCCGGCACCCACCAGCGAGACCTTCGCGATGTCGGTGTCATGGGTGACCGCCTGGGCACCCATCTCCTCGGCAACACGGGCCACGATCTCCTCGGCTGTGCGCATGTCGGCCTTCGGCACGGTGAAGGAGATGTCGGCGAGGCCGTCCTTAGAGGTGTTCTGCACGATCATGTCCACGTTGATGTTGGCGTTCGCGAGGTTCTCGAAGAGGGCCGCCGACACACCGGGCCGGTCCGGCACCGCGATGACGGTGACCTTCGACTCGCTTGCGTCCTGAACGACACCGGAAATGATCGGCTCTTCCATGTTCTTCTCCCCTGACGGCTGGTTGGAGACCCACGTGCCGGGCTCCCAGGTGTAACTGGAACGCACGTGGATCGGGACATTGTGGTTGCGCGCGAACTCGACCGAGCGCAGTGCCAGAACCTTGCTGCCCGCCCCGGCCATCTCCAGCATCTCCTCGAACTCGAGACGCGGGAGCTTGCGTGCCTGCGGCACGATTCGCGGGTCGGCGGTGAACACCCCGGTGACATCGGTGTAGATCTCGCACACGTCAGCCTCCAGCGCCGCGGCGAGCGCGACGGCGGTGGTGTCGCTGCCGCCGCGACCGAGCGTGGTGATCTCCCTGTCGGTGGACACTCCCTGGAATCCCGCCACCACCGCCACCTTGCCCTGCGAGAGTGCCTCCCGCACGCGGTCGGCCTTGACCTCGACAATCTTGGCCTTCGTGTGCACGGTGTCGGTGATGATCCCCACCTGCGACCCGGTGAAACTCACTGCCTCCACGCCGATGCCGGCAAGAGCGATGGAGAGGAGCGACATGGAGATCCGCTCGCCGGCGGTGAGCAGCATGTCCATCTCGCGGCCGGGCTGCACGGCCGACACCTCGTTCGCGAGGTTGATCAGGTTGTCGGTGGACTTGCCCATCGCCGACACAACGACAACGACGTCATTGCCGTGGTTGCGGGTGAACGCCACGTGGTCCGCGACCGCCTTGATGCGGTCGGGGTCGGCCACGGAGGTTCCGCCGTATTTTTGGACCACGAGTGCCACAGGTGCACGAGGCTAACGGCGGGCATCAGCACGGGGAACACGACTTTCGGCACGGTTCGGCCAGCAGTAGCCTTCCCTCTCCGTGGGTACCGACAAGCGCAACAGGCAGAAGCAGAACAGGGCCGCCGCCCGCGAGGCGATGGCCCGCCGTCAGCGGCATGACCGCGTGAAGGGCCGGGCGCTCAAGTGGGGCGGGCTCGCGGCGATCATCCTCATCATCGTGGTGGCGATCTCAGTGTCGGGCGGTGACGACACCGCGGTGGAGGACACCGTGCCGGCCGAGGACACCGTGCCGACGCTCACCACCGTCCCGGGTGAGGCCATCACCGGCGACACCCCGTGCCCGAAGACCGACGGCACGCAGAAGCGGGCCACGTCGTTCGAGAAGGAACCACCGACCTGCATCGATGCCGCGAAGAAGTACGTCGCCACGTTCGACACCACCGAGGGCAAGATCGTCGTCGACCTCGACACGGAGAAGACACCGAATACGGTCAACAACTTCGTGGTGCTGTCGCGTTACGGGTACTACGACGGCTCGTACGTGTTCCGCACCGACCCCGGCATCGACATCATCCAGGGTGGTGGTGCGGGCAACACTGACGATCCCGGTTACTCCATCAAGGACGAGGGCAACGGCTTCAAGTACACCGAGGGAGACCTCGTGATGGCCCGCACATCGGCTCCCGACTCCGCCGGCGGCCAGTGGTTCTTCGTCGCCGGTCCGAAGGCATCGTTGCTCGACGGCCAGGGTACGTACGTCACGTTCGGCAAGGTGTCGGAAGGACTCGACGTGGTGAAGGCCATTCTCGGCCTGAACTCCGGGGCAGGGGATCTCGGCGGTGCACCGAGCCGCACCGTGGAGATCCGTTCGGTGACCATCTCCGAGAGCTAGCCCGATTGGGTCGGGGCACCGCCCCCGGCACTACCCTCGCGCCATGGCAACAACGAACAAGGTCGGTATCTGCGGCTCGGGGATCATGGGTTCCGGGCTCGCCGAGGTGGCAGCAAAGGCCGGGTACGAGGTCGTGGTGCGCTCGCGCAGCAAGGCCGCCGCAGAGGCAATGCTCAAGTCCATCGAGAAGGGGCTCGACAAGCAGGTGCAGCGCGAGAAGATCTCCGCTGACGACAAGGCCGCTGTTCTCTCCCGCCTGAGCGCGACCGACAGGATCGCCGACCTCGCCGACTGTGACCTCGTGATCGAGTCCGTCGTGGAGGATCTCGCGGTGAAAAAGGCCCTGTTCGCCGAGCTCGACGCAGCAGTGAAGCCCGGTGCGCTGCTCGCAACGAACACGAGCACCCTCCCGGTCGTCGAGATGGCGATGGCCACCTCGCGTCCCGACCGCGTGTGCGGCATCCACTTCTTCAACCCGGCAACTGCGATGCCGCTGGTCGAGGTCGTGAACCCCATCACAGCCAGTGACGACACGATCGCGCAGGCGAACGAGTTCGTCGCCAAGTGCGGCAAGACGGGTGTGCAGGTGAAGGACCGTGCGGGCTTCATCGTGAATGCACTGCTCTTTCCCTACCTGAACAACGCCATCCGCATCTGGGAGACCGGCACGGCATCGATGGAGGACATCGACGCGGCAATGAAGGGCGGCTGCAACTTCCCCATGGGACCGTTCGCGCTGCTCGACCTTGTCGGTCTCGACACCTCGCTCTCCATCCTCGAGGCACTCCACGCCGAGTTCGCCGACCCGAACTATGCACCGGTGCCCACCCTGCGGAGGTTGGTGGCCGCCGGCAAACTCGGGCGCAAGAGCGGCGAGGGCTTCTACAGCTACTGATCCGCACGGGATCCTGAGTGCCTCGCTTCGACGACTGCCGCTGGAGGTTCCCGCCCGCGGAGACATGGCCCGACGAGGAGGTCGTTGCGGTCGGTGCCGATCTCGAGACCGACACGTTGCTGTACGCCTACACGCACGGAATGTTCCCGATGCACATCGACAGGATGAGGGAGACACTCGGCTGGTGGTCACCGCTCTCGCGCGGAATCATCCCGCTCGACGGTCTGCGGGTCTCACGCTCGATGCGGCGAAGCGCGCGAGACTTCCGTGTCACTTTCGACACCGAGTTCCCGCTGATTGTGGAGTTGTGTGGCACGAGCCATCGTGAGGGGAACTGGATCACCGAGGCGTTCGTGCGGGCGTACGCGCGCCTCCACGCCATCGGTCACGCCATGAGCGTGGAGGTCCGCGACACGGACGGACACATCGTGGGTGGCCTCTACGGGGTTCGTGTCGACAGGTTCTTCGCCGGCGAGTCGATGTTCCACCTGCGCACGGATGCGTCGAAGATCGCAATGATGCACCTCGTCGACAGGCTGCGCTCCGAGGGGTTCACCTTGCTCGACGCGCAGTGGTGCACCGACCATCTCGCCACTCTCGGGTGCATCGAGGTGCCCCGGGCCGGCTACCTCGAGATGCTCGCCTGCGCCGTCGACTGATTGGCTCCCGACCGAGGGGTGGCCCGCCCGTGGCGAAAGCGTGGTTGCTCGCCATACTTGACCCGTGAGCGAGGACCGGTCCAAGAAGCGCGACGAACCCTGGATGATGCGGACGTACTCGGGCCACTCATCGGCCCGGGCGTCGAACCAGCTCTACCGCACCAACCTCGCGAAGGGCCAGACCGGTCTCAGCATCGCGTTCGACCTGCCGACACAGACGGGTTACGACCCCGACCACATCCTCGCGCGCGGGGAGGTCGGCAAGGTCGGCGTGCCCGTTGCGCACCTCGGCCACATGCGCACGCTGCTCGAATCCATCCCCCCCGGACGCATGAACACCTCGATGACGATCAACGCCACCGCAGCTTGGTTGCTTGCCCTGTACGTGGCGAATGCGCGCGAGCAGGGTGTCGAGTCCGTCGACCGGCGCGGGACGACACAGAACGACATCGTGACGGAGTACCTGTCGCGCGGCACCTACATCTTCCCACCCGGCCCGTCGCGCAGGCTCATTGTCGACATGATCGCGTGGTGTTCGGCCAACGCCCCCAAGTGGAACCCGATGAACGTGTGCTCCTATCACCTGCAGGAGGCCGGGGCCACCCCCGTGCAGGAGATTGCCTTCTCACTCGCCACCGCCATCGACGTGCTCGACGCGGTGCGTGACAGCGGCCAGGTCGACCCCGCACAGTTCGACCAGGTGTTCGGCTCGATCTCGTTCTTCGTGAACGCAGGCATCAGGTTCGTCGAGGAGGTCTGCAAGTTGCGGGCCTTCACCGACCTGTGGGAGCGCATCGCGGTCGAGCGCTACGGCGTGCAGGACCCGAAGGCGCGCCGCTTCCGTTACGGCGTGCAGGTGAACTCGCTCGGGCTCACCGAGGCGCAGCCGGAGAACAACGTGCAACGAATCGTGCTCGAGATGCTCGCAGTCACCCTGTCGAAGAAGGCACGGGCACGCAGTGTGCAGCTTCCCGCGTGGAACGAGGCGCTCGGCCTGCCGAGGCCGTGGGACCAGCAGTGGTCACTGCGCATGCAGCAGGTTCTCGCGTTCGAGACCGACCTCCTCGAGTACGGCGACATCTTCGATGGTTCGCACGTGATCGAGGCCCGCACCGCCGAGCTGCGTGACTCCGCATGGACCGAACTGCAGGAGGTGCTCGCCCTGGGCGGCGCCTTCGGGGCAGTCGACGAACTGAAGGGGCGCCTCGTGCGTTCCATGGCAGAGCGCACCCGTCGCATCGAGTCCGGCGAGCAGACCGTCGTGGGTGTCAACTCGTTCACCGAGTTCGAGCCGTCGCCACTCACCGGCGGTGACAACATCCTCATTGTCGACCCTGCCACGGAACGCGAGACCGTGTCGGAGGTGGAGGAGTGGCGCAGTTCGCGTGATGCCGCAGCGGTGGAGGCCGCACTCACCGGGTTGCGTCGCGCCGCCGAGGACGGAACGAACATCATGGAGCCGTCCATCGCCCTCGCGCTTGCGGGAGGCACCACCGGTGAGTGGGCCGGTGTGCTGCGCGAGGTCTTCGGTGAGTTCAGGGCCCCCACCGGTGTGAACGCGGCGGTCGGAAGGCGCACCGACGAGCTCGCCGAAGTTGCCGACTTCGTGCGCACCATGGCGGGCGGCCCACCGAGGTTCCTCGTGGCAAAGCCCGGTCTCGACGGTCACAGCAACGGTGCCGAGCAGATCGCCGTCGCCGCTCGGGATGCAGGCATGGAGGTCGTCTACGGGGGCATCCGCATGACACCTGAGCAGATCGTGGCGAGCGCTCGGGACGAGGATCCTGATGTCGTCGGGTTGTCGATCCTCTCCGGCTCGCACATGGAGCTCGTGCCGGAGGTCGTCGACAGGCTGAGGGCCGAGGGCGTAGACGCACCGGTCATCGTGGGCGGCATCATCCCCGAGGAGGACCGCACCCGGCTCCGTGACCGCGGCGTGGCGGCCGTCTACACCCCGAAGGACTTCGACATCGGCCGCATCATGCGTGAGGTCGCACAGCTGGCCGCCTCCCACCGCAGTTCCTGAACCCGGCACGGAACAAAGCCCGGCAGCATCCTGTTGGTTAATGCATGAGCATCTACTCCACACCCATCACCCGCCTCGACGGCACCCCCGACGCGCTCTCGGCCGTCGCCGGGAAGGTCACCCTCGTGGTGAACGTCGCCAGCAAGTGCGGACTCACCCCGCAGTACGAGGCACTCGAGGCCCTGCAGAAGAAGTACGAGGGCCGCGGCTTCAGCGTTCTCGGCGTGCCGTGCAACCAGTTCATGGGCCAGGAGCCCGGGACGGCTGAGGAGATCCAGACGTTCTGCAGCACCAGCTACGGCGTCACGTTCCCGCTCACCGAGAAGGTGGAGGTGAACGGCGACGGTCGCCATCCGCTCTACTCGCGGCTCACCCCGCACGCAGATGCGGAAGGAGCCGACGGTGACATCCGCTGGAACTTCGAGAAGTTCCTGGTGTCACGTGACGGCGAGGTTGTCGCACGCTTCGGCCCGCGCACAGTGCCCGATGCCCCCGAGGTTGTTGCGGCCATCGAGGCCGCGCTCTGACTAGGCCCGCTCGCGGGTGATGAACGAGTCGAGTGCGGGACCGCTCTCGAAGCTCGTGATCAGCGCGTAGCGCGGGAAGTCGTGGTTGTGCACCACGACGTGCCACAGACGCTGCGTGTCGACGACGAACCGGGCCCCCCTCTGCAGGGGAACACGCCGCTCCGTCGAGGGGTCGGGCAGGCCGTTCTGGTCGTTGTCCATGAGGAGCATGTAGCTGTCGGGGCTGTCGGTGAGCTCCATCCACGACCGCACCACCCAACCCTCGTTCTCGGGGTTGAATCGGTTGTTGTCGTCGCGGTGGATGTTTCGGATCGCCTGGTCGCGGTCCTGTGGCTCCAGCTTGATGATGCGCACCCGACCGAAGTTCGCCCCCACCCCCGACACATAGTTCTTCAGTGTCGGCGCCAGCGCCGCGTTGGACGTCCAGATCGCGTCCTTGTCGGTCTTCCCCTTGTCCCAGAAGCCACGGCAGTCGAGTTCACCGTCGGCCGACGCGAGCGGGGCGAAGTTGGTGTCTCCGCCGCTCTTCCAGTCGAAGTACTCGAGCGACTCCCACTCCACCTTCGGCACCTCGAACGGTGCCTGCTTCAGACCGACGAACCCGGTGCCGGCGAGACAGTCGAGCCGCACGTGCGTGGAGTGAAGAGGGATCTTCACCGACCAGTGCTCGAGAGTCGGCCAGAACGCGGTGGTCATCCCCTCAGTGTACGGAACGGTGCATGCACCGGTGAGTCACCGTGGGTCACGGTGGCATTGTGGTGGTCGCACCGATCGGCACGAAACCGTTGCTGGGGGGCAGGAGCAGCTGCGTGCCCACCGGCACGTTGTCGGGGTTGTCGATCTCGTTGATCTCGACCAGCGCGGGCACCGACAGGTTGAACCGCTCGCCGATCGCGAAGAGATTGTCACCGGGCTGGATGGTGTACGTGCGCAACGGACCGGTCGAGGTGGTCGGCCCGACTGATGCCGTCGTTGCGGCGACAGTGTCCCCGGCCGCCGAATCCCCGCCGCCGTCCGTCAGGAGGCTCGACATGACGGCGAGGAGTGCGAAGACGCAGGTGCTCCACAGCAGGTACATGTGGAGCCGGCGCCTCAGGAACACGGGGCCATGCTACGAGGAAGAGGTCACACGCTCCCGTGCAGAGCCAACAGGTGCACTCCCGTAGCATTCGTGTGCCATGTCGACCCCTCACGAGACCAGGACGTTCCTCGGTGCACGGGCACCCCAGCGCACCCGACGCCATGATGCCGACGGTGTCGGCATCGCCGTGTACGAATGGGGCAGGGAGACCGACCCGCCCCTCTTCCTCGTTCACGGAGGCAGCGACTTCGCCCGCACGATGGACGTGTTCGCCCCGATGCTCGCCGACGCGGGGTGGCGGGTCGTGTCGTGGGACCACCGCGGCCACGGCGCCAGCGACCACGCCACGCTCTACGGCTGGGAGGCTGACATCCGTGATGCTCTCTCGGTGATGGCCTCGGTGACCGACCGTCCCGCTCCCGTGGTGGGTCACTCCACGGGCGGCGCCATCATGCTGCAGCTCGGCGACGGGTCGCCGTACGGCGTGTCGCACATGGTGATCATCGACGGCATGCCGAGCAAGCGGCGCATGCCCGTCGTTCCCGACCATGACCAGTCACAC
>JBJTBF010000018.1:0-18532 GCA_046091145.1 Acidimicrobiales bacterium | reverse complement strand
CGACCATCTGGTCGACGTAGTCGGTCGCGTGCGGCACATCGGTCGGCCGCTGCACACCGAGGCGACCCATGGCCTCGAACCAGACGTTCTCGCACTTGTGCGTGATGTCCTGCCAGGGTCGACCCTCGTCGTTGGCGCGGTCGATGATCTTGTCGTCGATGTCGGTGATGTTCGACACGAACCGCACCTCCACACCGCGCCACTCGAGGTAGCGCCGCAGGATGTCGTACACGAGGGTCGTCCTGCCGTGACCGAGGTGGGGCGGGCCGTAGACCGTGGGGCCGCAGAGGTAGATGCTGAGCCTGCCCGGCTCGCGCATCGCGAGCGGTTTCACGGTCTGAGTGGCAGTGTCGTAGAGGTTCAGCACGGCCTTGAGCCTATGATTTTTTCCCTATGTCCGCAGTCCCCGAGAAGCCCACCCTCGACGGAATCGAGACGAAGTGGATCACCGAGTGGGATGCGAACGGCACCTACACGTTCGACCGTTCGGCGGCCAGGGATGCCGTGTTCTCGGTCGACACACCCCCTCCCACCGTGAGCGGTTCGCTGCACATGGGCCACGTGTTCTCCTACACCCACACCGACACCGTGGCGCGGTTCCGCAGGATGACCGGCAAGTCGGTGTTCTACCCGATGGGCTGGGACGACAACGGCCTGCCCACCGAGCGGCGCGTGCAGAACTACTTCGGCGTCTCGTGCGACCCGTCGGTGCAGTACGACCCCGCCTTCCGGCCGCCCTTCCGTGGTGACCCGCCCAAGGACCACAATCCGGTTCCTGTCTCGCGTCCGAACTTCATCGAGTTGTGCGAGGAACTCACCCACGAGGACGAGAAGGTGTTCGAGGACCTCTTCCGCCGGCTCGGCCTCTCCGTCGACTGGTCACTGCTGTATGCCACGATCGACGAGCGGTCGCGCCGCGTGTCGCAGCGTGCGTTCCTGCGCAACCTTGCGCGCGGGGAGGCCTACACACAGGAGGCCCCCACTCTGTGGGACGTCGACTTCCGCACCGCGGTCGCACAGGCGGAGCTCGAGGACCGTGAGCGACCGGGCGCCTACCACAAGGTGAACTTCGCCCGCGCCGACGGCAACGGCGTGGTTGCCATCGACACCACACGGCCGGAACTGCTGCCCGCCTGCGTGGCACTCGTGGCCCACCCGGATGACGAGCGCTACAGGCCGCTGTTCGGCACCACGGTGCGCACACCTCTCTTCGGTGTGGAGGTGCCCGTGGTCGCGCACGCACTCGCGCAGCCCGACAAGGGCACCGGAATCGCCATGATCTGCACGTTCGGTGACCTCACCGACGTGATCTGGTGGCGTGAACTGCAGCTGCCCACCCGCGCGATCATCTCCCGTGACGGCCGCATCCAGGCCGACGCACCGCAGGGTCTCGACTCCCCCGACGGCCTCGCCCGGTACGCGCAGCTCGCCGGACGTTCGGTGAAGCAGGCACAGACCGCGGTCGTGGAGATGCTGCGCGGATCGGGTGACCTCATCGGAGACCCGCGCCCGATCATGCACCCGGTGAAGTTCTTCGAGAAGGGCGACCGGCCGCTGGAGATCGTGACCAGCCGTCAGTGGTACATCCGCAACGGCGGCCGGGACGCTGACGTGCGCTCCGACATGCTCGGACGCGGACGTGAACTGCGCTGGCACCCCGACCACATGCACCACCGCTTCGACAACTGGGTGGAGGGACTGAACGGTGACTGGTTGATCAGCCGTCAGCGCTGGTTCGGTGTCCCCGTGCCCGTGTGGTACCCGCTCGACGCTGACGGGAACGTCGTGCACGAATCGCCCCTCGTTCCCGACGAGGCTTCGCTGCCCGTCGACCCCAGCACCGACGTGCCGGCCGGTTACGACGCCTCGCAGCGTGGAGTGCCGAACGGTTTCGTCGGCGACCCCGACGTGATGGACACCTGGGCGACCTCGTCGCTGACGCCGCAGATTGCCGGACGTTGGGGCGAGGACGGCGACATCTTCGCTCACGTGTACCCCTACGACGTGCGGCCGCAGGCACACGACATCATCCGCACCTGGCTGTTCAGCACCGTCGTTCGCTCGCACTTCGAGCACGGTTCTGCGCCGTGGGCGAACGCGGCACTCTCGGGGTGGATCCTCGACCCCGACCGCAAGAAGATGTCGAAGTCGAAGGGCAACGTCGTCACACCGATCGACCTGTTCGACCGCTACGGCAGTGACGCGGTCCGCTACTGGGCCGCGTGCGCCCGGCCGGGAATCGACACCGCGCTCAGCGAGGAGCAGATGAAGGTCGGGCGGAAGCTCGCCACGAAGCTGCTGAACGTCACCAAGTTCGTGCTGGGTGCCGGCGGTGCGGTCGACGGGGGGGAACCCACGGTGGCGATTGACGTCGCGATGCTCGGCCGGCTTTCGATAGTTGTCGGGGAGTCCACCCGTGCGCTCGAGAACTACGACTACGCCCGCGCCCTCGAGCGCACCGAGGCATTCTTCTGGTGGTTCTGCGATGATTACGTGGAACTGGTGAAGGCACGTGCATACGAGGCCGACGGCGGTGCGGCAACTGCGTCGGCGCGCGCCGCGCTGACCCGCGCGCTGTGGGTGCTGCAGCGGTTGTTCGCGCCGTTCCTGCCGTTCACCACCGAGGAGGTCTGGTCGTGGTGGCAGCCGGGCTCGGTGCACACCTCGGTCTGGCCCGTCGCCGGTGACCTGACGCCGGCAACCGGCGACCACGAGTCGTTCCTCGATGCCGCATGCGGCACCATCGCCGCGATCAGGCGCACCAAGACCGAGGCGAAGGTCAGCCAGAAGGCCGCGGTCTCCTCGGTCACGGTCACCGCACCGACGGCAGTGATCTCGGCGGTGCGCGATGCATGGCCCGACATCGCTGCAGCAGGTTCGGTCGACGCCGTGGAGTTCGTGGAGAACGGAACGGAACTCACGGTGTCCGTCGCACTCGCTCCGACGGCCTAGGCACGGCGCACGGAACTAGGTTGGTTGGGCCATGGCCGAGTTCCCGCGTCACCCCCCGCGCACGTTGCGCCAACGCGCCCTGTTCGCCGTCAACATGACCGTCGCGGCAACCCTGGTGGTGTCTGGCACCGTCATGCTGTACGCCAACTGGAAGCTGTCGAACCGGCAGGTCGTCACGATCGACGCCGTGCCGGCCGAGGGCGACGGCAACCTCAACCTTCCCCAGGGTGACCTCTCGGTGAAGAACTGGCTGCTCACCGGCTCCGACAACGACGAGTGCATCGACCCGAAGTCACCGTTCGCGGGCGGTTTCGGGAAACGCGCCACCTACGGAGAGCGCAGCGACACCATCATGCTCATCCGGGTCGACCCGCGTGACAACGTCGCTGCCATCCTCTCCTTCCCGCGTGACATGTGGGTGAAGCAGGCCGGCAGCACACGCAGCGGACGCATCAACTCGAACTTCGACAAGAAGAACCCGAACAGGCTGATCACCACCGTGCGCGAGAACTTCGGCATCAGGGTCGACCATTACGTCAACATCGACTTCTGCACCTTCAAGGAGGTCGTCGACGCGATCGGCGGCGTGAAGGTCCCGTTCGTCTACAAGGCACGCGACCGGCGCACCGGCTTCCAGGTGCTGCGCGCGAACGTCTGCTTCAACTTCTCAGGCGACCATGCACTCGCCTATGTGCGTTCGCGCCACTACAGGTGGTACGACCCGCAACTGAAGAAGTGGCGCGCAGACGGCACCAGCGACTGGGGCCGCATCAGCCGCCAGCAGGACTTCACGCGCCGCATGATCAAGAAGGCGCTCTACAAGGTGCGCACCGACCCGCGCGTGGCGAACAACATCCTGAACGCTGCCCTGAAGAACGTGATCACCGACGACAAGGTGACACCCCTGCTGCTTCTCCAGCTCGGCCAGGCAATGCGCAACTTCGACGCCGACACGATGGGCTCCTACACCTTCCCCGGCATCGGCCAGCTCATCGGGAAGGACTCCGTGATCGTGCCCGACTTCGAGGGTGCGACGGCGAAGAAGATCCTCGCGGTGTTCCAGGGCAAGGCATCACTCAGGGGGAAGGTGGCAGGCGCATCCGCCGCTGACCCCGACATGACGACACTCGTCACCACGACGATCGGTTCGGTCTCCTCGGCCGGGGTCGTCGATGCGGCCGTTCCCCGTGCCACGCCCACCACGACAAGTGCGCCGCGCACCACCACCACTCTTCCGGCGGTCGAGATAGAGAACAACCCCCGCGGCATCGTGCCGCCGAAGGACCCCTCCTGCGATTACTGACGCGCCGTCACTCGAGTGCGCGCGCCAGAACCTCGGGGATCTCACTCGGGCCGCCCACGGTGATGAGACGCGCACCGACCCTGTCGGCAAGTGCACGTGCCTCGTCGTGGTCGGCCTCGGGCGCCACGATCACCAGTTCGTCGACACTTCGCGCGGCAGCCTCCACGTCACCCTCCACGGTGGCCCTGCAGTCCGACAGCAGCACTGCCACCCTCCGGCCGGCGCGTGAACGCGCCAGCTGACGCGCCGCCTCGGTGAGTGCGGCAGCGATGTCGGTGGTGCCGTGGCCGCGCAGTGTCAGCACGTCGTTCACCACGCGCTCGGGTGACTTCGGCACGTCCTGCGACTTCGCCACGATGACGTCCTTGCCGAACGCCACCACGCTGTAGTCCTGCGGGTTGCGGCTCGCCACCGCAGCGGCCGCCACAGCGGACGCAGCAAGCGGCTTGCCACCCATCGACCCGCTGCGGTCGACCAGGAGACACAGCGCAGTGCCGGGCTTCCTCCACCCGCGCACGCGCAGCCCCCGTTCGTCGGGAGCGAGACCGGCCCGCAGCTCGTTCAAGGCATCAAGGCTCGCGTCGACGTCGATGTCGCCTGCCTCGGGCGAGTACGGCTGCTCCTCAATACGACCCACTCCGCGCGGTCGTGACCTTCCCCTGTTCGCAACCTCGAGCATCAGCCGCCCCGCAAGCCGTCGCGCCAGCTCACGCAGTTTCGGGTCGGTCGCGCCGGTGAGGTCAGCGAGCATGCCGAGCATCTCGTCGGGGTTCTCACGCATCTGGTCCTCGAGCGCGGACTCATCGAGCTCACCGACCTCGGGTGACACCCGCTCGAAGTTCTCGTGACGCGAAAGGTCACGTCGCGACACCGTGCGCTTCGATGCATCGGCCACGGCCTGCTCGGCCGAGGCACCTTCCTTCGTCAGCGGGAGGTCGTGCCCCTTGTCGGGGCTCCACCTTTTCCCCCGTCGGCGCCGCCGTCACCCTTCGGGCCGAACACCGCGTTCCACAGTTCTGTCACGATCTCCTCGGCTGTGCGCGACGAACCTTCACGCACACGCACCCTGCCCGACAGCGCGACCAGCGCCGCATCGAGCGATACCGAAGGCTCGTCGGCCGCCGCGCCACGCAGGTCGGCCAGCGACACCGCCACCTTCGCGAAGTCGACTGCCCCGCGAACCGATGACCCCACGCGCAGGTCGGGGTGCGACCGGGTGAGCCTGGTGATCTCGACCGTGCCCTGCAGGAACGCCGACGGGACCTTGGTGGCACCGAGTTCGCGCAGCACGATGGCGGTCTCCTCGTCGGCCGGCTGGTAGCTCATGGCCACGCGGCACACACGGTCGTACACCGCGCCGGAGATGCGCGCCGTTCCCACCGCATCGAACGGGTTCATCGCCGCGACGAGTCGGAACCCGTCGGCCGCCGAGACTCGACCGAGCCGCGGCACCGTGATCTCGCCCTCGCTCATCACGGTGATCAGCACGTTCAGGGTCTCCTCGGGTATGCGGTTGATCTCTTCCACATACAGGAGCGACCCCTCGCGCAGTGCGGTCACGAGAGGGCCGTCCACGAACACCTCCGGGTCATAACCCTCGTTCAGCACCCTGGCCGGGTCGAAGTGGCCCACGAGCCTGGCGGGGGTGAGCTCCGCGTTTCCCTCCACGAACTCGAAGCCGATTCCGAGACCGCCCGACACCGCACGCAGGAGCGTGGACTTGCCCGTTCCCGGGGGGCCCTCGAGCAGCACATGGCGTCCAGCCGCGAGTGCGGCGAGAACGAGCTCGATCTCCCGTGCGCGGCCGACGACACGGCCCGACAGTGACGCGAGTAGGGCGCGGCTGTCAGTCATTCACGATGATGCCGCGGATGTTCACTCCGTCGCGCATCGCCTGGTAGCCATCATTGATCTGCTCGAGGCTGTAGCGGCGGGTGATGAGTTCGTCGAGCTTCAGCTGGCCTGCGCGGTACATGTCGAGCAGGGCGGGGATGTCGGCGCGGGGGTTCAGGCTGCCGAAGATGGTGCCCTTGACCTCCTTGTTCCACATCGCCAGCTGGAAAAGACTCATCTTCACGTCGGTGTCGGTCATGGGCGAGATGGCGGTGACGACACACGTGCCGCCCTTGCCGACGAGTGCCATGGCCTCCTCCATCATGTCGCCGTGGAGAACCCCGGGTGTGAGGATGACACGGTCGGCCATCTCTCCCCAGGTGATCTCGTTCACCGACTGCATGGCCTCGGCCATCGAGGCGTACGTGTGTGTCGCACCGAACTCCATCGCCTTCTCGCGCTTGAACTCGACGGGGTCGATCGCGATGACCCGCTTTGCGCCCGCCATGCGTGCACCCTGCACCGCGTTGATGCCGATGCCGCCGATGCCCACCACCACGACTGTGTCGCCGGGCTGCGTGTCGGCGCGCTTCGTGGCCGAACCCCAGCCGGTGGCCACGCCGCAGCTCACGAGCGCGACGGCCTCGAGCGGGAGGTCGGGCTCCACCTTGATGAGGGAGGCCTCCGCCACGCACGCGTACTCACTGAACGTGCCCAGCTTGGCCATCATCGTGAGGGGCGTGCCGTCCCTGTCGAAGTGGCGCGGCGTGCCGTCGGTGATCATGTGGCCCATCAGCGTGCCTGCGCCGAAGTTGCACAGGTTCTGGCGACCGGTCGAGCAGTAACGGCAACGACCGCAGGACGGCACGAAACTCGCCGACACATGGTCGCCGGGCTTCACCGAGGTCACGTTCGCGCCGACCTCCATGACGATGCCGGCACCCTCGTGGCCACCCACGAACGGGAAGAACTTCGCGCCCATGAGGTCGAGGAGGTCCTGCGGGGGGACCATGTCACCGGTGACGAAGTGCTCGTCGGAGTGGCACATGCCGGCCACCTTCCAGTTCACCAGAACCTCGTTCGCCTTCGGCGGGTCGACCTGGATCTCCTCGACCTGCCAGGGCTGCTCGAGCCCCCTCAGCACTGCTGCATGTGACTTCATGTTCGTCTTCTCCCCTGGTTTGCGTTCTCTGTGTCGTTAGTTGTCAGCCGTAGACCAGCACACCACGGATGTTCTTTCCGTCGCGCATGTCCTCGTAGCCCTCGTTCACACCCTCGAGCGGGTACTTCTTCGTCACGAGACCGTCGAGGTCGAGCAGGCCCTCGCGGTAGAGACCCGCGAGCTTCGGGATGTCGTGGCGCGGGTTGCCCGAGCCGAACAGAGAACCCACCAGCTGTTTCTCCATCAGCGTGAGATCGAGCAGGCTGATTGCTGCTCCCTTGGTCTCGAGTGCCGGGTGGATGTTGGTCACCACAACACGGCCGCGCTTGGAGGTGAGGGCCATCGCCTCACCCATCACGCCGCCGTCACCGACGCCCATGGTCATGATGACCTTGTTCGCCATGGTTCCCCATGTCACGTCCTGCACGAGGGAGAACGCCTCGGCCATCGATGATGCCGTGTGGGTTGCCCCGAACTCCATCGCCTTCTCGCGCTTGAACTCGACGGGGTCGATCGCGATGATGCGCTTCGCGCCGGCGAGGCGTGCACCCTGGATCGCGTTCGCGCCGATGCCGCCCACGCCCACCACGCACACGGTGTCACCGGGGGTGACATCGGCTGCGTAGACGGCGGAGCCCCAGCCGGTCACTACACCGCAACCGAGCAGGCACGCCTTGTCGAGCGGCAGGTCGTTGTCGATCTTGATGCACGAGGCCTCGTGCACCACCGTGTGGTGCGCGAACGTGCCGAGCAGGCACATGAGACCGAGGTCCTGGCCGTTCACGTGGTGACGCGACGTGCCGTCGGCAATCTGGCGTCCGATGCCCATCGCGGCCCCGAGGTCGCACAGGTTCTGGCGGCCGGTCGAGCAACTCGGGCACTTGCCGCACGACGGGATGAAGCCGAACACCACGTGGTCGCCGGGGGCGAGCCATGAGACTCCCTCCCCCACCTGCTGCACGACACCTGCACCCTCGTGACCGCCGATGATCGGCAACGCGAACGGGAGGTCACCGGTGACCAGATGCTCGTCCGAGTGGCACATCCCGGATGCCGCGATCTTCACGAGCACCTCACCCGGGCCGGGCGGGTCGAGCTCGATCTCCTCGATGCTCCACGGGGCACCGACTTCCCACAGGACTGCTGCCTTCGTCTTCATGGCGACAAACCCCCTCCGGCGCCCCGCCGGACGGCCGGCACCACTTGTGTCCCGGCACGTCCGCCGGCACGACGCCGACACTACTTGCGGTTCCGAAGGGGGCACCAACGGGAGGCGCGTGGCTACTGTGGAACCCATGGAACAGGACACCCCACAGGAGCCCACGCCCGTGGCCACGGAGAGCGACGTCGTCGAGGAACTGCTCGTCGAGGAGATCTCCATCGACGGCATGTGCGGCGTCTACTGATCCCGGCACCGATCCAGGTTCCCTGCCCGGACGCACCCGCGTGACAGCCACCCTCGATTCCGCCTGCTCACTGCACCCCCGGGTGGCGGTGAGGCCCGAGCCCTTCGGTGCGCTCGCCTACCACTACGGGAACCGCCGGCTCGTGTTCCTGCGCCACCCCGACGTGGTCCGCGTGGTCACCTCGCTCGCCGACCACCCCAGCGTGCGGGCCGCCCTCGAGGCGGCCGGCATCGCCGAGGACCGCTGGCCGGCGTTCGTGAAAGCCATCGACTCCCTCACCCGCTCGGAGATCGTCGATGTCCTCTGAGACGCTCGTCGACCAGATGAAGCAGGGCCTCGACGCCCCGATCTGTCTCACATGGGAGCTCACGTACGCGTGCAACCTTGAGTGCATCCACTGCCTGAGCAGCAGCGGACGGCGCGACCCGAGGGAGCTCAGCACCGAGCAGTGCATTGCCGTGATCGACGAACTGCGCGGCCTCCAGGTGTTCTACGTGAACATCGGCGGCGGTGAGCCGATGATCCGCCGCGACTTCTTCGACATCGTGAACCATGCCACCGGCAGCGGCGTCGGGGTGAAGTTCTCCACGAACGGTGCGTTCATCGACGCGAAGGCGGCCCACCGGCTCGCCTCGATGGATTACCTCGACATCCAGATCAGCCTCGACGGAACCGACGCCGCAACGAACGATGCAGTGCGCGGGGCCGGCTCGTTCGACACCGCGATCAGCGCGATGCGGAACCTGAGCGACGCCGGCTTCGGCCCTTTCAAGATCTCGGTGGTCGTCACGCGGCACAACGTCGACCAGCTCGACGGTTTCAAGGCACTCGCTGACTCATTCGGTGCGCAGCTGCGCGTGACCCGGCTGCGTCCGGCAGGACGCGGCGCGGATTCCTGGCATCGCCTGCACCCCACCAACGCCCAGCAACGACAGATCTACGACTGGCTGCTGGCACACGGCGAGAACGTGCTCACCGGCGACTCGTTCTTCCACCTGAACGCACTCGGTGACCCGCTGCCCGGTCTCAACATGTGCGGCGCGGGGCGCGTGGTCTGCCTGATCGACCCGGTGGGTGACGTGTACGCGTGCCCGTTCGTGATCCACGAGGAGTTCAGGGCCGGCAACGTGCTGGCGCCGGGAGGGTTCGCCTCGGTGTGGCGGGAGAGTGACCTCTTCCGTTCGCTGCGCGAGCCCCAGAGTGCGGGCGCATGTGCCTCGTGCGGTGCGTACGACGCGTGCCAGGGCGGTTGCATGGCGGCGAAGTTCTTCACGGGCCTGCCGCTCGACGGACCCGACCCAGAGTGCGTGGGCGGCGACGGCGAGACGCTCCTCGCATCGGTGCCGGTGGCACTCGCCCCGCGTCCGAGCCCCGACCACTCGAAGCAGCAGCGTGCGGGCCGCCCCGACATCCTCGTGGGCGGCGGCAACTGACATGGACGCACTGGTCACAGTCGCCGTCGTCGTTGTTGCCTATTTCCTCGGCGCCATCCCGAGCGCCATCATGGTCGCCCGCTCGAAGGGCATCGACATCACCACGTTCGGCAGCGGCAACCCCGGTGCGAGCAACGTGGGACGTGCACTCGGCACGAAGTACTTCGTGATTGTGATGGCCATGGACGCGGCGAAGGGTGCGGTGCCCACCGCCCTGATGCTGGGCGACCGCAAGGTTGCCTACATGTGCGGTGCGGCCGCGATCGTGGGCCACATCTTCCCCGTCACGCGGCGCCTGAAGGGCGGCAAGGGCGTAGCCACGGGGGGCGGCGTGGTGCTCGCCCTCTTCCCCGCCGTGCTTTCTGTTGCGCTCGCCACGTGGCTGGTGCTGATGAAGACCACGAAGAAGGCCTCCGTGGGTTCGATCTTCGCCGTTCCCGTCGTGGCCGCCGGTCTGCTCATCGTGGGCCCGCCCGCCTGGGAGGTGTGGAGCATGGCCGGGCTGTGCGTGCTGGTGGAGGTGCGCCACCTCGGCAACATCAAGCGCCTCTTCGCCGGGTCGGAACCCCCGGTGACGGGAACACGGTCGTAATCTCGGGACCGTGCTGCCGGTCATCGACTCCTTCTTCGACTGGCTGAAGGACTACTCCGGCTCGCCGTGGTTCTACGTGGTCATCTTCGCGGTGGCGGTGCTCGACAGCGTGGTGCCGATCGTGCCGAGCGAGACGATGGTCATCATCGGTGGTGTCAGCGCCGGGCTGCACGACCTCCTCTGGCCGTTCGTGGTTGCGGTCGCGGCCGGCGGTGCGTTCACGGGTGACCTCCTCAGTTACACCATCGGCCGGAAGGCCTCGAACTGGTTCGAGCACCGTTTCAACAGCACCGAGAAGGGGGCACGGCGCCTGCAGTGGGCCCGTGACCAGCTGGACAAGCGCGGCGGCGAGCTGCTGATCACGGCGCGCTTCATCCCGGGCGGGCGGACCCTTCTCACCCTCACGTGCGGCATCACCGGACAGCCGCGCCGGTGGTTCATGCGCTGGATCGGTGTCGCTGCCACGGTGTGGGGCACGTACGCCACGATGCTCGGTTTCGTCGGTGGCCGCACGTTCCAGGACAACCACACGAAGGCCTTCCTCGTCGCATTCGCCACCGCAATCGGTGTCACCGCATTCAACGAGCTCGTTCGCTTCGTGTGGAAGCGCACCCGCGGCCGTAACGCGGCATGACCACCGATGCTGCCACGGCACTTCTCGTGGTCCCGGTCGGCTCGTACGAGCAGCACGGGGCGCACCTGCCGCCCTCCACGGATTCACTGATCATCGCGGCTGTGGCCGCGGCGGCGTGCAACGGGCGTGACATCGCTCTGGGGCCCACGGTGAACGTAAGCGCGAGCGATGAGCACGCCGGGTTCGCCGGGACAGTCAGCATCGGCACCGACCTCACGGCCGCGACGCTCGTGGCGATCGCAACAACTGCGTCGTCCTGGGCCGGCACCGTCCTGTTCGTGAACGGTCACGGCGGCAATGCCGACGCGATCACGATGGCAACCGAGGAACTCTCGGCACGGGGTGCGCACCACGACGTGTGGTCCCTCCCCCTCTATGACGGGGCCGACATGCATGCCGGGCTCACCGAGACCAGCGTGATGCTGCACCTCCATCCCGCACTCGTGCGGATGGAACTCGCACAACCGGGAAATGCCGGGACAGCAGACGAACTCATGCCGGCGATGCGGGTCGGTGGCGTCCGCGCGGTCTCGCCCAGCGGTGTCCTCGGCGACCCCACGGGCGCGACGGCTGCACACGGTCGCGCGGTGTTCGCGATGTGGGTCGGCTCGCTCTCGCGGCGGATCGACTCACTCCTTGCCGGGGCAGCACAGTGAGCACCGGTGCCCGCACCGTGCTGCGCGCCGACCGTCGGTGGTGGCGCGCCCGCAACGGCCGCGGCGTTCTCGCCGGCAGCCCCGGCACCTTCTTCCGCGTGTCGGGGAACGGTGCGGACGTGCTCGACTCGGTGGAGTCAGCACGCGTAGTGGAGTGTTCTGCCCTGACATCCCGACTCGTCGCCACAGGTGCCGCTCACCCCGAACCGGGTGACCCTGTTCCGTCCGCCGACATCACCGTGGTGGTGCCGGTGTTCGCGACCGACAACGACGCAATCGACCGTGTGCAGCGGCTGGTCGACTCGCTCGCGCCGCTGCCGGTCGTGGTGGTCGATGACTGCTCACCGGTTGCCGTCGACGTGCGATGCAGTGCCGTGGTGCGGCGTGACACGAACGGCGGGCCCGGCGCCGCGCGCAACACCGGTCTCGGGAGCGTGAACACCCCTGTCGTGGCGTTCGTCGACAGTGACGTGCACACCACCGCGGCCGATGTTCTGCGGCTCAGCGGGCACCTCGCCGACCCCCAGGTGTCGATGGTGGCGCCGCGCGTGATGTCGCGCGAGGGTCAACGCGCGGTGGAGCAGTACGACGCGCTGCGCAGCCCCCTCGACATGGGGCCTCATCCGGCCTCCGTGCGGCCGCGCTCGCACGTTCCCTACGTGCCGACGGCGGTTCTGGTGGCACGCACAGCCGCAGTGCAGGCCGGATTCGACGAGGGCCTCCGCTGGGGCGAGGACGTCGAGTTCGTGTGGCGTGCAGTCGCCGCCGGTGCCGTGTGCCTGTACGACCCCGGGGTCACCTGCACACACGAGCCTCGCCGCAGCATCGCGGGGATGCTCGCCCAGCGATTCGGTTACGGCCGCAGCGCGGCGGGCATCGACTCGCGCATCCCGTGGTCGGTCGCACCGGTGCAGGCGAACGTCTTCCATGTCGCACCGGTCGTGTTGTTGCTCGCGGGACAGCTGTCATGGGCTGTCACCGCTCTCTTCGTGTCGGTCGCGTGGACATCCGTCGCGTTGAGGGGAATGGGCCTCGCCACCCGTGACCGACTGCAGGTTGCACGGCTGTCGGTGGTGTCCGCATCGGGTTTGCTGGCGCGGGCCGTGTGCCGTGAATGGTGGCCGGCGTTCGTGGTCGCCGGCATGTTCAGCCCGGATGCGACCGTGGCGTTCTTCCTGCCGCTGTCGGCACTGCTGCTGGTCGACCTCGCGCGTTCCCGTCCCTCGAACCAGGCCCTGTTCGTGGTGTTGAGGGTGCTCGACTGGTTCAGTTACGGCGCCGGCGTGTGGGTGGGGGCGATCGCGCGGCGCTCGCCGCGCTGTCTGCTGCCGCGGCTCAGCGTGAGGCGGTCTGCACGCGCCGCGTGATGTCGGCGCAGTCGAGACACACGGACTCCGGCACGAGACCCGCCTTCATCAGCTGCACGAAGATTGCACAACCGAGGCAGAACCCGAGTGCAGCCTCGAGGCTTGCGGCGAACACCAGCATCGCGACGGTCACCATCGACGCTCCCTCGAGACCGAGCAGCCACAGGACCGAAGCGGTCGCGGTGAAAGCGAGACCCATCGACTGAGCGAAACGCTTCGGGGGACCGGGAACGAACCTGTGCTCGATGCGCAGTCTCGGCGTGATCACATCGACGGCAAGCCGGCCGAGAGGGCTGAACCGCGGTCCGGCAAGCACCCGCGCAAGGAAGCCATAGGTCAACGGAACGAGCAACCATGCCCAACCGGTCACGAGGAACACGATGCTCATCGCCACCACCCCGCCGGCCACGATGCGTGCGCTCGTGTCGTTGACGGGGTTCGGGAAGGAGAAGATCTTTGCCATGCTGTCACGCTACGGAGGAAAACCCGACCTAACAACTCAGGATTAGCGCTGGCTACCCTGTGGGGGTGACGCTCCGCCTTGCCGTGCATGAATCGCGCTGGCTCAGCCACGTCCAGTCCACTGCCCGGGCCATGCCGGGCCTGGTACCCGTGGTGAAAGGCAACGGCTACGGGTTCCGGCGCTGGAACCTGATGCCGCTCGCCGGCCAGCTGGCCTCCGAGGTCGCCGTGGGAACCGTCTACGAGGTGCGCGACGTCCCGGCCGAGGTCGTGCCGATCGTGCTGACCCCCACCCTGTCCGCTCCACCGCAGAACCTGCCCCGCAACACCGTTCTCACCGTGGCGAACATGTCCCACCTGAGGGCCCTCGTGCACTTCGGGTGGCGCGGCGACGTGATGGTGAAGCTGCAGTCATCGGCGATGCGGTTCGGCGTGACACAGGCCGACTTCCTCCCCTTGATCGAGGAACTCCGCACCAATCACTTCACCGTCCGCGGCTACGCGGTGCACCCGCCGCTCGAGGGTGACCCGCGCAACCATGTGCGCGACATCGAGAAGTGGCTGCGCATCATCCCGAACGATGCACCTCTGTACGTCAGCCACCTCGACCAGGCCGCGTATGCCCACGTGCGCGAGCGCCATCCGGACCATTCGTGGAGGATCAGGCTCGGCACCGCGCTGTGGCACGGCGACAAGTCGATGATGCAGTTGTCGGCCGACGTGCTCGACCACCATCCGGTGGAGGCAGGAATGCGCGCCGGCTACCGGCAGAACGCGATCGCCGGCCCAGGGGAGATAGTGATTGCCGGGTGCGGCACCGCCCACGGTGTGCGCATGCTCGATGACGGTCGCAGCCCGTTTCACTACCAGAGGCAACGCCTGAACGTGCTGGAGCCGCCGCATATGCATGTGTCGATGCTGCTTCTTGCGCGTGGCAGGCCCGTGCCGCCGGTGGGTGAATGGATCGACGTGCAACAGCCCCTCACCCGCGTGCAGGTGGACATCCTGCAGTGGGTGCGCTGACGCGACGGTTCAGCTTCCGTTGCGGTTGAGTCCGCGCCAGCCAACCGCCGCCGCGCCCACCAACGGACCCTGGTCACCGAGACGCGCGGGCACGATGCGCGCCCCGCGGGAGAACTCAATGCCGCACAGTTCATCGAGTGTCCGCTGGGCCGAGGTGAAGAACGTCGCACCGAAACCGATGGCCACACTGCCGCCCACGACCGCGAGCCGCAGGTCGAGAAGGTTGCACACCGATGCCACGGCGCGGCCCACCAACCGGCCGGTGCGCTGCATCGTCTCGTAGGTCGGTTCGGTGGGCGGGCGACCCGTGATTGCCTCGATGGCCGGCCCCGACGCCTCCGCCTCGAGGCACCCGCGTCCCCCGCAGGCGCAACGCCGTCCGTTCGGCTCCACCACCACGTGACCCACGTGTCCCGCGTTCCCGCTCGCCCCCTCCAGCAGCTCACCGTTCAGCACGATCCCGCCGCCGACCCCGGTGGAAACCACCATCGCAATGAAGTTGTCGACTTCCCTCGCCGCCCCCAGCCATCCCTCGGCCAGGGCCAGGGCCTTCGCGTCGCCGTCCCCGTACACGGGGAGACCGGTGAGCGCGGCGAGGCGCGAGCGCAGCGGGAAATCCCGCCAGGCGGGGATGTTGAGGGGCGACACCTCCTCTGCATTGGGCGCGATCGGGCCGGCGGAGCCGACGCCGCACACGGTCACGGGCATGCCGTGGCGCTCCCGCGCACGACCCACCTGCGAATGCACCAGGCGCGCGAGCTCCTCGAAGTGCTCGTCGGCGGTGTCGCGTGAGTCCACCCGGTGCATCTCACGATCGAGCAACTCGCCACTTCGCGTCACGAGGCCCACTCCGAACTTGGTGCCCCCGATGTCGACGGCGAGGGCCAGGTCCATATGGAGAAAAGTATTTCCGCTGCCGGGGGGCGCCGCACAATCGGGGCCCTGCCAGTACGCCCGTACACCGTCTGTCACTAGTTTCTGCGCCGTGCCCACCGACTGGAACCCGCTGCTGAGGGACGAACTGGCCAAGCCCTACTGGGCCGACCTTCAGCAGTTCGTGGCCGACGAACGACGCCGGCACCGGGTGTTCCCACCGGAGAATGAGGTGTTTGTCGCCTTGCACGAGACACCGTTCGCATCG
This sequence comes from Acidimicrobiales bacterium, assembly GCA_046091145.1. Taxonomy (GTDB): domain Bacteria; phylum Actinomycetota; class Acidimicrobiia; order Acidimicrobiales; family Ilumatobacteraceae; genus UBA2093. The sequence goes on along the minus strand of JBJTBF010000018.1, from coordinate 2,568 downwards.
GTGCGGGTGGTGATCCTCGGCCAGGACCCGTACCACGGTGCGGGGCAGGCACACGGTCTGTGCTTCTCGGTGCGCCGGGATGTCGCGGTGCCCCCGTCACTGCGCAACATCCACTCCGAACTGCGCAGCGATCTCAGTATCGACACGCCGTCACACGGAAACCTGTCTGCGTGGGCGCGCCGCGGGGTGCTGCTGCTCAACACCACACTCACCGTGCGTGAGGGGCAGGCCGGGAGTCATCAGGGCCGCGGGTGGGAGACCTTCACCGACCGCGTCATCGAGAAGGTGAACGAACGGAACGAACGCACCGTGTTCGTTCTGTGGGGTGGCCACGCCCGCAAGAAGAAGGCACTGGTGACGAACCCGGTGCACGCAGTGATCGAGAGCGCGCATCCCTCGCCGCTGTCGGCGCACAACGGGTTCCTCGGCAGCAGGCCCTTCTCGCGCGCCAATGCCGCCCTCGTCGAGGCCGGGCTGGCACCGGTCGACTGGTCCCTCGACGACTGACCGAGGACGGTCGCACGGTTATCGTTCCCGTGTGGCAACGATCCGCCGTGACATCCACATCGCATGTCCTCCCGACGATGTGTGGGCGCTCGTGGGCAATCCCGCGCGGCTGCACGAGTGGTTCCCGGTGAAGGACTGCCGCGTGGAGGGGACGAAACGCTGGGTCACGCTGCCCACGGGGATCGTGTTCGAGGAGGACATCGTGGTGGTCGACGACAGGTCGCGCCGGTTCCAGTACTCCATCGTGAACAACCCGCTGATCAAGGACCACTTCGGCACCGTCGACGTGATCGATGACAGGCACGGGCACACCATCCTCTCGTACTCGACGCAGTGCACACCCAACGTTCTCGCCCTGGTCACCGCCGGTGCATCGGGCGAGGCACTGCGCAACGCGAAGAAGATCCTCGAGGGGGCGAAATGACCGGCCGGCGCATTCTCTTCATCACCACCGACCAGCAGCGCTTCGATGCACTCGGCTGCAACGGTGGCACGGTGGCACGCACACCGAACATCGACGCGCTCGCGCGGGAGGGCATCAACTTCACGCGCGCACACCCGCAGAACGTGGTGTGCATGCCGTCGCGCAGCACGATGATCACCGGCCAGCACGTTGCCACCCACGGCGTGTGGATGAACGGTGTCCCCCTGCCGGAGGATGCACCCAGCATCGCGGCCACCCTGCGCTCTGCCGGCTACCGCACCGCGTTGCTCGGCAAGGCACACTTCGAGCCGCTCCTCGACCCGTTCCTGCGTTTCGCCGAGAACCGCATGGGCCGCGACGGGACGTTCACCGAGTGGTCGAACCTCCCCGACGGCAGCCCGTTCCCCCACCGTGGGTTCGAGCACATGGAGTTCGCGGGGCACGGCGCCGCGGGCAACCTGCACTACGTGGGCTGGCTGCGCGAGAACCACCCCGAGGTCATGCTCGGTTTCGTGCCGAACCTCGACGCCGACCTCGAGGTCACCACCGAACCGGGCGGAGACACCATGGCACCCCAGGTGCGCACCACGAACGGAATCGCGCGCGAGTGGTACCACACCGACTGGGTGGCCGACCGCACGATCGCGTGGCTCGACTCCGTCGGCCAGGACGACAGGTGGTTCTGCTGGATGTCGTTCCCCGACCCGCACCACCCGTGGGACCCCCCGCAGAGCGAGCTGCACCGTGTGAACTGGCGCGACCTCGACCTGCCGGCCGGCTACATCGCCGACCCTGCCGAACGCGAGCGGGTGCTGTCATCCAAACCCGCCCACTGGATGGGTTGGTACACCGGACGGTTCGTGTCGAACTTCGAGGCACCACTCAAGTGGGTGCCCGCGACCCTCTCGGCCGACAACGTGCGCGAGATCAACGCGATGGTGCACGTGAAGAACGAACTCATCGACGAGGCGGTGGGCAGGGTGCTCGCCGCCATCCGTGCACGGGGCTGGGAGGACGACGTCGACATCGTCTTCACCACCGACCACGGCGAGATGCAGGGGGACTTCGGACTCCTGTTCAAGGGTCCATACCACGTGGACTCACTCATGCGACTCCCCCTCATCTGGAGGCCCGCGAGGTCGGCCGGAATCGCACCCGCCACCGTCACGGCCCCGGTCGGACACGTGTCGCTCGCCGCGACCTTCGCCTCCATCGCCGGCCTGGACCGGCCCGGGTACACAGAGGCCGCGGCACTGCCCGTGCACGACGACGATGCACGTGCACGCGGGTTCGAGCGCGTACTCACAGAATGGGACAGCGTGCTCTTCGGCAAGGAGGTCGGCGTGCGCACCATCCACCGCGACGGGTGGACGTGCTCCGCGATGCTGCCGGGAACCTTGCACGACGGCACCGAGGGCGAGCTGTACGACCACGCGAACGACCCGTTGCAGCGCGTGAACCGCTGGGATGACCCCTCGGTGCGCTCCATGCGCGATGACCTGCTGGCCGACATGTGGGACAACCTGCCGTCACCTGCAGAGCCACGCCGCGAGTGCGACGCACCCGTCTGATCAGCTGCCGAAACCGGTGATGTCGCCGTAGAGGTCGGGACGCCTGTCGCGGAACAGGCCCCACGA
>JBJTBF010000017.1:0-35996 GCA_046091145.1 Acidimicrobiales bacterium | reverse complement strand
CTCGGTCTCTACAGCCGCCCCACGCCCGACTTCGACCCGTATGAGGTGGTGTTCGGTCGTTTCGCAGCGCTGGCGGGACATGTCGGTCCGTTGCACCAGAAACTGCACTCTGTCCCGTTCGGTCTCGACCACCCTTACTGGGTTGCGGACGAGAACTTCGATCTCGAGTACCACGTGCGTCATCTCGGTCTCGCGCCGCCGGGCAACGAGATGCAGCTCACCGAGCAGGTCGCCCGCATCTTCGGTCGTGCCCTTGACCGCACGCGTCCGTTGTGGGAGGTGTATGTCATCGAGGGTCTCGAGGACGGCCGGTGGGCGTTGATGACGAAGTTCCACCACTCGTCGATCGACGGCGGTGCGGGCGTGGTGCTGCTGAACATGCTCACCGATTCCTCCCCGGAGCCGCGCAACGCTTACCTGCCCGTTCCGATACCGGAGGAGGCCGCGCCCGGTGAGATGGAGATGCTGCGCACCGCGGTCACGAAGCTGGCGGTGAACCCCGTGCGGTCGGTGCGTCTGCAGCTGCGCGTGATGCAGGGGCTCATGGACTCCCTCGGCATCGCACCCGCGAGCCAGGTCACGCGCACGGTCCGTCGCACCGTTCGTGCCGTCACGCGCCGCCCCGATGCGCAGCACCCCACCGCAGCCGAGCGGGTGAGGTTGCCGCTCACGCCCGCGCCGCCCACACCGTGGAACCGCACGATCACGGCGCACCGTCGTTTCGCGATGCGTTCGGCGCCCCTCGACACGTTGAAGTCGCTGAAGTCAGCGTCGGGCGGCACCGTGAACGACATCGTGATGGCAATCTGCGCGGGTGCGCTCCGGTCGTACCTGCTCCGCCACGACGCGCTGCCCGACCGTCCGCTGCGAGCGATGGTGCCGGTGTCGTTCCGCACGGGGGAGGAGGAGGTGCCCTGGACGAACATGGTCTCGGGGATCGTTGCCGACCTCCCGACGGACTGCGCCGACCCTGTCGAGCGTGTGGAGTTGTGTCACGAGGCGATGGAGGTCGCCAAGCGCCAGTTCGAGCTCATCCCGGCCGATGCGATCGCCCAGGGTGCGCAGGCAACCTCCCCTCTGCTGGCCACCGCGGCAACCCGTCTGGCATCGAGTCTCCGCTGGGCCGACCGCGCGAACGTGCTGCCCACGAACGTGGTGATCTCGAACGTGCCTGGCCCCCGCACACCGTTGTGGTTCGGCGGTGCGCAACTCGAGAACTATGTGCCGCTGTCCATCGTGACCGACGGAATGGGGCTCAACATCACCGTGCACAGTTACCTCGACAGGCTTGATTTCGGTCTCATTGCCTGCCGGGAACTGGTGCCCGACCTGTGGGATCTCCTCGACGTGCACTTCGAGGAGATTGACACCCTGTGCCGCGCCTACGGGGTCCCCGTCACGCAGCCAGCGACCTGAGCCGCGTGAGCAGGTTCTCCTGCTCACGGGCCGGGAGCCTGCTCTCCATCCGGGGCACGAGTATCTCGTCCTCCTTCGCGAAGTGGAGCGAGATCACCGCATGGAGACCGTCGGGAACACGGCGGAGGGCACGGGTGGTCTCCTCGGACGGTTCGTGTGACACCACTGGTGACCAGTGCAGGTCACTCAGCTCGGCCGAGAGCCTCTTGATCTCCACGTGCTCGCGCCGCATGGTGGCGATGGAGATGCTGGAGCCGTGCAGCCGTTCGACTGCGTCGTGCAGAACTTCGTCCTCGCTGCGGGCGGTCGGTGCGGTGCAGCTGCGCACCGGATGGTTCCTCGAGTCCGTGGGCACCGAACTCGTGGTGATGCTGTCCCCGCCCACGGCCCGTGTGGGATGCGCCGCGGCGCGCGCACTAGTTTCCCCCGTGTGACAGTGCAGTTCGGCATCCATCTCGGTCCCCAGAACGCCCCCGTGCCGGAACTGAGACGCCTCTGGCGCTGGTTCGACCAGGCAGGGCTCGACTGGATCTCGCTGTGGGACCACATCTACGAGGCCCCTCCCGCCGGCGGCACGCAGGTGCACTACGAGGCGTTCTCGATGCTCGGTGCACTCGCCGCTGACACATCACGCGCCCGCATCGGGTGCCTCGTGTTCTGCTCGCAGTACCGAAACATCGGCGTGCTCGCCAAGGGCGTCGTCTCCGTCGACCACATCTCGGGCGGCCGGTTCGAGATGGGTCTCGGCAGCGGGTGGCACGACCAGGAGGCGAAGGCGTTCGGGGTCGACTGGCCCACGCAGGGCGGCAGGTTCAAGGTGATGGAGGGCCAGTTGCAGGCGCTCGAGAAGTGGCGCAGGGGCGAGCGGGTCACGCAGTCGTCCCCCGGTGTGGAACTGGTCGATGCCGCGATGGTGCCCGGCCCGCTCGGGCCGATGCCGATCTGGATCGGCGGCCTGGGTCGCGAGAAGACCCTGCGCATGGCGGGCCGCTACGCCGACGGTTGGAACGCGGCGTACGTGCCGGCCGACGAGTACCGCGAACTGAACGGCGTGCTCGATGACTGGTGCGCGAGGGCCGGCCGCGAGCCGTCGGCGGTGGAGCGCAGCATCAACCTCTCGTACGGTCTCAGCACCGACGACGTGTCGGTGGTGAAGGAGCGCCTGCGCGGCCAGTGGGGCGCCGCGGCCGAGCGGATCATCAACGGTTCGCTGCTCGGAAGACCCGAGGATGTGGTCGAGCAGGTCGCGCGCTTCGTTGACGCCGGTGCACAGCTCGTGAACGTGGCGATCAGGCCGCCGTGGGACGAGGACCTCCTGCGCGAGTACGTCGAGGTCACCGTGCCCCTGATGCGCCGCGAGTTCAGCGGCTCGTGAGCCCGTGCCGGCCGTAGGCTCGGCCTTCATGAAGATCGGCGTCCAGCTCCACCCCCAGGCCACCTCGCTCGCAGAGATGCGTGCCGCATGGAAGGCGGCCGACGCGATGGGCGTGGACTCCATCTTCACGTGGGACCACTTCTATCCGCTCTACGGGGACCCCGACGCCGCGCACTTCGAGTGCTACACGCTGCTCGCGGCCATGGCCGCCGACACGAGCCATGCCCGGCTCGGTGCGCTCGTGACCTGCTACACGTACCGCAACGCGGACCTCCTGGCCGACATGTCGCGCACCATCGACCACATCTCGAACGGTAGGTTCGTGCTCGGCATTGGGTCGGGCTGGTTCGAGCGCGACTACAACGAGTACGGCTACGAGTTCGGTACCGCACCGGGCCGCCTGCGGCTCCTCGCCGAGGGTCTGCCTGTGATCAAGGAGCGTCTGTCGCGCCTGAACCCCGGCCCGGTCAACGGGACCATCCCGCTGATGATCGGCGGCAGCGGCGAGAAGGTCACCCTGAAGCTGACCGCCCAGCACGCCGACATGCACAACACGTTCGGCCCGGTAGACCACTTCCGCGGCAAGATGGAGGTGCTCGACCGCTGGTGTGCCGAGCTCGGCCGTGACCCGCGCGCCATCGAGCGCACGGTCGCTCTGTCGCCGAACGAGGCCGACAAGGTTGGCGAGTATGCCGACGCCGGAGCGGACCACGTGATCTTCATGGTCGGCAACCCGTATGACCTCTCCTTCGTCGAGAAGGCCCTCGCCGCCCGCTGACCGCCGGAGCCGCACCCCGTCCGCCTCGGCTACGGTGCCGTGCGGGGGAGAGGGGGAACTCGTGGAACTGCAGACAGTTCTCTATTCGGTTGATGACGGTGTCGCCACCGTCACCCTGAACAGACCCGAGGCGATGAACGCCTGGACCCCGCAACTGGCCGATGAGCTCGGCATCGCACTCGGTCTCGCGGACACCGACGATGACGTGCGCGCCGTCGTCATCACCGGCGCCGGGAAGGCATTCTGCGCCGGTGCGGACCTGAGCGGTGGCGAGGGAGGCTTCAAGGCCGGTGGCGCGAGCACCTACGACGGTCCGCGTCGCATGCCGCACCAGACCTCGAAGCCCGTCATCGCAGCGATCAACGGTCATGCAGTGGGGGTGGGCATCACCTACCCGATGCTCGCCGACATCCGCATCGTGAGCGAGACCGCGAAGATCCAGTACGCGATGGTGCGCCGGGGCATCCTTCCCGAGCTCGGCTCGCACGTGATCCTGCCGCGGGTGATCGGTTTCTCCCGCGCGGCCGAGCTGTTGTTCACCGGACGCATGCTCACCGGGGCGGAGGCCGCGGAACTCGGCCTGGCATCGCGTGCGGTGCCCGCAGACCGCGTGCTCACCGAGGCGACGGCGATCGCCCGCGACATCGCCGAGAACACCGCACCCGTGTCGGTTGCGCTGTCGAAGCGGATGCTGTGGGAGGGCCTCAACACCGGGATGGACGAGATGATCGCTGCCGAGGGCCGCATCATTCCCGCGCTCGCGGATTCACCCGACGCAGCGGAGGGTGTGCGTGCGTTCTTCGAGAAGCGCCGGCCGCGGTGGTCGATGCGGGTGTCGACGGACGTCCCGAAGTACCGCGGGAACAAGAACTAGCCCGGAACAACAGACCCAGGACGGAGACACCATGAAGACGGCGCAACTGAACGGCACCACCATCGCGTACGAGGACACCGGGGGCACCGGCCCCGCGGTGGTCCTGAGTCACGGGTTCCTCATGGACCACTCGATGTTCGATGCGCAGGTGGCGGCACTGCGTGCCACGCACCGGGTGATCACATGGGACGAGCGCGGCTTCGGGGGCACCCGCGCGACCGGTGACTTCACCTACTGGGACTCCGCGAACGACGTGCTCGCACTCATGGACCACCTCGGCATCGCGAGCGCGGTGGTGGGAGGCATGTCCCAGGGCGGGTTCCTGTCGTTGCGTGTCGCGTTGACCGCACCCGAGCGTGTGCGTGCCCTCATCCTCATCGACACACAGGCGGGAACCGAGGCTCCCGAGACCGTCGAGCCCTACAACCAGCTGCATGCGGCCTGGGTGGCCCACGGTGCCGTCGCGGTGCAGGACGTGATTGCCGGCATCATTCTTGGCCCCGGTGAGTGGGGAGACTGGTTCGCGAAGTGGGCGGCGATGGAGCCTGACCAGTTCACGGCCGCATTCCACTGCCTCATGCACCGCGACGACATCACCGGCCGTCTGGAGGAGATCTCCTGCCCGGCTCTCATCATTCACGGCACCGCCGATGTCGCCATTCCCATGGAGAAGGCGGAGATTCTGCGCGACCGCCTGGGTGGGCCCACCACGTTGGTGCCGATCGAGGGCGGGCCCCATGCGGCGAACATGACCCATCCGGCCCCTGTGAACGAGGCAATCGCCCGGTTCTTGTCGGCACTCGGCTGACTGCGAGACTGACCGAGCGGCGGCCGAGGGATGGCTGTCCCGGCACGGAGGTGTGACATGCCGTTGGAGCTCGATTTCGGACCGGCAGCCGAGGCGTTCCGCGCGGAGGTGCGCGAGTGGCTGGAGGCGAACAAACCGAAGGAACTGGTCGGCGTGAACGCCGACGAGGCCCAGCGCGGCCAGCATCCGGCGCTCAGCTCATGGGCGAAGAAGCTGACCGAGGCGGGCTACATGTGCGTGGGCTGGCCGAAGGAGTACGGCGGTCGTGGTCTCACCGGAGTCGAGGTGGCGGTGCTGAACGAGGAGTTCGCGCGCGCGAACGTGCCGCGCATCACTCGCGGCATGGGTGAGTGGCTGGTGGGGCCCTCCATCATCGTGTGGGGGTCCGAGGAGCAGAAGCGCCACTTCCTGCCCCGCATCGTCGACGGCACCGACCGTTACTGCCAGGGTTTCTCGGAACCCGATGCCGGCTCCGACCTCGCGTCACTGAAGACGAAGGGCGAGATCGACGGCGAGGAGATCGTGATCTCCGGCCAGAAGGTGTGGACCTCGGGCGCCACCGAGGCGAACATGATGTTCTGCCTCTGCCGCACCGACACGGACGCGCCGAAGCACGCGGGCATCAGCTACGTGCTGCTGCCGATGTACAAGGACGGCAAGGCGCCGAACGGCATCGATCTTCGGCCGATCCGCCAGCCCCACGGCAACTCGCACTTCACCGAGACGTTCCTCACCGAGTCCCGTGCGCCGGTGGCCAACATCATCGGCGGCATGAACAACGGTTGGCGTGTCACCATGACCACCCTCGGCAACGAGCGCGGCGGCAACGCCACCACGCAGCACGTGGAGTTCACGAAGCAGTTCTGGGCCGCGGTGAAGCTGATGCAGCAGTCGGGCAAGGCGGCCGACCCCGTGATCCGTCAGGAGCTCGCCTGGGCCTACACCCACTGCGAGATCATGCGCTTCAACGGCCTGAAGGTGCTGTCGGAGGTCATCGCCCGCAAGGAGCCCGGCCCGGGTGCGTCGGTGAACAAGATGTTCTGGTCGGAGTACGCGCAGAAGTTCTCGGAGCGGATGATGAACGCCCGCGGTGCCGAGGCACTGCTGGCCGCACACGAGCCCGGCACGCCGTATGCCGTCGACCGCTGGACCTCGATGTTCTTCCAGCACCGTTCCTCCACTATCTGGGGCGGTACCGCACAGGTGCAGCGCAACATCGTGGGGGAGAGGGTGCTCGGCCTCCCGAAGGAGCCCGGCCAGAAGGGCTGAGCCGGGCCCCCGCGGGTCGTCAGGGTCAGTTGTCCTCTTCGGCGTCCTTGCCGGTCTCGAAGAAGTCCCCGGTTGCCGCGTCGCGGCCGGTGCGCTTCTTGTCGCGGAAGTTGCTGGTGCTCTTCGAGAGGCTGTGGAACATGAGCCGCGAGCTGTCGGCCGTGCGGCCCCACGCCTGGCTCGCGCCGGTGGAGTAGCCGAGCCGGCCGGCATCGGCGTACGCGTCGAGTCCCGCGGAGAGGTACACGAACTGCCAACCTTCGGCTGTGCGCTCGTTGACGAGCGTGCGCACCTGCTCCAGGTTGAACTCGTGGCTCTGGTTCTCCTCGCCGTCGGTGACGGTGACGAACACGATGTCGCAAGCCGGGATGCCGGCGGCCACCCGGGACTGCTGGTCGACCATGACGCGGCCGATCGTGAGGCCGGTGGCATCCAGCAGCGGGGTCCCTCCGCGCGGCACGAAAGAGGTGCGGTCGAGCGCGATGGCCTCCGAGATGGGGGCACCCCACATGACGGTCTCCTGGGGGTTCTGCGAGTCGAACAGCACGATGCTGATGCGCGCGTCGCTGCCGTCCTTCTGCTGCTCCTCGAGGTACTGGTTGAAGCCCCCGATCACGTCGTTTGCGATCGGGGCCATGGATCCGGAGCGGTCGAGCAGCACGACGATGTGTGTCGGTGCGGTCGGGCCGTTTCCTGCGGTGGGGTTGTTCCCGGTGTTGTCCTCGTGGGGCGTGTTGTTGTTCATGGTGTCTCCTCGTCCCCTCGCGGCGGCTGCCCTGTGCAGCCGGGACTTAGGGACTCTCACACCATAAAGGAAGGGTGTGACGATTCCTCCCGCAGCGCCAGATTCTCCCTGGGCGTCAGCTTCTTCCGGAGCGTGGCGACCGGCCCGCTCTCGGGGTGTCCGGCCTGGCGGTGGAGAACCTGATCGGCGGGTTTAGTTCCGTTGCCCGCCCCGCGGTGTAGAGCATGGGTGGCCGACCACGGGTGAGGGATGTGTCGGGCTGGATGCCGACCTCCCGCACGAAATCCTTGGTGGCGACCACCTTGCGGCGGAAGTTTGCGGGGTCGACCTGCTTCTGCTGGAACGCCTCGTACACCGACCGGAGTTCGGAGAGAGTGAACCGGGGTCTGCAGAAGCCGAGGGCCACGGGGGTGTCCTCCAGCAGCCGTTCTGCGGTTCGCCTGGCCGCCTCGATGATGTCGAAGTGGTCGAACTCGAGCTGGTGGCGTCTGAGGCTGTGGAACGGTCGCCACCCGGCCCCGTCGGAATGCTCGCGCGGTTCGGGTGTGCCCGGGTGGGGGAGCAATGCCATGTAGGCGATGGAGATCGCCCGCCACCGGTCGTCGCGGTGGGGGTCGCCGAACGCGCCCACTTGGTGCAACTGTGCCCCGGTGAGGTCGATACCGGCCTCCATCAGCACCTTCCGTCGGGCGGTCTGCTCGAGCGGTTCGTTGTCGAGCACGGCACCGCCGGGCAGGGCCCATCGGTCGTCCGCACCGGGTCTGTGCATGAGGAGAACCTCGAGCCGTTTGTGGGCCTCTTCGGGGGACACAAGGGGGTTCACGGTCATCACCACCGTGTCCACGTAGACGTAGAAGTCATGCTGGATGGTGCGCCTGTGGGGCTTGTCGGTCCTTGGAGTCTTCTTCCCGGGTGACTGCATTGCCACCGTCGCATCGACCGCCGGCATCGAGGGCATGGGGGGAAGACGACGCAGGTTCGTCGCCTGGAACGCGCTCAGCATTGCGGGAACCGAAAGTTCGGAGGGTTTCCGTGGGGTGAACTTGGGTTTGCTCATGCACTCAGTGTGACAGGTGCGGGACGACTCCACCCTTAGTTCCGCGGGGATCCACCCGAATGTCCGTCACACCCTCCTGTCAGTATCCAGCCGGCACCTGCGTCCGCCCCTCACCATCCGTGCGGGCAGGACCAGGGTCCGATATAGTTGTATTCCGACAAGAAAGTCCCACACGACGTCACTCGTCCGCCAACCCGAACCGCAAGGAGCACAATGACCACAGTTTCCGCCCACGACCCCATCCGCCCCGGTGCCCTCACCCGTGACCAGCTCTACCGCGCACTCGGCGTGCTGATGGGGGCGGCGTGCGGTGATGCTCTCGGGGCACCGTTCGAGTTCGGCGGGCCGGGGCAATGGTTCGCTCGGTTCGCCGAGCCTGTTCTGGGTGGCACCGGCGAGATGATCGGCGGCGGGGGTTTCAACTGGGCGCCCGGTGAGTTCACCGACGACACGCAGATGGCGGTGGCGCTCGCGGAGTCCATCATCGCGTCCGGCGGAATCGACCCCGACCACCTCTGGCTGGCGTTCCGTGCTTGGCGCACGGGTGCCACCGACGTGGGCATCAACACGGGCATCGTTCTCTCCCAGGAAAGTCGGCACGGCGCAGCCGAGCGCGCCCACGAGGCCCAGCGTGGCCGCAGCGCCAGCAACGGCTGCATCATGCGCATCGGGCCGGTCGGAATCTGGGGAGTCACGGTGGGTGGCGAGCGCACCATCGAGGCGGCCGTTGCGCAGGCCGAACTCACCCACTTCGACCCCGCGGCTGCCGCAGGTGCGGCCATCACCGCCGAGATCATCCGTCGTGTCATCGTCACCGGGAGCATCACCGGGGTCGCCGAACAGGTCGTGCAGGAACTGTCCGGACACGCTGTCATCGGCGAAGCTGCGGCTCGGTACGCACCGCTCGTCTCCACCGTGTACGCGCCCGGCGCCGATCCCCGCGAGCCCTCGAACGGGTCCGTGTGGACCGCGTTCGCCCAGGCGCTGTGGGCCGTGCGCACCACAGCCACGTTCGAAGAAGCGATGGTTGCGGCCATCGAGCTGGGCGGCGACACCGACACCGTCGCTGCCATCGCGGGTGCAATGGCCGGGGCGCTGTACGGCGCCCAGCGCATTCCTGTGCGTTGGATGAGCTGCGTCCACGGCACCCTGCAGACCGTCAACGGGACGCGCCGCACGTACCGCAACCAGGACCTCATCGATCTCGCGCGCCGTCTCCTCGGCAAGACGGCGTCCAGAGTGTCACCGGCGGAGCGCCCCGCGGGCCCGGCCATCGTGCACCCCGCAGGTGTGCACGCCGCGAACCTCGACGGGGCGGCATCCGCGCCGGCCGACCACGCGGTGGTGAGCATGTGCATCACCGAGGGTCGTTTCACCGGTCGCACCCACCACCGTCAGATCCTCCTCCACGACAAGGAGGGCGATCACAACAACGACATCTTCTTCGTGGTGCGTGACGGTGTCGAGGCAATCGACGCGTTCCTCGCAGAGGGCAAGCAGGTGGTGGTGCACTGCCACGGCGGCCGCAGCCGCACCGGTCTGCTCCTGAAGGCGTGGTACATGAAGCGCGAGGGAGTGTCCCACAGTGAGGCGCACGACTGGCTGGAGGAGTGCTGGCCGCTCTATCAGGACTACAACAACACGTTCTGGCAGTTCCTCGAGTTGCAGTGGACCGACCACCTCGCGTCGGCCTGAGGCCCGCGGTCGACCGGAGCCGGATGACACACGAGAGAGAGGGCACACCACGGTGATCGAGATGCACGAGGCGGAGGAGACGATCGGCGGCTACCTGGCGCGTGTCACGGAGCTGCTCGACGAGCTCGACGAGCACGGCACCGTCGTGCCTCCCGACTTCCCCCTGGACTTCCTCACGAAGGACAACTCGGTGTTCTGCACGGCCACCCTCTACCAGCGTTACAACGGCGCGGTGGTGCTGCGCATCGATGCACCCCTCGCCGAGACCGACGACTCCGCCGCGCTGCGCCAATGGGCGCTCGACGCACCCGGCCACCTCCCGTACGTCCAGGTCCGCTTCCACGGGAACCGCCAGAGCGGTCGCGTGCGCCTGGTGGCCACGCACTCACTCGCCGTCGACAACCTCTCGCAGTTCGTGCTGGAGCAGGTCGTGTCATCGTTCGACTTCATCGTGCCCCAGTGGGTGGAGAAGATCGCCAACGTCGAGGCGGTCGCCCGCATGCAGACCACGAGCGAGAGCCGCGGGTCCGCGGAGGTCGAGAACCTCGACCCCACCGAGTCGGACGACGAGGAGCACGAGCATTCCACCATGGTGCACGAGGCACGCGGGGTGGATGCCGTGCTGGCCGAGCTCGACACGCTCATCGGTCTGGCTCCGGTGAAGGACCTCGTGCGCCGCCTGGCCGACATCCAGCGCGTCGCGAACGTGCGCGAGAGTGCCGGTCTTCGCGCTCTTCGTCCCTCACCCCATCTCGTGTTCACGGGCAACCCGGGCACCGGCAAGACCACCGTCGCCCGCCTCATCGGGCGCCTGTACAAGGAGATGGGCCTGCTGCGCAGGGGTCACGTGGTGGAGACCGGCCGTCACGGCCTGATCGGCGGTTATGTCGGCCAGACCGCGCTGAAGACCGCGGAGGTGCTGAAGTCGGCCGAGGACGGCGTGCTCTTCATCGACGAGGCGTACTCACTCGCCGTCGACCACCACCTCGACTACGGACACGAGGCGATCGAGACGATCCTCGCGCACATGGAGAACCACCGCGGTCGCATCGCCATCGTGGTGGCGGGCTACCCCGACCGCATGGATACCTTCCTGCGGATGAACCCCGGTCTGGCCAGCCGTTTCGACCACACCCTCGAGTTCCCGGACTTCGCCGACACCGAGATGGTCGAGGTGTTCCGCGGCTTCGCCGCGCTGCACGACTACGACCTCTCGACCGAGGCGGAGCAGCGCCTGCTGCAGGTCATCGCCGGATGGAAGCGCGACGCGGCGTTCGGAAACGCGCGCGAGGTGCGCAAGCTGTTCCACGAGGTCGTCGCCCGCCACTCGTCGGAACTCGTCGCCCGCGGCGCTGACTTCGGTGACTCCCTGCGCACGTTCACACCGGAGCACTTCCCCCCGGGCGGTGGTCGCGGGACAGGTCGCGCCACCCGCAGCACGGTGGGCTACCTCTAGACGACCGTCCCGGCGCCGGCCCACCCTCCGTCACCGTGGCGGGCCACGAAACTAGGGTTCAATCGTGCGTTTCAGGGCCGTCCGCGAGTTCGACCGACGGTGGAACAACGCGGAGCCGTTCGCGTTCTCGCGGGCTCACGTGATGGTCTGCGCGGTGGCGGCCCTCGTCGCCGGGGTCGTGGGTGCCTCGGTGGCACTGCGTCAGTCGGCACCCACCATCCACCCGGACGAATGGGGCTTCCTCCTGAACGGCCGCGTTCTCTTCGGCCACGACGAAGCAGTGATCCCGACGGGCAGCTTCTACCCGGCGGGATTCGGTCTCGTGACCGGCCTGCTGGGGGAGATCACCGGGTCGCTGTCGGGCGCCTACAGGGCGACGCTCCTCGTGAACGTTGTGCTGTGCGTACTGGTGGCGGTCGCGGCACACAGCGTGGCGCGGCGGGTGTTCGGCCTCGCCGCGCGGCCCGCACTGATTGCGGCGCTGCTGACCTACGTCGTGCCGGGAACAATCGTGACGGCACTGTTCGCGTGGGCCGAGACTGCCGCGCGACTCGCGTTCCTGGTGTTCGTGCTGGCGTTCCACCGGGTGGTGCGCACACGTTCGGCCGCCGGGCTGTGCGGGCTCGGACTGTATGTCGGTCTGATGCCCGCCCTCCACGGTCGCTACACGTTGTTCCTGCCGCTGGTGGGTGCGGTGTTCCTGTGGTGGGCCTGGCGCCGCGATGCCGGCAGGTTCGCATCCCTGGCCGCATGCGGGTTCATGACGGTCGGGTACGCGCTCTCTTACCTGCTCAACCGTTACGTGAAGACCCGCCTCTACCTGGAGTCCTACGACCAGGAGAACCGGCTGCTGCGTCGTCTCATCAACCCCACCGTGTGGCCGGCGTTGCTGCGCACCATGGTGGGCCAGTCGTGGTACCTCGTGGCCACGATGGCCGGATTCCTCGCCGTCGGTGTGGTGTGGGGGGTGTCGGCCGTGAAGTCGAAGGGTGGCCTGCGCACGCTCCGCACCGACCCTGTGCGCCTCACCACTGCGGTGGTTCTCGGCTGCACGGCTCTCCTGGTGTTCACCGGTGGTCTCCAGTTGCTGTACGGGTACCGCGGCGACCACCTGATCTACGGCAGGTACGTGGAGATCCTCGTGCCCGCAGTGATCGTGATGTCGGTCGCGGGTGCGGCACTCGACCCGTTGATCACGCGGCGGGCGTGGCTCGGCGGTGCGGTGACGACTGCAGTCGTGGCCGTGGTGTACGTGGTCGTCGACTGGGGTGACGGAGTGAAGGGCGGATGGGTCCGCAACGAGATCGTGTTCCCGAACATCGTCGGGACGGACGTGGTCCGCTACCTCGTGCAGCCCGGACTTCTCACCTTCGCGGCGGTGTTTGCCGCAACCGGACTGGCCCTGTGGTGGACATCGCGGCGGTCCGGGGCACTCGCCGTTGCGTCGATGCTGGTGATGCTCGCGCTCGGGTCCGCATGGTCGGCAGAGCGCAGCGTGTTGCCGCGCACCTGGCGCCACGAACAGTCGGGCCAGAGCGTGGCCTTCGTGCGTGACTCAGGTGGCGCCCTGATCGGGTTCGACACGGGCCAGCGCAACGACCGCGCGTACTACTACATGCGCTGGAAGCTCTTTCCGGTGCGACTCGTCAGGTTCGACATCTCCCCTCCGGGTGCGACCATCCCGGCCGCGTACTCCTGTGTGTACGGCTTCGGCGACAGGCCGCCCGCTGACGGGGAGTGGCGCATCGTCGCCGAGGAGAAGGTGCTCGAACGGGTACTGTGGCAACGGGCCGGCTCCGACCGGTGTTGACGAGGAAAACAGCGCACCGATGACGACCTACGCCCCCGACGAATGCGACGTGAGTGTCGTCCTTCCCGTCTACAACGAGAAGGGCCACCTGCGAGCGGAGATCGACCGCATCCGCGAGGCACTGCAGGCCTCGCGCCACACGTTCGAGATCATCGTGGTGGACGACGGGTCGACTGACGGCTCGGAGAAGGAACTCCCCGGCATCGGCGGCATCACGTTGATCACGCACCGCAAGAACCAGGGTTCCGGGGCCGCACGGCGCACCGGAACAACGGCGGCACGCGGACGCGTGGTGGTGTGGACCGACGTCGACATGACCTACCCGAACGACCGCATCCCGGAACTCGTCGACGAGATGGCGGGCTATGACCACATCGTGGGCTGGCGCCGCACGGAGGAGGGCACGCTGAAGCTGCTGCGCACCCCGGCGAAGTGGCTGATCCGCAAGCTGGCGAGCTTCCTCTCCGAGACCGACATCAAGGACCTCAACTCCGGCCTTCGCGCTTTCCGGCGCGACGTGGCGATGCAGTACGTGCACGAACTGCCGAAGGGATTCTCGTGCGTGACCACCCTGACGATGTCGTTCCTCGGCAACGGCTACAGCGTCGGATTCATGCCGATCAACTATTTCCCGCGCGCCGGACGCAGCAAGTTCCACTGGTTGCGCGACACGCGTCGTTACATCCTCCAGGTCATCCGTATGACGCTCTCGTACAACCCGCTGAAGGTGTTCCTGCCGGCGGGTCTCCTCCTGCTCGGGCTGGGCTTCGTGAAACTCGGGTTCGACTGGGCGGAGCGCGACTTCCGCCTGGCTGCGAACACGCTGCTCATCTTCTTTGCGGCCCTGCAGGTGATCACCGTCGGCCTCCTCGCCGACCTCGTGGTGAGGGCCACGAAGTCACCGACGTCGGTGCCGCCGGCCTAGGCCATGCGCATCGCGATCGTGGGGGCCGCGCTGTCGGCGAACAGGGGCGCCGCGGCGATGCTGGAATCCGTCATGGCGCGCCAGCCGGGCGTGTCGGGTCCGTGCGATTTCACGGTGCTCACCACGTACCCGGCGCAGGATGAGCCGCTCCTGCCCGACGGCGTCGAGGCCCGTGTGGTCGGTCTGCAACCTCTGCGGCTCGCCCTCGTGGAGTTCCCCGTTGCGTGCGTCGCAATGGTCGCGCGCATGCTGCACCTGCCGCTCGGGTGGGTGCGCACCAGGGCGTGCCGGGCGATCCTCCGCTCCGATGTCACGGTCGATGTTGCGGGCATCAGCTTCGTCGACGGTCGTGGCCTTCCCATCACCGTCTACAACGCGCTGATGACAGGGCTGCCACTGCTCCTCGGGGTGCCCACCGTGAAGGCTGCGCAGGCACTCGGTCCGTTCCGCACGCAGCCGAACAGGCTGCTCGCGCGGTTGGTGCTGCCCCGGCTGGCCGCGGTGTGCGCCCGTGGCGCACGCACCCGCGAGCACCTCGACGGACTCGGACTCTTGAACGTGACTGACGTGGCCGATCTGGCGTTCTCCCTCGACGAGGCCGCGAACCTGCCTGCGGCGGTCGCGGCACGCCTCGACACGGCGCAAGGCGGGTGGGTCACCGTGATGCCGAGCGCGGTCGTGCGGCGCATGTTCGGGAACGACGGGGGTGGTTACCCTGCCGCGATGGCGGAGGTCGTGCGCGGGATCCGCGCGCGTACCGGCCTGCGTGTGGTCATCGCACCGCACAGCTTCCGGGCCGACCGCCCCGAGGACCGGATGAACGACGGTCCGGTGTGCCGCGAGATTGCTGCCCAACTCGCCGACGACCCGGGCGTGGTGTCGATCGACGCTGACCTCCGCGCGGGGGAGCTGCGGCGACTGGTGTCGGGCTCGGAACTGCTCGTCACGTCACGATTCCACGCGATGATCTCCGGACTCGCGACCTGCACACCGACCGTGGTGGTGGGCTGGAGCCACAAGTACCGCGAGGTGCTGGATGACTTCGGTCTCGCACATCTCGGGGTGGACGCCGCAGCCCTGCGCGAACCCGCCTCGGTGGTCGACCTCGTGGCGGCAACGCTGGCGGACCGTGGGGCCGTGGTGTCGTGCATCACGGCCGGACTGCCTGCCGTGAAGGAGCGCTCCCTGCGCAACTTCGACGTGATTGATGCGGCGGCACGCCGATGAACGTGTCGAGCGACCTGTCCGGGGTGATCTCCTCGGGGATGTGCATCGGGTGCGGGGCGTGCGAGATGGCCGACGGTTCGGTACGGGTGGAACTGAACACCCGCAGTCTCGTGTACGAGCCCACCTCGGCGGGGTCGGCAGCCGCGGCGTCGGTGTGCCCGGCCGTGTCGGTGGACTACACGGGCCTTCAGGACTGGCTGTTCCCGGGTTCCCCGGCCGGCCCGTACGGGGTGGTGCGCTCGGTGCATCTGGCGCAGAGCACCAACCACGACCGAAACATGAAGGCGAGCAGTGGGGGACTGATCAAGGAGGTGCTGCGGTCGCTGCTGTCATCGGGGGATATCGACGGTGTCATCGCGCTCGACCACGTGGACGGGATCGAGTTCGCGGCCCGTCTGGTGACGAGCGTGGACGACGTCGACACCCTGCCCGGCAGCATCTACCACAACCTCCACCAGGTGTCGGCGCTGCGTCTGTTGCGTGACACGCCGGGTCGACTTGCTGTCGTTGCGATTCCATGTCAGCTCGAGGGGCTGTGGGCATGGGTGAAGCGGTTCGAGCCGCAACTGCGCGAACGAGTGGTGCTCACCGTCGGCCTGCTGTGCGGTTGGCAGTACTCGCACCACAGCATCGAGGCGATGGGCGAGTACCTCGGGTATGACACCGCCGACATCGCAGACATCTCGTACCGCGGCGGTGGCCCGGTGGGCAAGCTCACAGTCACGACGCGCGAGGGCTCCACCTTCTCTGCCAGCCGCCGGGTCGACTTCGGGTACCAGGTCGCCTTCGACAGGCACTTCAACACGACGCGCTGTCATCTGTGCGTGAACCACGGCAACTTCCTGGCCGACCTCGTGGTGGGCGATGCCTGGTTGCCGAGCACGGTGTTCACGAAGACCGGCATCAGCCTGTTGGTCTGCCGCACGGCCCTCGCTGAGGAGGTGCTCGGCCGGCTCGTTGCGTCCGGTTCGTGCGTGTCGGTGGAGGTCAGCGAGGAGGAGATCCGCGAGTCCCAGACCGACCGCGTGGTGTTCGGCGAGTTCGCGTACGCGTATGCCGAGCATCTCCGATCGCTCGGCGGGCACGTTCCCGACCTCCACGGGCCGAACCACGGTCACGGCGCCCCGAAACCGCGGCGACAGGTCGCCAAGTTCCACCGCGAACTGGTGCGCAAGCAGGCTCTGATGGCGAACCGCCGCTACCGCTACATGAAGGTGCGCAAGGCCACGCTCGAGTTGCGTTCCTACGTGATGCGCTACGTGAGGTGGTTCGTGGTGCGCATCCTGCGCCTGAAGAGCCTCAGCGGCCAGCGCCGCGAGATACCACGAGACAAACTGTCAGCGTTCCGCTGAACTGTGACGGGCGCGGCCCGCCACCGCCGACGACACCGTGGCCCCGGTGACGTCAACGGCCATGAACACCACGCGGCTCACGAGTGCCAGTGACACCGCAACGGCGGTGCCAGTCGTCGGTCCGGCAAGAGCCGTGAACACCGCCTCGCGCACCCCGATTCCACCTGGGACACCGGGAACAAGGAAACCCACCAGCCAGGAGATTGACGTGACGTAGAGCATCTCTGCCACTCCGATGTTGACACCGAATGCGTGGGCAGTCACCGACGTGCTGACCGACATCAGCACCCATGCGGGCACGTGCCGGGCGACCATCCCGAAGAACTCCGCCCTCGCCGGCACCGTCACCTCGCGTCCGGTGACACGTGTGATCACCTCGGCAAGGCTGTGCACGAACCCTGCACTGCCCATGTCGGCCCACAACAACACGTACGCGACCACGATGGTCGCGCCCGTCGTGGTGTGCCGTCCGTCGAGCAGCGCACCTGCGCCCGCGGCAAGAGGGGCCGCGGCATACGTGGACAACAGCGACGACCCTGTGGCTGCATAGGCGGGGCCGCGGGGAACACCGCCACGGACGGCGAGTTCGGCGCGACCGACGATGGGCCAGATGCCACCCGGTACGTACTTGCCGAGTTGACCCACGAAGTACCACGACATCGCCCGGTTCCGCGGGGCGCCATGGCCCCGCGTCCGCAGCATCGAGGTCCACAGCGACCCGATCAATGACATGGCGGCGAGGCCGAGCAGCACGCTCGCAACGAGCGGCAACGGGTCGATGCCGGAGAACGCATCGGCGACCTCCCTGCGGCGCACCACGACGGTGCGCACCACGAAACCGATGCCGAGGATGCCGATCAGCACCCCGACGAGGGGGAGAAGCCTGCGGGCCGTCGACGGGTTCCGCGGGGCATCCATGGGGCAAGCCTACGACGGGGCCGGTTTGGCCGCCGGTGACCGCGATGGGGGAAGATGTGGTCGACACGAGGGGGTTGCGATGGTCATGACACCTGCAGAGGCCGGTGCGGTGTTCTACACACCGGATGCATACGCGAACGAGGAACTGTTCGAGGAGGCCTGTCGCACGTTGCGCGCGGAGTCACCCGTGCACTGGGTGCAGCACCCGCTCGGCGAGGTGAACCCGTTCTGGGCGGTCACGAAACACGCCGACGTCCTCGAGATCGAGCTCCACAACGACATCTTCCTGAACGAGCCGCGGCCGGTCCTCGGGCCAGCAGAGGCCGACGCCCGCAACGCGGAGAACGGCCACATGCTGCGCACGCTCATCCATGTCGATGACCCGGAGCACCGCGATCTGCGCGGGGTGACCAGTGAGTGGTTCCTGCCGAAGAACCTCTCGAAGCTCGATGAGCGTCTCGCCGGTCTCGCCGTGCGGTACGTGGACAAACTGGCGGGCATGGGCGGGAAGTGCGACTTTTCGCGCGACTTCGCGATGCAGTACCCGCTGAACGTCATCCTTCACATCCTCGGCCTGCCGGAGAGCGACTACCCGCGCATGCTCAAGCTGACCCAGGAACTCTTCGGCGCGGCCGATGAGGACCTCCGCCGCGACGACGACCCGAACGCTCTCATCGCGGTCATCCAGGACTTCTTCGCCTACTTCACCCGCATCACCGAGGAGCGCAGGGCGAACCCCACCGAGGACCTCGCCTCAGCCGTGGCGAACGGACGCATGAACGGCGAGGAACTCTCGATGATGCAGACGATCTCCTACTACGTGATCACGGCGACGGCCGGACATGACACCACCGCGTCGGCGATGGCCGGCGGCGTGCTGGCGATGATCCAGAACCCCGACCAGTGGAGACGCCTGAAGGAGGATCCGTCACTCGTGGCGACGGCCGCCGACGAGATCATCCGCTGGACCACCCCGGTGAAACATTTCATGCGCACCGCGACGCAGGACTACACGCTCGTGAGCGGCCACACGATCCGCAAGGGGGAGTCAGTCCTGCTGTCATACCCGTCGGCCAACCGGGACGAGGACGTCTTCGACAACCCGTACTCGTTCGACATCGGTCGCTCACCGAACAAGCACCTCGCCTTCGGGTTCGGGGTGCACTACTGCCTGGGGGCGATGCTGGCACGCATGGAGATCAAGGCGGTGTTCACGGAGCTTGCCCGGCGCGTGGAATCCTTCGCGCTCGACGGTGAGCCAGCACTCATGAAGACGACGTTCGTCGGGGGCCTGAAGCGCCTCCCCGTGACGTTCGGGATGGTGTGACGAAGACATGGCGAACGAACCCTGGCGCCGTGGCGCACTCGACCTGGCTGCGGCCATCCGCAACGGTGAACTCACCAGCCGGGAGGTCGTGGAGGCCCACCTTTCCCGCATCGAGGAGGTGAACCCCGCGGTGAACGCAGTGGTGAAGGTCCTGGCACAATCAGCACTCGAGGCAGCCGATGCCGCCGACCGTGCGGTGCGCGACGGCGGGCCGCTCGGCAGGTTCCATGGTGTGCCGCTCACGGTCAAGGAGAACATCGACGTTGAGGGCCAGGCCACCACGAACGGTGTCCCGGTCTTCGCCGATGCGATCGCCCCGACCTCGGCCCCCGCGGTGGAACGGATGCTGGCGGCGGGTGCCGTCCCGATCGGACGCACGAACATGCCCGACATGGGCCTGCGCATCCACACGGACTCCAGCCTGTACGGCCGCACGAGGAACCCGTGGAACCCGTCGCGCACCGCGGGTGGCTCGAGCGGCGGCGAGGCCGCCGCGCTCGCGACGGGCATGTCGCCCATCGGTCTCGGAAACGACATCGGGGGTTCACTGAGGAACCCGGCGCATGCGTGCGGCATCGCCTCGATCAAGCCGTCGCGTGGAGTGGTGCCGGACACCCAGTCATTCCCGGTTGCCGAACGTGCGCTGTCCTCGCAGGTGATGCTGAACCAGGGTGTGATGGCACGCCACATCGCCGACGTACGGGCCGGCCTCGAGACCATCGCGGGGTTCGATCCGCGAGACCCTGTGAGCGTCCCCGCCGTGCTCACCGACCTTGCCCCGGGGGAGAAGCTCACGGTTGCGGTCCTCGCCGAACCACCGGGAGGCTCCACGCACCCGGGCATCGTGGCTGCTGTGCGCGCGGCAGGGGACGCACTCGAGCGTGCAGGGCACCGCGTGGTGGAGGCAACGCCGCCCGACTACGAACTCTCGTTCCTTCTGTGGGCGGGGATGCTCTTCACGGAGCTGCACGACATCCGCGAGCAACTGGAGATGGTGATGGGTCAGGGCGGCCGCACCCTGATTGCGAACGCCCTCGACCGTTTCCCGAAGATGTCGTGGCTGGAGTACTACCTCATGCACGGCCAACGCGACGGCGTCGCGCGGCGCTGGGGGGAGTGGTTCGTCGACCATCCTGTGTTGCTCACGCCCACGTGGACCCAGCCGGCGTTCGAGGCCGACTGGGACATCGCCGGTGACGCCGAATCGATGGGCACCCTCGAGTTGATGCGGCCGGTGCTGCCGGGGAACCTGCTCGGCCTCCCGTGCGCCGTGGTGCCCGCTGGCATGGCGGACGGTCTCCCTGTGGGCGTGCAGGTGACCGGTGACCGCTACACCGACCTGCGTGTGCTCGCCGTGGCGGAACAGATCGAGCAGGCAATGGGTGTCATCACACCCATCGACCCGCGGTCCTGAGGGTCAGTCAGGACAGAGATTCAGCCGCGCCTGTCCTGCAGGAAGGGGAAACGCGCGCGCACATCCGACACCGAGCCGGGAGTGATGTCTGCGTATGTGATGCACTCGCCGTCACCTGCGACGGTCTCGTTGCCGAGCGGGTCGACGATGCGCGAGTCACCGCAGTAGGAGAGCCCGCCGCCGTCACCGACACGGTTCGTGCCCATCACCCAGGCCTGGTTCTCGATCGCCCTTGCGCGCAGGAGCGCCGTCCAGTGCTCGCGACGGCTCGCCGGCCAGTTCGCCGGCACGAGGTATAGGTCGGTGTCCCCGGCGAGGCCCCAGAACTCGTCGGCGAAACGCAGGTCGTAACAGACGAACAACGAGACCCGCAGGTCATCGACCTGCACCGTGACGTGCTCCTGCCCGGCACGGAAGTGACGGTGCTCACCCCCGTAGGTGAACGGGTGGATCTTCGCGTACCGGTGCAGTGATCCGTCGGGTGAGGCAAGCACGAACGAGTTGAACGGCCGTGGATCGTCGGGTTGGGTCTCGGGACAGCTGCCACCGAGCCACACGCCGTGGGCGGAGGCAACGCCGGACAGGAAGGAGCTGCTCGGCCCGCCCGTCGGCTCGCCGATGTCCTCGCGGTCCACGACGAAACCGGTGGAGAACATCTCCGACAGCAGCACGAGCCGCGCTCCGTTCGCGGCGGCCTCGGCGACGAGGGGCCGGAGACGGTCAAAGTTGGCGTCCCTGTCGGCCCAGACGATGTCGTGCTGGATGCTCGCGACCCTCATGAGCCCATTCTTCCCGCTGATGCGGCCAGCCTGCGCGCCGCCTCCTCGATGGTCGAGGTCTGCTTGCAGAACGCGAACCGCACGATGTGGCGGCCCTCGGGCTCACCTGTGGCCGTGTACAGGACACCCGCGGGGATCGCCACGACCCCGCAGGCCGACGGCATCGCCCGGCAGAACGCCGTGCCGTCGCCGTCGGGGCGGAGAGGCCTGATGTCGGCGGTGAGGAAGTAGGTGCCCTCACTGCGGTGCGGAACGAGACCGGCGGAATGCAGCCCCGTGGCCAGCAGGTCGCGCTTCGTCTGCAGGTCGGCGGCGAGACGGGCGAAGTACGAGTCGGGGAGGCGCAGTCCGCGTGCGATGGCGGCCTGGAACGGTGTGCCGCCGGCAAAGGTGAACAACTGTTTCGCCATGCGCACCGCGTTCACGAGCGGTGCCGGCCCGCACGCCCAGCCGATCTTCCACCCCGTGGTGTTGAACGACTTCCCGCCCGATGACACCGTGACGGTGCGTTCGCGCATGCCGGGAAGAGTCGCGATCGGCACGTGCACGGCCCCGTCGAACGTGAGGTGCTCGTACACCTCGTCGGAGACGACGATGAGGTCGTGCGCAACGGCAAGGTCGGCCACGTGGCCGAGTTCACCGCGGGTGAACACGGTGCCCACCGGGTTGTGCGGTGAGTTCAGGAGGATGATCTTCGTCCGTGGTGTCACCGCCCGGCGCAGTTCGTCGGGATCGAACGTGAAGCGGCCAGTGCTGTCCGGGCGGAGGGTGACGGGCACGAGGACCCCGCCCGCGAGTGACACACACGCGGCATAGGTGTCGAACAACGGCTCGAACACGACCACTTCGTCGCCGGTGTCTATCATCGCCAGTAGAGAGGCCGCGATGGCCTCGGTGGCACCCATCGTCACGAGCACCTCGGTGTCCGGGTCGATCGTCATCCCCCAGAAACGCTGCTGGTGCTCACTGACGGCGGCCCGCAGGTCGGCTGTGCCGGTGCCGGGCGGGTACTGGTTCGCCCCTGCGGCAATCTGCTCGCGGGCGGTCTCCAGCACCTCGGCCGGGCCGTCGTAGTCGGGGAAACCCTGGCCGAGGTTCACCGAACCGGTCGCCACGGCGAGTGCGGTCATCTCGGCGAACACGGAGGCCCCGAAACCCTCGAGCCTGGAGGTGAGGATCCTGCGCGCCGTCACGGACGCTCAGGGTATTCGCCGCGGGGGTGCGGTCAGGCTGTCCAGCCGGAGAAGGCGTCGATCATGGCCTTCACGTCGCCGAGCGGGTAGAGGATCGGGCAGGTGGCGCCGTCGCGCATGTACTCGCGCACCTTCGCCCGCGCATCCTCTGCCGTTCCCGATGCGGTCAGCATCTGCACGATCTCGTCGGGCACGAGTTTCGACGCGGCGACGACCTGCTCGTGGGTGGCGGGCCAGGTGAGAACCTCGCCTACCTTGTCGAGCAGAGACTGTGGCACGCCGGAGGCCTTCATGATGTGCGGCTGCTGGCCGAGGTACTGGGTGACCATGAGCCGCGCCATGTCGAGCGCGGTCTTGCGGTCCTCGTGCACGCTGCACACCACAAGCTGCGGGCGGTCGATGTCCTCCCACCTGCGGCCGGCCTTGTCTGCACCCCTGGCCAGTGCCTCGATGGCGGTCCTGTTGTAGTCGGGGGAAACCAGGTAGTTCAGCACGACACCGTCGGCGATCTCTCCTGCGAGTTCCATCATCTGCATGCCGGTTGCACCGAGGTAGATCGGCACGTCCTTGGGCCGGCGCTCCTGGTACACGTAGTCGAGCTCCACCCCGTCGAGGTTCACGAACTCACCGTGGAAGGTGACGGTCTCGTTGTGCAGGAGTGCCCGCACCGAGGTGATGATCTCGCGCATCACGCGCAACGGCTTCGAGCGGGTGATGCCCACCTTGGCAGCGAGCGGGTCCCACCATGCCCCGATGCCGAGGATGACGCGGCCGGGTGCGAGGTCGTCGAGCGTGGAGAACGTGGCGGCGAGACGTGCGGGATTGCGCGTCCAGCAGTCGACGACGCCTGAGCCGATCCTGATGCGGTCGGTGACGGCCGCGAACGCCGACATCGGCACGATTGCGTCACGCACAAGACGACTGTCGGCCTGCCACACCGCCTCGAAACCCTTCTGCTCGGCGTAGCGCACGTAGTCCATGCCCTCTGTGATCGGGTGGGCGTCCTGGAGGTAGATCGCGGCGGGGCTTGTCATGTGTCCGTGTCCTTGTGTGGCTGCGGGTCAGTCGTCCACGTCGGTGTTCTTCGGCTTCATCGGCAGCGTGGTGCGCCACTGCCCGTCGGCGGCGTGCAGGGCGGCGGCAACCGCTGGTGCCGTGGGGACGAGCCCGATCTCACCGACCCCCTTGATGCCGTAGGGGCTGCGCGGCTGCGGGCACTCCACGATGCGCACGTCGACGGGCGGCATGTCCTTGGCACGGATGATGCCGAGCGAGCGCAGGGTCATGTTCGTGGGGAACCCTGTCTCGTCGCTCGGGAAGTCCTCGGTGAGTGCGTAACCGAGACCCATGTGCACGGACCCCTCGATCTGTCCCTCACAGAGCGTGGGGTTGACCGCGCGGCCGACGTCGTGCACGGCGAGCACCTTCTCGATGGCCTGTGTGTCGGGGTCCATCACCACCATCTGGGCCGCGTACCCGAACGCCGAGTGGATGGTGGGGTTCGGGTGTTCCGGATCACCCAGATGGTGCGTCCAGTCCACGACATGCTCACCGCAGTGGTCGACGTTCGGTGCGAGGCCCGCGGCCTTGGCGGCGTCGCAGGCTGCCTTCACGCTGGCAGCAGCCATGAGGGTGCCGCGAGAGCCGGTGGTCTGGCCGAAGCCGAGCTGCCGGGTGGTGTCGACCAGCACGCGGATGCGTGCGGCATCGATGCCGAGTTCCTCGACTGCGACCTGCAGTGCGACGGTGTGCACGCCCTGGCCCATCTCGGTCCAGCCGTGACGCACCTCCACCGTGCCGTCATCGCAGAAACGCACCACTGCGCGCGTGACCTCGCGGAGCCCGTTTCCGAGGCCCGAGTTCTTGAGTCCGAGGCCGAGTCCGACGGCCTTCCCCGCGGCGACTGCGGCGTCGTAGTCGGCCTTGACCTCGTCCAGGCATGTCTCGGCACCGAGGCAACCGTCGTCCATGATCTGGCCGGGACCCCACACCTCGCCGGGCTTGATCACGTTGCGCTTGCGGATCTCCCATCCCGAGATGCCGACCTTCTCGGCGAGCCGGTCGAGGCATCCCTCCATCGCGAACTGTGCCTGGTTGGCGCCGAACCCGCGGAAGGCGCCGCAGACAGGGTTGTTCGTGCGCACGGCAACGCTCGCGACGTCGACGGTGGGGGTGTGGTACGGGCCGGTCGCGTGCCCGGCCGCACGCTCGAGCACCTTCATGCCCACGGAGGCGTACGAACCCGAGTCACCCACCATCCGCGCACGCACCGCGGTCAGTTTCCCGTTGTCGTCGCAGCCCACGGAGTACTCCATGAGTATCGGGTGACGCTTGGCGTGGATGAGCAGGCTCTCCTCGCGCGAGAGGGTGCACTTCACCGGCCGCTGCAGCAGCCAGGCCGCCAGTGCGGTCTGGCCCTGGTTCGACATGTCCTCCTTGCCGCCGAACGCGCCGCCGTTCGAGACGAGCTCCACGGTGACCCTGTCGGTCGGCACGTCGAGGATGGCGCAGATCTGGTCGCGGTCGTCCCACACTCCCTGACCACCCGAGTACACGTGCATCGTGCCCGAGGAGGGGTCGGGAACCGCGAGTGTGCTCTCCGGTTCGAGGAAGGCGTGTTCGATGCGCTGGGTGCGGAAGGTCTCGTGCACCACATGCGCGCTCGCCGCGAGTGCGGCCTGCGTGTCGCCGCGCGAGTACTCGCTGCGGGAGAGAACGTTCGAGTCAGTGCCGTGCACGGCGATCTCGGGGTCGTCGATGGCCGCAACCGCATCCACGATCGGCCGCAACGGCCGGTAGTCGACCTTCACGAGTTTCGCCGCGGCACGTGCGTTCACCTTGGTGTCGGCCACCACGATGGCGAGCACATCGCCGGCATACGAGGTGCGCTCTCCCTCGCCGATGAAGACGGGCCAGTCCTTGTGGATGATGCCCACCTTGTTCTGACCGGGCACGTCGCGCCGTGTGAACACGGCGACAACCCCGGGGTATGACTCAGCCGCGGATGTGTCGATGCGGAGAATGTCGGCGCGCACGTGCTCGGTGAGGTGCAGTGCCGCGTGCAGCATTCCGTCGACGCGCATGTCGTCCACGTAGTGGCGGTCCCCGAGTGTCAGCAACGTGGACTCGTACTTCACCCCGCGGGACCCGACACCGCCGGGCTGGCACACCTCGACCGGCGTTCCCCTGGCGACGGTCTCGATCGCGTCCAGCACCTTCACGTACCCGGTGCACCTGCACAGGTGCGCGCCGAGGTGACGTGCCATGTCGGATCGCTTGAGGTCGGCGCCCTTCTTGTCGACCTGAGACTTCGCGCGCATTACAATGCCCGGGATGCAGAAGCCGCACTGCAGGCCGCCGCAGGCGGCGAACGCGCTTGCGTAGCGCTCGCGTTCCTCCTCGTCGACACCCTCGAGTGTGGTGACGGCCTTCCCCTCGGCGCGCGCCACCGGGAACTGGCAGCTGACCTGGGCCTTGCCGTCGATCATCACCGTGCAGCAGCCGCACTGGCCGGAGGGGGAGCAGCCGTCCTTGGCCGACGTGATGCCCAGTTCCTCGCGCAGGGCGGCGAGCAGGTGGGGGTGGTCCGAGCGCACCTGCACCGGGGTGCCGTTCACCTCGAACGACACGCTGGACACGGCGGCGGCAACCTCGCTCATGTGATGACTTTACAAAATGTCAAGCCCGAATCCCTGCCCTGCAAGGGTCGAAGCGCCCCCGCACCCCGTTGGCACGGTGATGGCCGGGGGACGAAGGGTCGCACTCTACCGAGGAGTAGGGGGCATAGTGTCGTCCCGTGGCGCATGGGGGTATCCGCCGGACAGTGACCGTGTCCGTTCTGGTGCTGATTGTCGTGCTGCTCACCTGCCTCGTGCCGCTGTGGGTGCCCCTGACCGCCGCGTACGACCTGGCGCGGGGGAAGCGCCGCCTCCCCACGATGCGCCTGCTGGCGTTCGGGTTGCTGTGGGCGTGGAACGAGCTCGCAGGGGTCACCGCACTGTTCGGTATCTGGCTCGTCGGCCGGGGACGCAACCGTGCCGCGCACTACGCGGTGCAGGCGTGGTGGTGCCGCAACATCATCGTGGCCCTCAGGATCACCGTCGGCCTGCGTGTCGAGGTGATCGGTGCGGAGCGTGCCGCGCGCGGCCCGTATGTGGTGCTGGCCCGGCATGCGAGCCTGGCTGACTCAATCATCAGTTGCTTCGTCGTGAACAACACGATGGGCCTGAACCCTCGCTACGTGCTGAAGAGCGACCTCCAGAACGTCCCGTGCCTCGACATTCTCGGCCACCGCACGCCGAACTGTTTCGTGCACCGCGGCACGGGCAACGTGCAGGCCGAGCTCGAGGCACTCTCGTCGATGATGGAGGGCCTGACCGAGGGTGATGCCGCCGTGATCTTCCCCGAGGGCAGCCGGGCGAACCCCGCGAAACAGGAACGTGAGCTCGGGCGTCTCGCCGAGCGCCACCCCGAACGACACTCGCGGTTGTCGGGGCTGCGTCGTCTGCTTCCGCCCAAGCCCGCGGGAGCGGGCGCCCTGCTCGCGGCGGCCCCGCACGCCGACGTGGTCACGGTCTGGCACGAGGGTCTCGACGGGCTCGACACCTTCCCGGGGATGCTGGAGGCTCTGTCGGAGCGGTCCGTGCGGGCACATGTGGTAGTCACGTTCCATCCGCGCAGCGAGGTGCCTTCCGGTCCCGCCTTCGAGGAATGGATCGACCGCAGATGGGTTGAAATGGACGATGCCGTGGCGATGTTCGCCCAGGCGCCCGGAGTATGAGGGAGTGACCCATGGGAACAGCGATGCTCGCATCCGCGCTCGCGATCGTCACGGTGATGCTCACCACGTGGGTGATCAGCGTGATGATCAAGAACGCATCCATCGTCGACATCGTGTGGGGCCTCGGCTTCGTGGTGGTGGCATGGACGGTGAGGCTGACGGTCGACGGTGACACCGCACGTCAGAACCTGCTGACGCTCCTGGTCTCGCTGTGGGGCCTGCGTCTTGCGCTGTACCTCGGGAGGCGCAACATCGGCCACGGCGAGGACTTCCGCTATGTGCTGATGCGCCGCAAGCACGGTGCACGGTTCCCGTTGGTCAGCCTGTACACGGTGTTCGCGTTCCAGGGCGCGTTGATGTGGGTCGTGTCGCTGCCGGTGCAGCTCGGCCAGGCCGACGACGGGGTGTCGGTCGGTCCGCTCGCGGTCATCGGCGTGTTCCTGTGGGTCGTCGGGTTCCTGTTCGAGACCGTGGGGGATGCGCAGCTGGCCCGCTTCAAGAAGGACCCCGCCAACACGGGGAAGGTCATGGACAAGGGACTGTGGAGCCTCACCCGCCACCCGAACTACTTCGGTGACGCAGTGCAGTGGTGGGGCATCGGCATCATCGCCGCCGAGGCCGGCACCGCCGCCATCGGTCTCGTCGGTCCGGTGGTGATGACGTTCCTGTTGACACGCGTGTCAGGTGTGCCGATGCTCGAGCACAGCATGGCCAAGCGTCGCCCCGGCTACGAGGACTACGTGCGAAGTACGAGTGCGTTTTTCCCCCGGCCGCCGCGCAGGGCCTGAGACTCAGGGCGACGGGGCAGGGTCAGCCGGCCAGTGCCTGGGTGAAGTCGGCGAGGAGATCGTCGGCGTTCTCGAGGCCGACCGACACGCGCAGCAGGCCGTCGGTCACCTGCATCGCGGAGAGATCCGCCTCGGACAGACCGGCGTGGGTGCTGGTCGCTGGGTGGCACACGAGTGTCTCGGGGCCGCCGAAGCTGGTGGCGGGTCGTGCGAGGCGGAGTCTCGAGATCACCGAGCGGCAGGCATCCGTGCCCCCGTCGATGTCGAGGGCCACCAACGTGCCGCCCATGCGCATCTGTGCGCGTGCGAGCACGTGCTGCGGGTGGGTCTCGAGGCACGGGTGGATGGTGGAGCGGACGCGTGGGTGCCCCGCGAGGGCATGGGCGAGGCGCAGTGCCGAGGTGTGCTGGTGGGCGGTGCGCACCGCGAGGGTGCGCACGCCGCGCAGGGCATTCAGTGCGTCGTGCGGCGAGGCGATGGCCCCGTGCATGACCGAGTACGCCCACACCTCGTCGAGCAACTCAGCCGCGCCCGCAACCACGCCGAGCAGGGCGTCGTTGTGGCCGCCGATTCCCTTCGTGGCCGAGTGCAGCACGATGTCGACCCCGAAATCGAGCGGGCGCTGCCCGAGTGGGGTGGCCATCGTGGAGTCGACAACGCTGAAAGGTCCGTTGATGGCGCCGAGTTCCGAGAGGTCGGTGAGGGCGAGACGCGGGTTCGACGGTGACTCCGCGATGACGAGCATCGTCCTGCCCGGTTGCACCGCCGCGGCGAACGCGCCGGGTGATGTGGGGTCGACGAACGTGACATCAATGCCGAACCGCGCGCACGGCCCGCGCAGGAAACTCATGGTGGCCCCGTACAGGTTGTTCTGGGCCACGATGTGGGAGCCCTTCCCGCACAACGAGAGCACCACCGAGGCGATGGCCCCCATGCCCGAGGCGAACGCGAGCGCGGACTCGGCCCCCTCGAGTGTGGCGACTGCCTCCTCGAACAGACGCACCGTCGGGTTCGAGTAGCGGCTGTACAGGCCGTCCTGGCGCACGCCGGTCGCGCGTCGCGACGTGTCATCGAGTCCCTCGGTCTGCCACACGGTCGCGGGCCACAGGGTGGGGGCGAGCGAACCGGACTTCACGCGGCCGGCGGTCACGGCTGTGGTCTCGGGTGAATCCGTCACGCGGCAAGGCTAGTGACGCGGCCTCGTCCCTGGCCGGGGCATTCCCTGCAGCAGGAGGGCCGGGGCGTGTTCCCCCCCGTGCGAAACGTGCTGGAGTAGTGTCCAAGCCATGATTTCGTATCTCGATGCCGGCACCGGCTCCATGATCGTGACGGCCATCGCGGGTGGTGTCGCCGGTATCGGCGTCGCCTTCAAGATGGGCATGGCCCGTCTGAAGTCGAAGGTCACCGGCAAGCCGATGCCCGAGAGCGACCCCGACGACAACGGGTCGCACTCCGCACACGACTGACCCCATGCCCTCCGTCCAGCAGGACCCCGGTTCGTTTCGTGACCCCTTGAGCAGGGTCTTCGTCGGACCCGACGCAGTGGTGCGGGCGTTCACCGACGCCGGGAAGGCCGACCTCGATGCCGTCTGGCAGAAGAAGTCGGTGCAGGCGGCACTTGCCTCCGGGGACCTGATCTCCTCGACGATGGTCGAACCCTCGTCGGTCGGTCTCGCCGGGCCGTGGGCCGCAGCGATGACCCACCCACGGGTTCCTTTCATCTCCTATCCGTACGAGTGGACGTTCTCCATGCTCCGCGACGCCGCGCTCCTGCAGTTGCGGCTCACCCGGGCGGCGCTGGCGGACGGTGTGGGCCTGAAGGACGCCACCCCGTACAACGTGCAGTTCATCGGCTCACGACCCCAGTTCATCGACGCCGGCTCGTTCGAGGTGCGCCGCAAGTCCGACCCCTGGTACGGGTACCGGCAGTTCTGCGAGATGTTCCTCTACCCGTTGATGCTGCAGTCGTACCTCGGCGTCGGCTTCCAGCCTTTCGTGCGCGGCGCCGTGAACGGCATCAGCCCCGACACCATGCGCAAGCTGCTGCCGGCGAGTCTCCGTCACCCGCGCAAGGGCCGCCTCACGCACGTAGTGCTGCATGCCGCGGCGCAGAGCCGGTTCGCCGACTCCGACACCGACGTGAAGAAGGAGGCCGCGAAGGCCGGCATGAGCGCCGCCGTTCTCGACGCCACCCTCCGCAAGCTGGAGAAGCTCGTCGGCTCACTCACGCTCGGTGACAGGAAGTCGACATGGTCGGAGTACACCGAGCGTGCCCACTACACAGAGAACAGCCTGGACGAGAAGGAGCGGTTCGTGCGCGACGCCGTGGCGTGGTCACCCCGCCGTCTCGTGTTCGACATCGGCTGCAATGACGGCCGCTTCAGCCACATCGCATCAGCCCACACCGACCACGTGGTGGCGATGGACGCCGATCCGCTGGTGGTCGACCGTCTGTACAACTCGCTCAGGTCGCAGGGCAACGAGAAGATACTGCCGCTGTACGTGGACATGTCGGACTCCGGCGGTGGCATCGGTTGGAGGGGCAGGGAGCGCCCCGGGGTCTTCGACCGCGGTCAACCGGACATCGTTCTGTACCTCGCCGTCATCCACCACGTGGCCATCACGTTCAACATCCCGGTCTCGGCGCAGCTCGACATGCTCGCCGACCTCTCACCCGAGATCGTAATCGAGATGCCGCATGCTGATGACCCGATGGTGCGCAAGCTGCTCACCAACAAACGCGAGGGCATCCACTCCGACTTCACGCTCGATGAGTTCGAGCGCCTCCTGAACGAACGTTTCACCGTGCGCTCGAGGATGCTGCTGTCGAGCGGCACCCGCACCATCTTCCACGCGACGCGCAGGGCCTGAGGCGGCACGGGGGAGTGCCCCCTGCCGCCGATAGCATCGACGCGGTGCGGTTCGCCGCACCTGGCGACGTGGCGGAATGGCTTACGCAGCGGCCTGCAAAGCCGTTTATCCGGGTTCGATTCCCGGCGTCGCCTCCACGGAGAATCTCTTCGTCGCGCGACTCAATGGTTGTTGCACAGGTCCAGGCGTTCGGAATCGCTCGCCTGTGCGGTGCCTGCCGCAACACCCTCCACCGCGGCGAACGGCCCGCACGGATGCGAGGTGATCCACACGTGCACCATCGGGCTCTGCACGCCGTCCGGGGATCCGATCAGGCACTGACCGGCAGAGTTGGTGACGCCCACGACCCGACCGTTCAGCCAGCACAGGTTGTCGTGGATGTGCCATTGCATGAGCGGCCCTGCGTACTCGACCAGTGTGGAGTCATTGATGTCTGTCCCGGGCCTGGCGATGAACATCGCCGAGACGAGGGTGCGTCCCTGCGCCGTGACCCGGTACACGAGTGACTCGGGCGCTTTCGTGTCGAGTACCCGGCCGTCGTCAATCAACGACCATTTGATCCAGTGTTCGTACCCGGTGATTCCGTCGCCGATGCTGCGGTACCCGTCGGACTGTGCCACAGCAGTCGTCGAGTAGC
This sequence comes from Acidimicrobiales bacterium, assembly GCA_046091145.1. Lineage (GTDB taxonomy): Bacteria > Actinomycetota > Acidimicrobiia > Acidimicrobiales > Ilumatobacteraceae > UBA2093. Next base: position 4,502 of record JBJTBF010000017.1, on the reverse strand, counting down.
GGATGAGATCGGTGGCTGCAGCGGTGATGAGTGTGCGGGCACGCTGGAACTGGGCGTCGGTGACCCCGGCGATGCCGTCGAAGCTCGGCCCTGCCGCCGGGTCGAACGGCCGCGGCCAGCCGGACTGTGCGGCGAGTCTCTGCTCGGGGGTGGTCGAGTGGGTGTGGGTGATCTGTGGGACCGTCGTGGTGGCCGCCGGTGCCGTCACGGTGACATTCGGGGCCGTGACCCTGGGGGCGACCGTCGATGTGGCTGCACGTGTCGGGTCGAGGCCCGCTGACGAGGATGCAGAATCTGCAGGTGGCACGGAGTGGGCACCGGGGAGCGCCGGATCGGCCTGCGGCGTCGTCGACGGTAAGTTCGTCACGATCACGCCGTCGGAAGTGATCTCGAGCGACGACTCTCGGGGGCTGTCGTCGTGGGCGTGGACGTGGGTCGCACCCGTCCAGAGGGCAGGGGCCGTGAGAACCGCAACCGCAGCAGTCACCAGGCCGGTCTGCGTGGCGCGCGGCGCAATCCACTTTCCGGCGAGTGTCGCGGTGGCCGCGAGAGCTGCCAGCAGGGCGAGCACGGCACACAGCGTGTCAGCTGCCTGCGGACTCTCCGGCGCCCCGAGACCGTCGATCCATCCGATTCCCACGGTCCGTGTGAGACCCCAACCGACGACTGATGCGACGTTCACCCCGAGACAGGTGAGCGCTGTCGACCTCGACCGCGATTTCCATGCGAGCGCAGCGAGGCCCACGCTCGTCTGCAGCAATGCGAGTAGCACGAATGCGCGGGCCGCGTACGGGTGCTCCGCGTGCACACCGATTGCTCCGGCGTGGACCACGCCGGCTCCAAGCGATGCGTAGCCGGCGATCTCGGCAAAAAGACGCCCGTCGTGTCCCCGGTGTGGCTCCGACTGTCCCACTGTCGCCCCCCGATCCCAACGATGGTACGGGGCCGCTCCCGCACCAGAATGAAGTATGACCGAAAAACCACGACCTACAGCCCCGCGTCTGGCGCCCGTCGTCAACCCTCAGGAAGAAGTGGTCGAGGCATACCGCGCCGGTCTGGCCGGCCCCGACGGCGCCCCGCTCAACATTTTCTCCACGCTTGCGCACAACCCGAAGTTGCTGAAGCGTTTCACCCGCTACGCCGGTTGGTTCCTGAACAAGGGACTCCTCCCGCCACGGGAGCGGGAGATCGTCATCCTGCGGGTGGGCTGGAACTGCAGGTCGGTCTACGAGTTCGGTCAGCACACGTTGATCGGCGTGCGCGAGGGGCTGACAATGGACGAGGTGTCGGCACTGACGCGCGACGCAGCGGACCACCCGTGGACCGCACGTGACCACTCGCTGATTGCCATGTGCGACGACCTGTGCGCCGACGACTGCGTGTCAGACGCGGTGTGGGCATCCCTGCAGCGCGACTGGAACGAGGCCGAACTGGTCGAGTTGGTCATCCTGGCCGGCACCTACCGTTTGGTGTCGGGGTTCCTGAACACCATGGGGGTGCAGCGGGACGAAGGTGTCCCCGGCTGGCCGAACTAGGGTTCATGACGTGATGTCGTCATCCAACCGTTTCCGCCTGCTCTTCGGGTCACTTCCGATCGTCATCGTCATGCTGCTCGCGCGTTACCTGTTGCAGGAAGTGTGGGACGTGGGTGAGGTCGCCGGCTTCGGTGAGATCGGCTCGGTCATCACCGGTGTCACCCTGATCCTCGGCTTCATGCTGGCCGGCGTTCTCTCCGACTACAAGGAATCCGAACGTCTGCCTGCGGTGCTTGCAGGCGCCCTGCTCGGGTTCGCCTCTACGGTCGCCGCCGCACTCGAGGTGAAGGACCAGGATGCCGCATGGGCGCGTGGTCGTAGCGGTGCGTTTGGTGCCGCACTGCAGGACTGGCTGCACGGGCGGATCGATGACCGGGCGATGTGGGCGGCACACGCCGACATGGGACGGATCATCACCGAGGCGGAACGTGCCGGCATCGGCACGCACTACGTGGGCCGCCTGCTCACCGTGAACGGTGAGCTCGCCTCGACACTCAACCGCATCGCGGTGATCCGCAACACCTCGTTCATCCAGTCGGGCTACGTGCTGATGGTGTTCCTCGTGGGGGTGTTGCAGGTGTCGCTCGTGGTGGTCACGTTCCCGTCGATGGTGATGTCGTGGGTCGCACCCGCGGTGCTCAGCCTCGCGTACGCGTACCTGCTCCTTCTGGTGAGAGACCTCGACAATCCTTTCGGCCACGGCGAGAACGACGGCGCCGGAAGCGGAGCCGACGTCGACCTTGCTCCTGTCACGAACGCGGTGGGTGCGCTGAACGCCGGATGATCACTCGGTGGTGATCGGCACCCGGTGGGCCGCCGGGCCTGGGGGACGGCACGGAGGGACGGCGTGCAGTGGAAGCTCGCTTGTACTGATGGGTACGACCCTGCCCGAAGCGGTGATGAAGGTTCGCCATCCCCACGCGAGGTTTCCTTGCAGAGTGCAACGAACAGGGGGGTTCCGGTCGCCAGTGGTGACGTGAATGTGCGCCGGGATGATGACGGGAGCGTGGCATTCGTCTAGTCTGAACGTTGGCCACCACGTCGGTGGCCGACCTATTGGGGGTAGCACATGACCATCAGACGGAAGAAGTGGGGTGTCGCTCTTGCTGTTGCTTTGACAGCGTCGGCGATGGCCACCACCACTCAGGCGGCCGGCAAGCCGTCCGCAAAAGCCAAGCAAGGTGGTGAGGTCACTTACGGCATCCTGAACACCATCTCCGGTTGGTGCTTCGCGAACGCGCTGACCGGTGATGCACTCGGCGCCACAAGGATGGTGTACGAGAGCCTCGTCGAGCGCGACTCGAAAGGTAACTTCATTCCGCACCTTGCAGAGAGCTGGGCCCCGAGCGAGGGCGGAAAGGTGTGGACCTTCACGCTTCGCTCCGGCATCAAGTTCTCCAACGGCGAGGACTTCAACGCCGAGGTTGTGAAGCTGAATCTCGATCTCGGTCGCGGTGCGGTCATCAGCGGCAAGATCGGCAACTACACCTACACCAACCTCGCCTTCGGTTCGACTGGTGTCGGCGTCAACGCGAACATCCTCTCGGTTGAGGCCAGCAATCCCACGACGGTCAAGATCACGCTCGAGCGGGCCGACAACGACTTCCTCGGTCTCATGTACCGCGCGGGTCGCTATGTCATGCGTGCCCCCGGCCAGATCATGACGGCCGACGGCAAGGCGAACACCACCGCGGGTTCGTCCACGGCCTGCGCCAACCTGGGCATCGGCACGGGACCGTTCAAGATCCTGTCGTGGAACCCGAACGAGCTGGTGGTCGAGCGCAACCCGCTCTACTGGCGCAAGGATGCCTCCGGCACCCAGCTGCCGTACCTGAACAAGATCACTGTCGTGGTCGTCAAGGAGGCCTCGCAGCGCGCGGCAGCCCTGCGCAAGGGTGTTCTCGACGTGGCGTCTTTCACCACCGGTGAGGCGACTTTCGTGAAGGACCTCAAGCAGCGCAAGTCTGTGGTCACGGAGTACGCCGGCAACGTCGGTTCTTGGGGCCAGTGGCTGCCGAACCAGGACAAGGCCGGCTCACCCTTCAAGAACCAGAACTGCCGCCTGGCCGCTTCTCATGCCGTGGACTGGAAGACGTACAACAAGGTGCGTTTCAAGGGTCTCGGCGTGTACTCGGGCTCGATCGTGGGCAAGGAACACATCATGTTCACCACCAGCGGGACGCCTGCATACGACGTCGCCAAGGCGAAGGAGTACGTGGCCAAGTGCAACACTGACCTCGGCGCGGCAGGTCCGTTCAAGCTCACCCTGTACGCGGACACCAGCTCGCAGTCGCTGAACAACGTCAAGGAAGTTCAGAAGTACATGGAGGCTGCGGGCATCGTGATGAACCCGATCTTCCAGGCAGAGTCCGCCGTGTTGATCGCGAGCATCTACAGCCCGACGGCCAACAAGTACGACTTCGCGGAGGGCACTCCTGCCGAAGGTCCGGGCTCGGGCTACGTGCTGCCGTTCTTCGTGACCGGAGCGTTCCCGAAGACGAGCACCAACCCGATCGCCAAGACGACGTTCGGGGGCATTTACAACAAGGTCATCGCGATCGCCAACCACAGTGACACGCAGGTGGACAACCTCCTGTATGCCGCGCAGGCCGAGACGGACCCTGCGGCACGCAAGAGCAAGTTCCAGGCCGCCACGGCGTACCTGCAGTCGACCGGTACGGCGATCCCGACCGTTCACACGGCGACCTACACCTTCGTCAACAAGAAGTCCATGTTGATGGGCATCGGTCAGTTCAAGAACCCCGACGGAAAGACCTTCGCACCCACGAAGGACATCAAGGGCTTCGAGTGGACAGGAATCTGGCAGAGCAAGTAGCCAGGCCTGACTCAGGACCGCGAGGGGCGGTGGCCGGGAGGCCACCGCCCCAGTCGCGGTCCCGGGGCCAGCGGCGGAAACCCGGGGTGCGGCCGGGGGCCCTCAGACGGTTTGGTTGTGCGCCAGGGAGG
>JBJTBF010000016.1:0-11676 GCA_046091145.1 Acidimicrobiales bacterium | reverse complement strand
TCGTCGACGCACAGGTCGGCCATCAGCACCACGGAGTCACCGAACTCGGCGCGCAGCCGGCGCAGTGCAACCTGCACGATGCCGTCGGGGTCGAATGCCCCCGACCCGGTCTCGTCCTTGTGCGCGGGCACCCCGAACAGGATCGCCCCGCGGATGCCGAGCGCCGACAGTGACCGCACCTCATCGCTCAACGAACCGAGCGTGTGCTGCACCACACCGGGAAGCGACACGATCGGCACCGGGGAGTCGATGCCCTCGCGCACGAACAGGGGTGCGACGAGGTCGCTCGTGTGCAGCCTGGTCTCGGCGACGAGGTCGCGCATTGCGGCCGTGGTGCGCAGCCTCCGGGGGCGCGAGACGGGGAAAGTCACGCCCCGATGCTATTGGCGGCCGTGCGGATCATCGCCCCGAGGTTCTGTTCCTCCGCTGTGGCCGTGACGTGGATTCCCAGCTGCTCGGCGACCCTCGTGGTAGACGGCCCGATGCTCACCACCACGGCCGGGGTCTCGGTGCCGAACGCATCGAACCACGCGCTCGCCGCGCTGCCCGAGGCAAGCATCAGCACATCGGCCGCCAGGGCGGGTGCCCGCGACGCGTCATCAGGCATCACCGACACCGTGCGGTACGCGACCACCTTCGTCACGTTCCACCCCCGGTCCCCGATCGCTGCGGCGAAACCGTCGTCGGCGAGGTTCCCCTGCACGAGCAGTACCCTCCCCGCGCCGCGCGGGAACATCTCGGCAAGCACCGACGCACGGGCCGGCTCGGCGACGAGGTCGGTGTGCACACCGAGCATGCGGGCTGTCGCCGCACCGACAGCAGCGAGACGCGGGAACACGGGTGAGTCTGCCGCGGCACCGGCGGCGGCGAGGAACGGAGCGACACGGTCGGCCCCGTTCGGTGACGTCACGACCAGCCAGTCGAAGGTGTGCAGCTGCTGCAGCATCGCGTCGCGCTCGCGACCCTCGTCCTCGGGTTCCTCGATCGACACGAGCGGCATCTCGACGACGTGCGCACCGCACTCCTCGAGCAGCACCCTGAGGTTCGCGTTCTGCGCGGCGGAGCGGGTGATCACCACCGAACGCCCCGCGAGGGGTTCACTCACGGGGTTCCCGGCCCTCGAGCATCCGCCGGCAGCTGTCGGCGGCGGCGCGACCGACCGTCATGTGGTCCTCCGTCGACCCGACCTCGCCCGTGATCTGGACGCAATCGCGGTCATCCGCCATGAAGGCCCTGAACACACCGTCGGCCGACAGGTGCGCGGCAACCGGCAGCGTGCACCCTGCGCCGAGTTCGGCGAGGAACGCGCGCTCGGTCTCGACTGCGCGCCTGGTCGCGGCATGGTCAACCGTCGTCACCACGGCCAGCACATCGTCGTCACCCGCGCGTGTCTCGACCGCCACGCATCCCTGGCCCACCATGGGAACAGCAACGTCGAGGTCGAGGTCGTCGGCGATGACGTGCGTGAGCCCGAGCACCTCGAGAGCGGCGCGGGCCATCACCACCGCCCCACCGTCGGGCACCTTCGAGAGCCGTGTCTCGATGTTCCCGCGGAGTTCCACGAACGTGAGGTCCGGCCTCACGCGCGACAGTTGAGCACGCCTGCGCACCGACCCGGTGGCGACTGTTGCCCCTTCGGGCAGTCCGGCCAGGGCACTCCCCACGAGAACGTCGTTCGCAGAGCGGCGCTCGGTGAATGCGGCAATCACGAGTCCGTCGGCATCCGCGGACGGGAGGTCCTTCGCACTGTGCACGGCGATGTCCGCCCGGCCGTCCAGAACCGCACGCTGCACCTCCTTCACGAACACGCCCTGTCCGCCCATCCGGTGAAGTGGCGTGGTCTGGTTCGCGTCACCGCGTGTCTCGACCAGCACGTACTCGACGAGCAGTCCGGGCACCGCAGCGGCGAGCGCGTCCCCCACGGCGGTGGCCTGTGTGCGTGCCTGTGTGCTGCCCCGCGTGGCGATGCGGACCGTCGTCATGCCCACCGTGCTCAGTGCAGGTCGAAGAGGTCTCGCACAGCGGCAGAGAGACGCTCGCCCTGGGGAGTGCCGGCCGCGTCGCGCAGCCGCACCGACGGGTTGTGCAGCAGTTTCGCCACGATGCCGCGTGTGATGGCCTCGACCACCGCACGCTGGTCCTCGTCGAAGCCGGTCATGCGACCCGACATGCGCTCGATCTCCGACTCACGGATGGACTCCACGGCCTCGCGCAGCTGGGCAATCAGCGGCGACGCCTGTCTCTGTGCCTGCTCGAGCACGAACCGCTCGGTCTCCTCACCGACGATCGAGCGCACCTGTGTCACCTCGGCCGAGCGCTTCTCGAGTCCGCGGTTGGCCCATGTCTTCAGGTCATCGAGGTCGCGCAGCACGACACCCGGCAACGTTCCCACGGCCGGCTCGACGTCACGCGGGAGCGCGATGTCCACGACCAGGAGAGGGTCGCCGGAACGGCCTCGCGCAGACGCAACAAGGTTCTCGGTGACCACGAACGTGCCTGCACCCGTGCACGACACGACGACATCGGCATGCGCGAGTTCGGTGCCCAGGTCGTCCATGGCGACCAGACGTGCACCGACCCTGTCGGCCAGCGCCTCGCCGCGCTCCAGCGAGCGGTTGACCACCACGACCCCGCCGGCGCCTGCGCGTGCGAGCGCGGTGGCGACGCCCTCGCCCATCTCGCCCGCCCCGACAACGAGGACACTCCGGCCGCGCAGCGACCCGAGGATCTCCTCGGCCATCTCCACGGCCGCGTGCGACACGGATGCAGTCGACCTGCTGATGGCGGTCTCGGTGCGGGCACGCTTCGCGACCTCGATCGCGTGCCGGAACAGGAGGTTGAGTGTGCTGCGCGAGACGCCCTCGCCCATTGCGCGCTCCCACGCGTCACGCACCTGACCGACGATCTCGGATTCGCCGAGCACCGCGGAGTCGAGACCGGAAGCGACCTCGAACAGGTGCGACACCGCGGCCTCGTCGTGCTGGCTGTAGAGATGCGGTGTGATGTCGGCGGTGGGCATCCCGCTCGTCTCGCACAGGAAGTCGCGGATGTCGTCGTATGCACCGTGGAAGCGCTCCGCCACCGCGTACACCTCGGTGCGGTTGCACGTGGACAGCACCACGACCTCGCGGATGTCATCCTTCACGATCAGGCTGTGCAGCGCCTTCGGCAATGCGGCGTCGTGGACCGAGACCCTCTCGAGCAGCTCCACCGGCGACGTACGGTGGTTCACCCCGATGACGACGATGGACACGGAAGAACCTTAGGCACTCACCGGGGCGGTGCGGCCACCTGACGAGGTCCCGGCGGTCCGGCACTGCTCGTAGTAGCTGAGGATCTGCAGTTCGAGGGCAAGATCCACCTTGCGCACGTTGACCCCACGGGGCACCGACAGCACGGTGGGGGCGAAGTTCAGGATCGACCCGATCCCGGCTCGCACCAGCGAATCGGCGGCGTCCTGGGCATGCGCGGCCTGGGTGGCCACGACCCCGATGCTGACGCCCTTCGACTGAGCGATCTGGGGCAGTTCGTCCGCATGCCGCACCCTCACGCCACCCACGACGGTGCCGACTTTGGTCTCGTCCTTGTCGACGATGCCGACCACCTGGAAGCCGCGCTCGTTCACGCCCGCGTAGTTCGCGAGGGCCTGGCCGAGGTTGCCCGCCCCCACGATGATCACGGGCCATGACTGGTCGAGGCCCAGCTCGCGACGGATCTGGTGGGTGAGGAACTGCACGTCATAACCGACACCGCGAGTGCCGTAGGTGCCGAGATAGGAGAGGTCCTTGCGCACCTTGGCGGCGTTCACGGCAGCGAGCTCTGCGAGTTGTTCGCTCGACACCTGTGCGGTGCCGTCGGAGGCGAGGTCACCGAGGATGCGCAGGTACACAGGCAGCCTGCCGAGGGCTGCTTCGGGGATTCGGCGTCGGGGGAAGTCCGTCATATGTGTTGTCAACGCTATTGGTTCGCGGCTCCGTCACGAAACCCATCGACCCTCCCCATAGCCTTTCCGCCCGTGACATGGAACACCGCCCTCGCGGCCGCCTCCGGTCTCGTCTCGCTGGCCTTCGGTCTCAGCACTCTCGACCGTTGGCTGCGCCGGCGGAGAGCACACGAACTGGCATGGACCGTGGCGATGGCACTGTTCTTCGTGGCGGCGATGAGCCTGTGGTGGGGCGGGGCCAGGGGATGGAGCGCGCCGTCGTTCCGCATGTTCTTCGCCTTCGGTGCGGTGGTGAACGTGCCGTGGCTCGCGCTCGGCACCGTGTATCTGCTGGCCGGCAGGCGCACGGGTGATGCGGTGATGCGATGCCTTCTCGTGTTCAGCGGATTCGCGGTGGGAGTCGTGCTCACCGCCCCGGTCCACGGCGCGATCGACCCGGGCGAACTACCGACAGGCAAGGAGCACTTCGATGCTCTCCCCCGCGTTCTCGCCGCGGTCGGCTCGTCGGTGCCGGCGGTCGTGATCTTCGGCGGTGCTGTGTGGTCGGCATGGAGGGTGCTGCGGGGTGCATTGCCCGCGGTGACGACGGCGGCGGTGCGCAACGTGTCGTCGCCGCGCCGGCTCGCCGCAGGGAACGTGCTCGTCGCCCTCGGCGCCGCTGTGCTGTCGGCCAGCGGTTCGCTCGCCGGGCGTCTGGGGGCCGACACTTCGTTCGCCGTCACCCTGACCGTGGGCATCTCGGTGCTGTTCGCGGGTTTCCTCGTGGCCAGCAGCGGTGCGTCGGCGGGCGCTCAGCGCAGGCTGTAGCGCTGCAGCTTGCCACTGATGTTGCGTGGCAGCTCCGGGACGAAGAGAACCTTCGACGGGCTCTTGTAGCGCGCGAGGTTGCGCCGGCAGTGGTCGACCACTGCATCCTCGTCGAGATGGGCGCCCGGCCGCAGGATCACGTATGCGCGCACCGCCTCACCGGTGTGGGGGTGCGGCGTGCCGACCACCGCAGCGTCGGCGATGGCCGGGTGAGTCCGCAGGACGTCCTCCACCTCACCCGGGTACACGTTGAACCCGGAGACGATCACGATGTCCTTGATGCGGTCGACCATGAACAGGTTGCCGTGCTCGTCGACCACGGCGATGTCGCCGGTGCGCAGCCAACCGTCGGTGGTGAGCACCCGGGCGGTCGCCTCGGGGTCGTCGAGATATCCGACGAACACGTTCGGGCCGCGCACCCAGATCTCGCCCGGGTCGCCCACCAGTGAGTCGTCGCCGTTCTCGTCAACGACGCGCACCTCGACACCCTTCAGCGGCCGGCCGATGGAACCAGGCGTGAACGGCATGTCGATTGCGTTCGTGACCGCGGGTGACGCCTCGGTGAGCCCGTACCCCTCTGCCACCTGCAGTCCGTACTTCTCCACCAGGAGATGAGCGGTCTTCTCCGGAAGTTTCGCCGCGCCGGACAGCGCGAGACGCACGGTGCGGAACGCATGGGGATGGTCGTCCATGATCTGGCTGAACGCCATCCACATGGACGGCGCGCCCATCACCACTGTGATGCCCCGTGTCTCGATCGTCTCGAGCGCGCTCACCGGGTCGAAACGCTGCACGAGCACCACGCGCGCGCCGCCGGCGAGAGTTGCGCACAGCATCACGTTGAGGCCGAAGATGTGGTACGCGGGGAGCACGCCGAGGATCACGTCGTCCACGGAGATGTGCTCGGACTCGAGCGACTGCCCGATGTTCGCCATGAGGTTGCCGTGCGAGAGAACCGCAACCTTGGACGCGCCGGCCGTGCCGCTCGTGAACAGGTACGCCGCCGGCGTGGCGGGGTCGACATCGACAACCGGGGTGGAACCACCCGATGACATCACCTCGTCGATGGTGTGCGCACCGTCGACGCCGTGTCCCTCCGTGGCCATCACGGCGCGAACCGAGGAGCGCGCCGTGGCGGCGGTCTGCTGCCAGGCCACCATCGCGGAGGGCTCCACCACCACCACCGCGGGCTTCAGCACTGCGATCTCGCGCTCGATCTCCGGGGCGGGGCTCGTGGGGTTCAGCGGCGCCGCCACCGCACCGACACCGACGGCGGCGAGGTACGACACCACGAAGTAAGGGGTGTTGCTGCACAGGAGGGCCACCACGTGTCCGCGGCCGACGCCGAGCGCCACGAACTCGGCGCGCAGCGCCGCGGTGGCCGCGCGGAGCTCGCCGTAGGTGGTCTCACGTCCGTGGCTCACGAGCGCCACCTGCCCGTCAGGGTGCGGGTCGAGGATCGCGGCCAGGTTCATGGTTCAGAGCCTCAGGAGGCTCAGGATCCCTGCGGTGAGTATCGCGCCGAGCAGGAGGGCAATCGTGAGTGTCGTCGCCGGGCGCACGGCCACACTCTAACGAGGGCCGCCGCGGAGGATGACGGGGCTCGTGGTGGTGTCATCGCCGCGGTGCAGCACGACCTCATCCCCCGCGGAGAGACCGAGTGATGCGGCAGCGGAACCCCTGTTCACGGCCAGCGCGACCATCCCGTAGGAATCCACCACGGCACCGATCGCGCCGTCGGTGAGCGCGGCGAAATGGTCCACTAGTCGTGCGCTGCGCACCTCGTCGCCCACCACCACGCGGAGAACGGGTCCGAGCCCGGCGATCTCGTCGGGGCCGACGTTCAACTGGCAGTTCCCGTAACGGTCGACCCACGTGACCTCACAACGCATCCCCGTGCCGCGCTCGGGATGGTCGAATGTCTGCGGCAGCGGCACGAGACCGGGCATCAACTGCGCAGGGTCAATCTCCTCACCCACCTCCTCGATCGAGCCACCGTTGCAGAGGAACGCGGCGACGGGTGCGAACACGTCGCGACCGGCGAACGTGGTGCCCGGCGCGTCGAGGTGCAGTTCGCCGTTCGACAGCACGAACACCCGCTCGGCGCCGCCCGCCATCGCCGCCGCCGACGGCAGCAGGCCGTTGTCGGGCCCGATGATGATCCCCTCGCCGCCTGCGACCTCGATGGCGACCGCACGTCGGTTCGACCCGACACCGGGATCGACCACCGCCACGATCACACCGGCCGGCACGTACTGGATCGCGCGCGCGAGTGCGAGCGACCCCCAACGGATGTCGAACGGCGGGACACCGTGGGTGATGTCGGTGATGCGCACGTGCGGGGCGATGTCGGTGATGACACTCTTCAGCACCCCGACAAACTCGTCGTCGAGTCCGTAGTCGGTGAGAAGGGCAACGTGGTCGCGCACCCCGCCACGATAAGGCGGCCCGACGAATGCGAATGCGGGCCCGGACGCACGAAAGGGGCCGGTGCCAACCCCCCGACGGCACCAGCCCCTTCGGCGCTTCCCGGTGACCCGGGCGCGTCCCCCGGCGGCGGTTGCCCGTCGCCGGTGACCTGCGTCACAGAATACATATCGCGCCGTCGGAGCGGAAACTCCCCGGGGAATTTTCCGGGCGTCGGTCAGTTCTTCCCGGCGGCCGCGTCACGGGCCATCTCGGCGCTTCGCGCCGCTGCTGCACGCACCGCTTTGTGAACGGTCGCACGAAGTCCCTCCGCCTCGAGGACCGAGAGCCCGGCGAAGGTCGTTCCGTTCGGGGAGGTCACCCGTTCCCGCAGCACCGACGGCTGTTCGTCGGAACCGGCGAGCAGCGCCCCCGAACCCTTGAACAACTGACGCACCAGCAGATCCGCGGTGTCCCGCGGCAGACCCTCGGCGAGGGCGGCCTCGAGCAGCGCCTCGGCAAAGAGAAAGAGGTACCCGGGCCCCGACCCTGCGACCGCAGTGACCGCATCCATCTGTTCCTCGGGCACGCGCACCACAACCCCCACGGCGCGCAGGATTTGCTCCGCCCATGAGATGTCGTTGTCGGTGCAACCCGACCCTGCAGACAGTGCTGTCGCTCCCTCGCCGACGAGGGCAGGGGTGTTCGGCATCGCGCGCAGCACGGCGCACTTCCCGCCGACCGCGTCGTGAAGTGCGGCCAGGGTGACGCCGGCGGCGATGCTCAGCACCCGTTGTGCCCCGGCAGCAGCCGCGGCGGCTGCGGCGGCAGGGGCATCGCCGGGCTTCACGGCGATCACGGCACCCTCACCTCCCACGATGGAGTCCGACGTGCGCACACCGAACCGGTGCTCGAGACCGGTGCGCTTGTCGGCATCGATCTCCACCACCGTCAACGAGGCAGGATCCGTGCCGGCAGCCACGAGCCCGCCGACGAGGGCGGAGCCCATGTTGCCGCCACCCACGAGAACGATGCGGGGTGATGCGACCATGCGCCGAGACTAATGGTGCACGGCAGCCGCGCCCGTCGGGTTTGGCTCAGTCAGCGAAACGACTGGCGAAGCCGATGCGGATGATCGACGGGAATACCTGCTCGACGGTGGACCACATGGTGCCGATGACACGGTCCAGTTCGGCCTCGTTCAGCGAGCCGTTCGGCAGTTCGCCACGCAGGAACACCGCATCCTCGACCCCTATCGAGAAATGCACCCCGGTCATGCGCTCGTTGCGGTGCAGCAGGTTCTCGTACAGCTCCGCTGCGTTCTCCTCAGGTGCGGGCATCACGTAGGTCTCGTAGCGGAACGTGCGCTGGCCGAGCGTCAGCCACACGGTGGTGAACTCCTTCTCCACGCCGCGCATCCGCACGTACCAGCGGTGCTCGTCGGCGGTGCCGCGGTCTATCGCCACGATCTGGCCGTCACGGGCGGCGAAGCCGGCCAACCACTCACTGACACGGCGGTCGAGCAGTTCCAGTTCGGGGTTGCCGAACAGTTCGCTCATGCCGCCTACCGGCAGACGACGCGGTCACGCGCCGTGAGGTCGGCGTACACGCGCCTCAACCTCGCCGCCGCGAACGCCCACGTGTAGCCACGGGCCTTCTCGGCCGCTGCACGCGACATCGCGCGGGCGAACGCGTCGTCACCGAGGATGCGGCCCGCGTGTGCCGCGAAACCGGCGGGGTCACGGTCGGGCACGAGGAACCCGGTGCGGCCGTGCTCGACAATCGTGATCAAACCGCCGACGGCACTCGCCACCACCGGGGTCCCGCATGCGGCTGCCTCGAGGGCGACGAGTCCGAAACTCTCGCTGCGGCTCGGCACCAGCACCAGGTCGGCGGCGCGGTAGTAGGTGGAGAGAATGTGGTGCGGCAGCGGGTCGACGAACCGCACCCGGCCACCGAGACCGAGGGAATCCACGAGACCCCGCACATGTGCCATCTCGGCAACTCCCTCTGCACCCGACGCACCGCCCACCACCAGCAGGATGGCGCGGGGGTCACCGAGCTCGGCGAGTGTCTGCACCGCCACGTCGACACCCTTCAACGGCTGGATGCGACCCACGAAGAGCAGCACCGGCCCGTCACCGAGACCGAGGGCTGTGCGCGCACCGCGCCTGTCGCCGGGTGCGAAGAACGCGTGCTCCACGCCGGGGGACACAATCTCGATGTTCCCGGGCGGGTTCCCGTAGAGCGAGACGAACTGACGCTCCTCCTCGGTGCACGACACACAGATGGCATCGCTGCAGCCGATGATCTCGGTCTCGGCCCGCTCCCGCAGCGCGGACTCCGGGTCACCACCCGCGGCCTTGACGCGCGCGAAGGTGTGGAAGGTGTTCACGAGCGGGACGTCGAGGTCGTGCTTGATGGAGTGACCCGCCATTCCCGACAACCAGTAGTTGGCGTGCACCACGTCGGTGCCGCCGGAACGACGGATGTGGTCCACGACACGGTCGGTGAACTCGGGGACGACGTCGATGAGGTCGTTCTTCGGCATGTCGGGGTCACCGGAGGGGATGTGCACGACCCTGTGGTTGGGCTCCACGTGGATCTCCGCGGGGAGGTCGTTGCTCCATGCCCTGGTGTAGGTGGTGCAGTCGACGCCGGCATGGGCCAGTGCGGACACCAGCTCGCGCACGTACACGTTCATTCCGCCACCGTCACCGACACCCGGCTGGGCCAGCGGCGACGTGTGCATGGAGAGAATTGCTGCGCGCTGCATGGGTTGTTCAACCTATCCAGCGGCCGTGGGATTCCCTTCCCCGGCAGTCCCTGCCGCCGCATCGTTCGCGACCACGAAGGACCTGTAGACGGACAACAGGCTCTGCTTCTGTTCCGGGGTGAGCCGACCGTCGTTCGCTATCGACTCGGGCACAGAGGTCGGCTTCTCCGGCGTGCCGTCGAGAATGCCCGCCCGCACATACAGGCTCTCGGCGGAGATCTCGAGTGCGCGCGCGATCTGCTGGAGTATCTCCGCCGAGGGTCGACGGATGCCGCGTTCGATCTGGCTGAGGTACGGGTTCGACACACCGGCCGCACGGGCGAGGTCGCGGATGCTCTGCTGGGCGTTCTCGCGCTGCTGACGGATGAACTCCCCGACCTCGTGCAGCCTGTCGGCGGGCGTGCGTGTCACGGCCGCAGGCTCACTTGTCCTCGATGACGGCACCGGCGCCGCCGGCCTCGCGCACACGGCGCACGACCTCGGCGGTGAGTGCGTCGATGCGCTCGAACATCCCGTGGCGGAGACGGCTGCATTCCTTCTCGAACATGCCGAGGGCATCCGACAGTTCCGCGAGCGACTTGTCATCCAGTGTCTCCATGCTGCCGAACCCGTGCGAGTCGCACAGTTCGTCGACCTGGAGCAGGAGTTCGTGGTCGGTGGGCACCTCGGTCTCGCGCGGTGGACGCGCGCTGCCGCCGCCCTGCTGCTGGCCGAACACCTCGGCGAGGCGCTCCTCGAGAGGGCGCACCGGCGCATCGGACCCACCGGCACGGCGACGCTGCTCGTCGGCCACGAGATCCATCCGCCCCTGCGCGACCCGGCGCACGAACGACACGATGTCCTCCTCGCGCTGCAGCGAGGAACGTTCGGCGCGGATCTCGGCGAGCGACCTGTTCCCCTCGGTCATCACGAACCTCCACTCACCGGCGGCAGAACCGCCACCTCATCATTGTCCCCCACGGCCCGGTCACGCGGCACTTCCTCACCGTTCAACCAGACCTTGCTGGTGGACACGACGGCCTCGAATGCCGGGCCGAAGCGCGAGCACGCCCCGTCGATCACATCACCCACGGTGGCACCGGGCACCTCGGCCCTCGCGGTTCCGGCGGCCTCGCGTGCCGATGCGAACAATCGGAGCACGGCCACGTGTGGAATCGTACCTGCGGGCCCGTGCCGACGGGCCGTGATGTCAGCCCAGTGTCACCGCGGGCTCGCCGTCGACGAAACGCCCGACTGCCACGAAACCCTCGCGCTCGAGTTGCGCGACTGCCGACGGCTCGACAGCGGCAAGCAGCCCACCGGAGGTCTGCGGATCCATGCACAGTGCGACGGATGCCGGGTCCGCCGATGACACGAACCTCCCGCCGACGTACTCACGGTTGCGTGGGTCCCCGCCGGTGCGCGTGCCTGCCTCCGCGATGCGTCTCGCACCGGGGTAGAGCGGCAGCGACGATGCGTCGAGGGCAAGAACGACCGAGGACCTCTCCGCCATCTCCCAACCGTGACCCGCGAGCCCGTACCCGGTCACGTCGGTGACCGCGTGCACCGCTGCACCGGCGCGGCGCAGCGCCTCCGATGCGGCGCGGTTCACCGTGCGCATGCCGGCGATTGCCGCTCGCTTCTCGTGGTCGTCGCCGGCCGCCGTCACGAGCCCGGTGCCGAGCGGCTTCGACAGGACGGCGATGTCACCTGCACGCGCCCCTGCCTTGCGGAAGATGCGCCCCGGGTGGACCGTGCCCTGCAC
>JBJTBF010000015.1:0-12674 GCA_046091145.1 Acidimicrobiales bacterium | reverse complement strand
CTTCCGCCATGCCTCCACGGCGGCGTCCCATGCGGCACCCTGCGGTGCGTTCGGGCGTCCCTTCAGGTAGGCGAACGTGGTCTCGTCGGGGGCGATGAGGCCGGCCTTCGCGCCCGCCTCGATGCTCATGTTGCACACCGTCATGCGGCCCTCCATGGACAGCGCACGGATGGCCGAGCCGCGGTACTCGATCACGTGGCCGATGCCGCCGCCCGTGCCGATCTCACCGATGATCGCGAGGATGATGTCCTTCGCGGTGACACCGGCGGGGAGGTTGCCCTCCACCGTGACGGACATCCACTTCGGCCGCGACTGGGGGAGCGTCTGCGTGGCGAGCACGTGCTCCACCTCGCTCGTGCCGATGCCGAACGCGAGCGCGCCGAACGCGCCGTGGGTTGCCGTGTGGCTGTCGCCGCACACGATGGTCATGCCCGGGAGCGTGCGTCCCTGCTCGGGTCCGATCACGTGCACGATGCCCTGGCCCGGGTCACCCATCGGGAAGAGGGTGAAGCCGAACTCCTCGGCGTTGTCGCGCAGCACCTGCACCTGGCGCGCCGAGATCGGGTCTGCAATCGGCAGGTGGATGTCCTGTGTGGGCACGTTGTGGTCCTCGGTGGCCACGGTGAGGTCGGGCCGGCGGATGGTTCGCCCGCTCATGCGCAGACCGTCGAATGCCTGCGGGCTCGTCACCTCGTGCACGAGGTGGAGGTCGCTGTAGAGGAGGTCGGCCTCGCCGGGTGCGGCGTGCACCACGTGCTGGTCCCACACCTTCTGGGGCAGGGTCATCGGTGTCGTCATCTGTTCACCTCGTCCGGCGACGTGTGTGCCGTCTCAATATCTGGGATACACTTCCCAGTCAATGGAAAGTGTATCGAGTGTTGGTGTCCTGGACAAGGCGTTCACCGTGCTGAACGCTCTCGCCGAGGAACCGATGACCCTCGCTCAGGTGGTGCAGGCGACGAAGCTCCCGCGGGCCACCGCGCACCGTCTGCTGATGGCACTCGAGACACACGGCGCGGTGCGCCGCGACGCCGACGGCGCGTTCTGCGTGGGCGCCTCGCTCGTCGGCCTGGCGAGCGCCGCCACCCGGCAGTTCCCGTGGATCGAGCGCGCCCGTGAGGCGGCACAGGAACTTCGTGACGAGACCGGCGAGAGCGTGCAGGTGTACGTGGCGGAGGGTGCGTCGCGACGTTGCATCGTGAGTTGGGAGTCCACACACGGCCTGCGCTGGATCGTGCCGGTGGGTGCGCTGCTGCCGCTGTCGCGCGGGTCCGCGGGACGGGTGCTGGCGGGCCAGCGCACAACCCCGGGCGGCTGGATCGAGAGTTCCGAGGAACGTGAGAAGGGAGTGGCATCCGTGAGCGCCCCGGTGGTGGATGCCACCGGCGAGATCGTTGCGGCGGTCAGCCTCAGCGGCCCGCTCGAGCGCATGGGTACAAGCCCCGGCCGCCGTTTCGGTGCACGGCTGGTGCGCACCGCGCACGGCCTCACCGTCTGACCCGTGCACATCTGATTCCGGCCTGCCGGGACACTCCGCGGGCGTACACATGGCCGCCGTGAACAACGAACCCGAAGCTCCCACCGCCGTCATGGACCTCGCCGTGCACACCGAGCAGAAGCTCCACGGCATGATCGATTCCTTCGAGCTCTCCGGCGCCCGTCTGTACGGCATCAACATGCCCGATGCGGTGGTAGACGACCCGCCGCCGTGCCTCCTCGGCTCGCACCCCGATGTGTACCGACTGCTGAGCGAACCCACCAGCGCGCTCGCGCGTTCGTTCGGGGCTGCCGCCATCGTCACCACGGGGTGGGCCGCACCCCTCGACGACAACGGCGAGGCGTCCTGCATGCCGAGCGAGCACGCGCAGCGTCGCCGTGTGCGACTCACCGTTCTCGTGTCGAACGACGGCACCGCGAGCGTGCTGCGTTTCGCCGACACTCCCGACGAGGTCGTCACCGACCCCGGGTCGGCGACTGGTTCGCTCGCCGAGGCGATCGCGCGCTTCTGGTTCGAGCCGCCGTGTGCGCGAGGTGCCGTGCCGGCGTGACACTTGTCCGCTGGCCGTGTGCATGTCTTCACAAGCGAACTAGTGGTGCAGTCTCCCCATAACCTGAGGGCGTGACAACCCCCGACCAGAACTGGGCCGCCCGGGTCCGCGCACTCGCAGAAGAGAAGGACGCGGTCATCCTCGCGCACAACTACCAGGTGCCCGAGATCCAGGATGTCGCGCACCATGTCGGCGACTCGCTCGCACTGTCGCGCATCGCGGCCACCGTCCCGCAGTCCACCATCATCTTCTGCGGCGTGCACTTCATGGCCGAGACCGCGAAGATCCTCAGCCCCGACAAGACGGTCATCATCCCCGACGAGCGCGCAGGGTGCTCACTGGCCGACACCATCACCGCCGACCAGCTGCGTGCGTGGAAGGACGAGCACCCCGGTGCGGTCGTCGTCAGCTACGTGAACACCACGGCCGCGGTGAAGGCAGAGACCGACATCTGCTGTACCAGCTCGAATGCCGTCGAGGTCGTGCAGTCGGTGCCGGCAGACCGCGACATCCTCTTCTGTCCCGACCAGTTCCTCGGGGCGCACGTGCAGCGCATGACCGGCCGCAGCATGCACATCTGGATGGGCGAGTGCCACGTGCACGCGGGCATCAACGGTGCGGAACTGAAGGCGATGGTCGCGGCCGAGCCAGATGCCGAGCTGTTCGTGCACCCCGAGTGCGGCTGCGCCACGAGCGCCATGTACCTGGCGTCGCAGGGCGTGGTGCCGAAGGAGCGCACGCGCATTCTCTCCACCGGCGGCATGCTCGAGGCCGCGCGCACCACGAAGTCGCGCAAGGTGCTGGTTGCCACCGAGACGGGCATGCTCCACCAGATGCACAAGGTGAACCCCACCACCGAGTTCGCCCCGGTGAACCGTGCGGCGGTGTGCAAGTACATGAAGATGATCACGCCCGAGAAGCTCGAGAACGCGCTGCGCACCGGCAACGACGTCGTCGACGTGCCGCGTGACATCGCCGACAGGGCGCGTGCCTCTGTCGAGCGCATGATCGCCATCGGCACGCCGTCGCGTGTCGGCGAGTAGCGGCATCCCCGCGCGCCTCGCGGCGCCCGAACCGACGTGGACGGCCGAGGCCGACGTGGTGGTGCTCGGCTCCGGCGCCGCTGGACTGTCTGCCGCCCTCGCTGCACGCCCCGTGCGCGACGTTCTGCTGGTCACGAAGGACGCACTCGCCTCCGGCAGCACCGCGTGGGCCCAGGGCGGCCTCGCCGCCGTGCTCGACCCGGGCGACTCGCTCGAGAACCACGTGCGCGACACGCTCGAGGCCGGCGCCGGCCTGTGCGACGAGACCGCGGTGCGCACCCTCGTCACCGAGGCACCGACCGCCATCCGTTACCTCATGCGCCTCGGGGCATCGTTCGACCCGGGCAGCGACGGCACGGTGGCGCTCACCCGCGAGGGCGGCCACTCGCACAACCGCATCGTGCATGCGGGCGGTGACCAGAGCGGCGCTGAGGTGCAGCGCACCCTCGATGAGTCCGTGCGGCTCGCCGGGGTCCGCATCGCCGAGCACGCCTTCGGACTCGACCTCATCATCGGCGTCGACTCCCGCGGCAAGCGGGCGGTCGCCGGTGTCACCGTGGCGATGCTGGACGAGAACGGCGGGGTCGAGAGCGTCGGCACCGTGCACGCGCGCGCCGTGGTGATTGCCACCGGCGGATACGGCCAGGTGTATGCCTCCACGTCGAACCCGCCCGCGGTCACCGGTGACGGCATCGCTCTCGCCATCCGCGCCGGGGTGCCCGTGGCGGATCTCGAGTTCATCCAGTTCCACCCCACGGTGCTGTGGCGCGGGCCCGACGCAACCGGCCAGCAGGCACTCATCAGCGAGGCCGTGCGCGGGGAGGGGGCGTTCCTCGTGGATGCCGCAGGCCGGCGCGTGATGCGCGGCATGCACCCCCAGGAGGACCTCGCCCCACGTGACGTGGTGGCGGCCGCCATCAGCCGGCGCATGTCCGAGGCACCCGCCGGCATCGACGACCACGTGTACCTCGATGCGCGCGGCATCAAGCGCTTTACCGAACGTTTTCCCACCATCACCACCTCGTGCCGCGACGCAGGGCTCGACCCGCAGCGTGAGCTGATCCCCGTGGCACCGGCCGCGCACTATGTGTGCGGGGGAGTGCGCGCCGATCTCGACGGCGTCACCGCACTGCAGGGTCTGTACGTGGTGGGCGAGGCCGCGTGCACTGGCGTGCACGGCGCGAACCGTCTCGCCTCGAACAGCCTCACCGAGGGCGTGGTGGCCGGCACACGTGTGGGCCGTGCACTCGGCTGGAACCTGCCGCCCGAGGTGACCGTGCTTCCGCTGCCGGAGGACAGTGGACTGCTGGACTCTTACCACCGCGGTGCGCTGCGCGCGGCGATGTCGCGTTACGTGGGGGTGCTGCGCACGCCCGAGGGAATGAAGAACGCGCAGGCCATCCTCGACACGCTGGCGACGAATGTGTCGCCCGCCGTGGTGCCCACACGCAAGGCGTTCGAGGCCACCAACATGCTCACGGTTGCGAGCGCGGTGATCACCGCCGCGCAGGCGCGCACCGAGAGCCGCGGCTGCCACCGCAGGGTTGACCACACCGATCCCGACCCATCGTGGATGCGTCACCTCGAGGTGACGCTGCACAACGGACACATGGAGACCGCGTGAGCACGCTGCACGGCATCAGCGACGACACGTCGGCGCGTCTCACCGTGCAGGGCCTGGATGCCGCGTGGGTGGCTGACGTGATTGCACGCACCGTGCGCGAGGATCTCGACGGCGGCACCGACATCACCTCGGAGGCCACCGTGCCCGCCGGCCAGCGCAGGGTGGTGTCGTTCGGCGCGCGCGCCGACGGGTGCGTCGCCGGGCTGGATGTCGCGGTCGCCGTGGTGGAGACCGTGTGCGGTGCGGAGAACGTGACGGTGCAACGCTTTTCGGCCGACGGCGAGCGCGTCACGAAGGGCGATGTCCTGCTGCGGGTCACCGCACCCACGCGCAGCATGCTCACGGCCGAGCGCACCGCGCTCAACCTGCTGTGTCATCTCTCGGGCATCGCCACAGCAACGTCGCAATGGGTCGATGCGGTGGCCGGCACCGGTGCGGTGGTGCGCGACACCCGCAAGACGACACCCATGCTGCGGCCGCTCGAGAAGTACGGGGTGCGCTGCGGTGGTGGGCAGAACCACCGCATGAGCCTGAGTGACGCTGCGCTCGTGAAGGACAACCACATCGCGGCGGCCGGCGGTGTCCGTGAGGCATTCGCCGCCGTCCGCGCGCACGCGGCAGGTGTGCCGATCGAGATCGAGGTGGACACCATCGAGCAGCTGCGCGAGGCAATTGACGCGGGGGCAGACCTCGTGCTGCTCGACAACATGCCGCCGGTCGTCCTGCGCGAGGCGGTCGAGGTGGCACGTGCGCACCGGGCGGCAACGGGCCGTGCGGTGTTGCTGGAGGCCAGCGGCGGGCTCACGCTCGCGAACGCGCACGATGTGGCGTCGACAGGTGTTGATTTCATCAGCGTGGGGGCACTCACGCACTCCTCGGTGGTGCTCGACATCGGCCTCGACTTCGACGCGGTCTCGACGCCCGCGCCCTAGTGTCTGCTGCATGAGCGTCACGGTGCGACCCGACCTGGCCGCTGCGCACGCGGCGGCGCGGACCTCGTTGGTGTCTGCAGGCACGTGGTGGTCGGCCGGTGAGCGCCGTTCCCTCGCTGCCACTGCTGCGCGCGCGATGTGGGCAGAGGTGCCGCTGGCCCCGTGGGCGACCGATTCCGACGTGATTGCCTGGCTCGGTGGCGGGGCAGGGGATGCCCCGGTTGCTGCGCACCGGGTGGCAGCACGCATGGCGCGGCACTCGTCCACGATCACCCGCGACTGGTACGAGCGCACCCGAGAAGAACTGGGCGAGCTTCCCTACGTCGAGCTCGTGGGGCTCGTGTGCCTCGTGGCTGCCACCACGTCACTGCGCCGTTGTCTCGGTCTGCCCGCCCCCGAACCTGTCGCTGCGGGGAACGGTGAACCCACTCGTGAACCGGCACCGGCACTCGCCGCCGCGCAACTCAACTGGGTGCCGGTGGCGGCGCCGGCCGACGCGACAGCCGCGGTGGTGCAGGCGCTCTCCGCGGTGCCGCGGGTGCACGACAACCTCTGGCGGCTCGCGGACGTGCAGTACATCCCCGATGCCGAGATGGTCGACCCGCGGTGGACGCGGGGCACCCTCTCGCGTCCCGAGATGGAACTGGTGGCAGTCAGCGTGTCGGCCGGTCGCGAGTGCCACTATTGAACTGCATCGCACGCAGCCATGCTCAGTTGGAGCGGCCACGAACAATCGATCCGTGTGGACCTCACGTCGATGGAGGTCGACATGCGGCACGCGGCGGAACTCCGTCGCTTCGCCGTTGCCGCCACGTCTCCCGCCGCCGATGCGGCGGAGCTCACCTCCGCCCGTGAGGCACTTCTCGCCGCGGTCGGTGAGGCCGCCACGGTGGACGCCGCCGCCGTGGTGGCGAACTTCGAGATGATGACGCGGCTCGCGGACTGCACGGGCGCGGTTCTCGACAACCCGAGGAGCATCGAGGCCGGGCACGTCACCGGTGCCGACCGGTTCCCCTCAGCGCGCTGAGCCCGACAACCAGTGGCCCCGCGCGTCGGCGTATCGTTCCCGTACATGCTCCGCACGGTCGGCGGTGTGCTCGGTGCATGGTCCGTCGAGCTCCCACCGCGGGAACCCCCCGGTGAGGGCCCACGCGGCCTGGCGCGCGGCACCGTCGGCCACGTACTCGCCGGCAGGTGGAACCGTCACCGGGACACCGAACACTTCCGCTGCCACCGTGCGCACGGCAGGCGAGGCGGCGGCACCGCCCACCAGGCGCACCCTCGCGATCGAGGCTCCCTGGTGCACGAGTGCATCGAGCGCATCGGCAAGTCCGCACAGCATCCCCTCCACCGCGGCCCGCGCGACGTGCGCAGGTGTCGTGTTCGCACCGGTCATGCCCATCAACGCCCCGGTGGCATCGGGAAGATTCGGGGTGCGCTCACCGGCCAGGTACGGCACCATCACGAGGCCGTCGGCACCCGAGGGGGCAGAGAGAGCGAGCGCTGACAGACCTGCGTGGTCGACACCCAGCATTCCCGCGGCACTGTCGAGAACGCGTGCCGCGTTCAATGTGCACACGAGCGGCAGGTAGCTGCCTGTTGCGTCCGCGAAACCCGCGACCGCACCGGTGACGTCGCGGGCCGGCACAGGGCTGCGGACGAACGCGGTGCCGGACGTCCCGAGCGACACCATCACCTCGTCACCCGCGTCCGCACCCAGTGCAGCCGCGGCATTGTCGCCGGCACCGGCGCCCATCACCCGTTCGCCCCATGACACGGTGTCGCCGGGGCCGAGCACGCGCGGGAGGATCACGTCACGGCCGAGCGCGTGAACCAGCAGGTCGCGACGGTATCCACCGCCGACGGGGTCGAAGTACCCGGTGCCCGATGCGTCGGAGCGGTCGGTGACGAGGTCGTCGAGGTCGCACGAACCGCGCAGCAGCCACATGAGATAGTCGTGGGGGAGGCACACCGCGGCGATTCGCCGCGCGAGGTGCGGTTCGTGCTGCGCGATCCAGCGCAGTTTCGTGACGGTGAACGAGGCGACCGGTACAGAGCCGGTTGCCTCCACCCATGCCGGTGCGCCGAGCTCGTTCACGAGGTCCGCCGCGCACGACGCCGAACGGGTGTCGTTCCACAGGAGCGCGGGCCGCACCACGTTGCCGTCCTCGTCCAGGCACACCGCCCCGTGCTGCTGGCCCGCGACCGACAGCGCAGCGACATCGTCCAGTCCGCCGGCAGCGGCGACAGCCGCGTTCAGGGCATCCAGCCATGCTGCGGGGTTCACCTCGGTGCCGTCGGGGTGGGGGGCCGAGCCGTGCCGCACCGCCGCGCCGGTGGCGGTGTCACGGATGACGACCTTGCAGGACTGCGTCGAGGAGTCCACCCCCGCGACGAGTGTCATGTCAACGGGCGCCCATGAGGTGCTCGACCGCGAGCTGGTGCAGGCGCACGAAGCCGTAGCCCTTGGCACCGGCGGCATCCACGTCGAACGAGGCGATCGAGTCGTTCGCGATGATGTCCGACCATCTCTCTCCGCGCGCGAGCGTGGGTTCCGACAGTTCGTGCACGCGGGCGGCCTCGAGCGCCTCCTGCACCTCGGGGTCGTCGCGGAACGCGGCCGCGCGTTGCCTCAGCAGCAGGTACATGCGCATGTTCGCGGCCGCGGAGTGCCACACGCCGTCCATGTCCTCGGTGCGCGAGGGCTTGTAGTCGAAGTGGCGCGGACCGTCATAGGCGGGGGCACCGCCGACGCCCCCGAACTCCAGCAGGTCGACGAGACTGAACGCGTTGATGAGGTCACCGTGGCCGAACACGAGGTCCTGGTCGTACTTGATGCCGCGCTGGCCGTTCAGGTCGATGTGGAACAGCTTGCCCTGCCACATCGCCTGTGCGATGCCAGCCGTGAAGTTCAGACCCGCCATCTGCTCGTGGCCGACCTCGGGGTTCAGGCCCACGAGGTGGGAGTGCTCCAGACGCTCGATGAACGCGATGGCATGGCCGACGGTGGGCAGCAGGATGTCACCACGGGGCTCGTTGGGCTTGGGCTCGATGGCGAAGCGGATGTCGATGCCCCGCTCGATCACGAACGAGGTCAAGGTGTTCATCGCCTCGGCGTAACGGTCGAGTGCCGCGCGCACGTCCTTCGCGTGGTCGTACTCCGCTCCCTCACGGCCGCCCCACAGCACAAAGGTCCTCGCGCCGAGATCGGCGGCCAGCTCGATGTTGCGCAGCACCTTGCGCAGCGCGTAGCGGCGTACGTCGCGGTTGTTGCTGGTGAAACCTCCGTCCTTGAACACGGGGTGCGAGAAGAGGTTGGTGGTGATCATCGGCACGCAGATGCCGGTGGATGCAAGGCGGTCCCTGAACCGCGACACGATCGCGTCGCGCTCCGCCGGCGAGCTGCCGAACGGCACGAGGTCGTCATCGTGGAAGGTGATGCCCCATGCGCCGAGCTCCGCCAGCTTGTCAACCGCATGCAGCGGGTCGAGCGGCGGACGGGTGGGCTCGCCGAAGGGGTCGCGCGCCTGCCATCCGATCGTCCACATCCCGAAGGAGAACCTGTCGGACGGTGTCGGCGTGGGTGCAGGGGAGGAAGTCACTATGCCGATCGTACTTGCGGAACCTGGGGCGGTCAGCGGGAGTGCAGAGAGGCGAGGATGCCGTCCATCAGCGTGGCGACGCCGATGCTGTCGGCGTGGCTCATGCGCGGGCTTTCCGTGAGACCGGCCGCCACGCAGCGGTGGACCTCGGCGACCTGGTGGTGAAGACCGGGCCGCGCGCACTGCACGTTCTCCGTCCCCTGTGCGGTGCGGATCTCGGCGACGGGCGAGGAGTGGGCCGGCGCCGGGATGTGCAGTATGGCCGACTCGCACGTGATGGTCGAGGTCCTCGCACCGTCACGTGTGGAGCCACACGTCAGTTCCGCGGAGGCACCGTCTTTCCATCTCATCCGCATCGACACGTCCTCGTCGACACCCGTGGGTCCGATGCGGCCGTCGGCCGACACGTCCCCGGGCTTCCCCAGCCACCACCACGCAAGCGTGATCGGGTAGATGCCCACGTCGAGCAGTGCGCCGCCGCCCTTGGCGGGGTCGAACAGACGGTGCGCGGGGTCTCTCGGGGCCGCGAAGGAGAAGTCGCTCTCCACCGACATGATGCGACCGAACCCACCGGTGTCGATGCGTCGCTTCAGCTCCACATGGAGCGGGTTGAACCTCGTCCACATCGCCTCCATGAGGAACCGACCCGTGCTTTTCGACACCTCGACCATGTCGGCGACCTCAGCCGCGTTCATGGCCATCGGCTTCTCCACGAGCACGTGTTTTCCGGCGCGCATGAGCGTGACGGCCTGCTCACGGTGGACGGGGTGGATGCCGGCCACGTACACGATGTCGACGTCCGGGTCGGAGGCAAGTTCCCCGAGGGAACCGTGGGCGCGGGCCACGGAGCGGGCCCCGGCAAACGCTCGGGCACTCTCGATGCTGCGGCTCCCGACCGCAACGAGCGATGCGTCCTCCACGTTCGCGAGGTCGCGCGCGAAGTCACCCGCGATGCGCCCGGTTCCCGCAATGCCCCAACGGAACGTCATGTCGCCGCCGCCTCTCTCCCGTTCGTGCCGGCACCATGTGACCACGTCAGGCCGGCCAACCACAACACGGCCGCCACGGTGAACACCGTGGTGAACGCCGCATCGAAGTTCCCCGACGCGGACAGGACCCCCATCGACGCCGTGGTGGCCATGAAACCCCCGCGCTGGGCCAATGTCATCGCGGCGAGTCCGGCACCGGGGCGGTCACTGTTCGCGTTCGCTGCCATCAGGTACACCTGCGGGAACATCACGCTCACGCCGAGACCCCACAGAGCGAACCCGCAGAGTGCGACGACGGCATGCGGGGCCATCACGATGGTGGCGACGCCGGCGCCGACCGACACGAGGGAGGCAAGCATCACCCGGGTCGCACCGAGTGCATCGATCATCCGGTCACCGCGGAACCTGCCCACGAGCATCGCTGCGGCAAACACCACCGGGCCTGCACCCTTCAGGCGTCCCGCATCGAGCGCATCGCGCAGCGCAACGGCACTCCAGTCGTTCGGGGTGCTCTCGAGGGCGGCGGCACCGAGCGCAAGCAACGGTACGGCCGCCAGCGCGGGCGTGAAGCGCCACCCGGCAGCGCACCCGGACGCGGGCGTCGAGGTGTCACCGGCCGGGGCATGGGCCACGGTGGATGCGAGCGCGGCCACCGACCGCACGGACACGGTGAGCAGCACCAGGGACACCCCCACAAGATGCAGCGCGAGCGGAACCCCGACCACCGAGGCGACCCACCCGACGATGCTCCCCGCGACGAACCCCACGCTCCACATGCCGTGGATGCGCTGCATGATCGAACTCTCCGTTGTCGCCTGGACGGCCGCCGCCTCTGCATTCATTGCGGTGTCGCAGAGAACGTCGGCGAGCCCGAGGAACGTCAGCAGCACGAGCAATGCGGGGACCCCGGGAACCACCGCGATCAGGGGGAATGCAAGCGCGAGCGCAACCGCGGAGCGACGCAGGACGTCGAGAACCGCACCCGGCCGCAGCACACGTGCCGCCAGCAGGGACCCCAGGATGCCCCCGAGACCCCCGCCGAGAAGTGCGATCCCGAGGCCCCTGTTGCCCACCCCGATCGCGTCGCGCACCTCGTCGATACGGGGCAGCCAGTTCGCGAACGATGCCCCGTTGGCGAAGAACACGAGTCCGATGGCCCCGACGGGACGGGAAGGCCGGTTCCTCACGGAGCCCGACGCTAACCCCCGGCCGGTGACCCGAACGGGAGCCCGTCGGTACTTGGTTGGCGTTGTGCGCCCCTGTGCTACGGTTGCGAAACCGCCACTGGGGCGGACCTGACAGGGGGAATACATGAGGGCAAGAAAACTTGCGGCTCTGTTCGCCGTGGGTGCACTCGCACTCACCGCGTGCGGCGGATCTGACGACTCGAGCTCGGAGTCCACAGCGGCTGCGGGCGGCGACGGTTGCACCGTCGGCGTGTCGTGGAACAACTACCAGGAAGAGCGCTGGGCGAAGTGGGACGAGCCCGCCATCAAGGCAGCCATTGAGGCAGCCGGCGGCACCTACATCTCGAACGACGCGAAGTCGTCCGCCGAGACCCAGGCCACCAACCTCGAGAACCTCATCTCGCAGGGCGCAAAGGCACTCATCGTGCTCGCACAGGACGGCACGGCCATCAAGCCGGCAGTCGCAAGCGCAATCGAGGCCGGCGTTCCGGTTGTCGCATATGACCGTCTGATCGAGGAGCCGAAGGCCCTCTACCTGACGTTTGACAACAAGGGTGTCGGCAAGATGGAGGCCGAAGAGGTCTTCAAGCGCGTGCCCAAGGGCAACTACGTCATCATCAAGGGCAGCAAGACCGATGCCAACTCCGACTTCCTGCGTGAAGGCTACGAAGAGGTCATCGGCGCCGCTGTTGCTGCCGGTGACATCAAGATCGTGAGCGAGACCTACACCGACAACTGGGACCCGAAGAACGCCCAGGCAACGATGGAGCAGGTGCTCACCGCAGAAGGCAACAAGGTTGACGCCGTTCTCGCAGAGAACGACGGCATGGCCGGTGGCGCAATCGCCGCTCTCGAGGCCCAGGGTCTGGCCGGCAAGGTCGCTGTCTCCGGTCAGGATGCCGAGCAGGCAGCCATCAACCGCGTCGCACTCGGCACACAGTCCCTGACCGTGTGGAAGGACGCACGCGAGCTCGGCAAGGCCGCCGGTGAGGCAGCCGTCGCGCTGTGCTCGAACGGCGATGCCGCGGCCATCTCGGGCGCAGGACCCTTCACCACACCCGGTGGCAACTCCATCTCGTCGATCTTCCTCGCACCGAAGCCCGTCACTCAGGACAACCTGGGCGACGTCATCGACGCGGGCTGGACGACCAAGGAGAACGTCTGCCAGGGCGTCACAGCCGGATCGGTGGCCGCCTGCCCGTGAGCGGGCTGAGCCACACGTGACTCGAGACGTGCCCTCCGCCCCCCG
>JBJTBF010000014.1:0-56613 GCA_046091145.1 Acidimicrobiales bacterium | reverse complement strand
AGGTGAGCTCGAGACCCGCGAGTGCCTCCGCACCGGTGATCACCCAGACGGCCATGCCCCTCCCTTCCCACATGCGCGCGTCGTCGCCAGCGGACGACGGCCACGGCAACCAGGCCTCCCCACGCCGCCACGGCGGCGGTGCCCCGCGGGTCGAGTGCGGCGCCGGTCGATGCCACGGCGGCGCCGAAACGCACCGGCAGAGAGAGCACCGCACCGACAACCGCCCCGACCGGTGCGGGCAGCAGTGCGGCTGCCGCCGCCGCAGGCAGGCCCACCAGCATCACTGCGCCCGCCACCGGCACCGCGAGCGGGTTCGTGAGAACAGACACGAACGGCACACGACCGAACACCGTGAGTGCCACGGGAAGTGTGCCGAGCTGCGCGGCGAGAGTGGCAGCGACCACCGACGGCACCCCGAGCCGGTGGGCAAGCGGGTGCGACAGCCATGCAAGACCCGCTGTCGCACCGGCCGACAGCATGAACCCCACACTGAACGCCAGCATCGGGTCGACCACCAGCAGTGCAGTGACGGCGGTGGCCAGCACCACCCTGCCGTTCGAGGGACGCCCGCCGTGCAGGTTCAATGCGGCAACAGCCGCCATCGCCGATGCCCGCAGCACCGAGGGTTCACCGCGCGTGAGGAACAAGAACATCACGATCACCCCGAGCGAGGCAACGAGGCGCGCACCCGGCGACAGCCTGCGCAGCAACGGACCCGCGGCCGCCATGAGGTACGCGACGTTCTGCCCGGATGCACTGCACAGGTGCGACAGGCCACTGCGCCGGAAGTCATCCACCGTGGAGCGCGACTGACCGGAGTCATCGCCCATCACGAGACCGAGGAACAGCGCGCGGTCGTCGTCGGTGAGGTGCCCGGTGCCGCGGACGACGAGTGCACGCACCCTGTTCGCCGCCCTCCACGTACCCCCGCCGTCGGAGACCTGCCCGGTGACCGCACCGACCGACATCCGGCCGGTCACGTGCGCCACCAACTCTCGAGACCGCATCTCGGCCGGCACGGGTGCGCACGTTCCGTCGACCATCACGCGCTCCCCCGCCCGCATCATCGACATCGCCGCCGCGACGGCACCGTTCCCGGTCGCCCGCACACGGTGCCCGCCGGTCTGCACCACCAGCGAGGCGAACCCGGCACGGGAGACCGGGTCAGAGACCACACGCACCTCCCCGCCACAGGGCCCCGCCGGCACCTGGGAGGCAGACCACTCGCGCACACCGCCGCCGAGGCCTGCACACACCACGAGCACCAGCGCACCGTGGGCCGACATTCGCGGGCGCGCAACGTGCACGCACCACGCGGCACCCATGAGAGCGACCGTGGCCCCTGCAGGAAGTCCCGCACCGCCCGTGTACCGGCCGATGACGGTGGAGACCCACAGGACACAGGCAACGGTCACTGCCGGACCAACAGATGCGAGCGAGCGGTGCCCACGACGGGCGTGGGCCGCGTCGTACGATTCCTCGGTGCCCGTCGACGCCCCTGCCGCGAGAGAGTCATTCCCTGGCGGCATCGTTCACACCCGCAGGTCGGTGAGGCGCCGAGGGGGCGCCACATCCGTGGGCCTCGCGCTAGCGCTTGCGCTCTGCGGGCGCTTCCTCGACCTCGTCGTGGGGGGTGCAGCGGGAGGGGCCGTGGGGTTTGTGGCCCTCGTCGCCGCGTTCCCCATGATGCCGGTGCTCGGTGTGCCGGCAGCCGACGGGGCCGCTCGTCTCGCGGTTGCCGTGGGGGTGAGCCTCGTGGTGTGGTGGGTGCTCGGCCAGATGGCCGCGGCCCGCGTGACACGCCGCGCGGTGGCCGGGTGGCGGGAGTGGCTGCGTGAGTTCGTGGTCATCGGTTCGGGCCTGTGGCTCGGCGCCGTGGGCGCGGTGCTGCTGTCCGCGCTGGTGCTCGGCGCACTCTGATCACACCGTCACCAACGGCTTGATGCGCGCGAAGCGCGTGGGACCGATGCCGGCCACGTTCATGAGGTCCTCGACCTTCCTGAACGGGCCCTTCGTGCGGCGGTGATCGATGATCGCGCGCGCGGTGGTGGGCCCGATGCCGGGAAGTGTGTCGAGTTCCGTTGCCGTCGCGGAGTTGATGTTGATCTTCGTTGCCGGCACTGATGTGCCGGGCGTCGGTTCACCGGAAGGGACCGGCACCGACGTGGCGGCGGGCGGAACAGGCGGCACGGTGGTCGGGACGGTGCGCGGCCGCGGGGAGGGCCGCAGCCGCGGTGCGGGCGCACGACGCGGACTGTGTGCGGTGCGCCGCGGCACGAGAATCTGCTCGGTGTCGAGGAGAGTCTGGGCGAGGTTGATGGCCTCCAGGTCGGCATCGGCCGACGCACCTCCGGCCGCTTCCAGCGCATCAACGACACGGTCGCCGGACGACAGTTCGTACACCCCGGGCCTGCGCACCGCACCCGTGACATGCACCCGCACCGTCACGGCCGCCGGCGGCGGCGTCGGCGACTGGGTGGCGGTGGCGACGGGAATCGCGGTGTCGACCGGCGCCGGGGACGGCACGAACATCCAGAGCAGAACGGCTGCAGTGGACACGGTGGCGACGACCGACGCGGCCACCCGCCGCCAGCCGAGGAACCTCAGCCACTCCATGAACCGACTGCGCCACTGCGGCAACCGGTCGACAAGTGCGCGGCCCTGGCCCTCGTGGTTCATGTGCCCCATGTGGGTGCGCCGTCCCGCCGCACGGAACGGCGGTGCGGTCAGTAGAGGTGCGAGCTGAGCAGCCTGCGGTATTTCGCGGTGCGTGGGTCCGCGGGTCCCATGGTCTCGAGGATGTCGAGGAACTCACGACGTGCGTCCTCGTCGGCCTTCACCCGCGGCATGAGCGCCTCGAGCGTGGCATCGAAATCGTCGACCGGGTTCAGTGCGAGACGGGCAGATGCCGCGATGTGCCGCACTCGCTCGGTCTCGGGAAGACGTGCGAGCAGTGCGAGGGCCTCCTCGGCCCCACCCGTGCGCACCAGGTGCTCGGCGAGTGAACACACAGCATCGGTGCTGGCGGGCATCAACGCGACGGCGTCGCGCAGGGCGGCCTCCGAGCCCTCGGCCAGAAGGTCGAGCACGCGCTGCTCGGTGGGGTCGGGCATGAGTGCCTGCACCACGCGCTGGACCTCGTGCTCGGGGCGTGCACCGACGAAGCCGTCGATCGGCTGGCCGTCCCGGAACGCCACGACGAACGGGATCGACTGCACACCGAGCGCACCGGCAATCTGGGGGTTCTCGTCGATGTTCACCTTCGCGAGCACCACCTTTCCGCCGGTTGCATCGGTGACACGCTCAAGGATGGGTGTCAACTGGCGGCACGGCCCGCACCACGGGGCCCAGAAATCGACCAGCACCGGCACGGTCATGGAACGCTCGATGACGTCCACCTCGAAGGTTGCGTCGGTCACGTCAACTGCCACGGCGACACGATACAGGGCACCGTCCGGGATGTAGTTTGCTGGACGTGGGCCTGCCGAACGGAATCAGCGAGAACGTCGAGCAGTGGCTGGTGGACAACATCTCGGGTGCCGTCGCACCGTTTTCGTACGTGCAGATCGCGGGCGGACACTCGAACCTCACGTTCGCCGTCACCGATGCCGCGGGCAACAGGTACGTGCTGCGCAGGCCGCCCCTCGGTCACAGGCTCGCGAGTGCCCACGACATGGGCCGCGAGCACCGCATCATCGCCGCCCTCGCCGGCAGCAACGTTCCCGTCGCCCCTGCACTCGGCTTCTGTGACGACGAATCGGTCAACGAACTGCCGTTCTACGTGATGCGCTTCGTGGACGGCCTGGTGGTGCGCGACCGCGCGTATGCCGAGCAGGTGCTCACCCCCGCGGCACGCAGGCGTGCGAGCGAGTCCATCGTGGACACCATGGCCGCCATCCACGCCGTCGACATCGAGGCCGTCGGCCTGTCGGACCTCGGCAAGCATGACGGCTACATCGCCCGCCAGCTGAAGCGCTGGCACCAGAACATCACGAACCAGCGCACGCGCGACCTTCCCCTCGTGGAGCAGGTGCACGACGAGCTCGTGCGGCGCATCCCCGGTCAGGTCGGCGTGTCGATCGTGCACGGCGACTACCGCCTCGACAACTGCATGGTGAACCCCGACGCTGACGTGATCGCGGTGCTCGACTGGGAGATCTGCACGCTCGGCGACCCCATGGCCGACCTCGGCCTGTTGATGGTCTACTGGACGGGCCCCACCGACGAGGGCAGTGCATGGTCGAACACCGTGTGCACCGCCGAAGGCTTCCTCGACCGCGGCGACCTGGCAGCCCGTTACGCGGAGAAGTCAGGCCGTGACATTTCGAAGCTCGACTTCTACACCGCATTCGCGTACTGGAAACTCGCCTGCATCATCGAGGGTGTGTATGCGCGCTACCTCGGCGGCGCACTCGGCGACCGCGACCCCGCAGAACTCGAGCACTTCAAGGTGCAGGTCGACGGTGCCGCGCAGCGTGCCTCCACGTACCTGGAGCGGCTCGCATGAGTCCCGCCGGTGGCCTCCCCTTCACCGTGAACGGAAGGCTCCCCGAGCTGAACGAGCCCGTGCTGCTCGTGAATCTGACCGGCTGGATCGACGCGAGCGGTGCAGCCGCCGTCGCCATGGAGAACATCTCGCGTGCCGCGGGCACCACCGAGCTCATCACCTTTGACGCCGACACCTTCATCGACTACCGCGCGAGGCGGCCGGTGATGGAGCTGCGCGAGGGTGTGAACACACGCATCGTGTGGGCGACACCGGAGATGCGCGTGGGACGCGACGAGAAGGGCAAGGACATCCTGGTGCTCACCGGGCCCGAGCCGGACTCCGCGTGGCGGTTCTTCGCGCGCACCGTCGGCGACATCGCCACCGAGATGGGAGTGCGCAAGATGGTGGGCCTCGGTGCCTACCCGTTCGCCGCACCGCACACACGGCCCGTCGGCATCACTGCCACCACCCCGGACCGCGACGTGTCCGCGCGGCTGCCGTTCGTGCGCAACTCACTTGATGCCCCCGCGGGTGTTGCCGCAGTGCTGGAGCACGAGATGCACGGGCGCGGCATCGAGGCCATGGTGTTCTGGGCCCAGATCCCCCACTACGTCGCCACCATGCCGTACCCGGCGGGCAGTGCGGCGCTGATCGAGGCGGTGTGCGCCGAGGCGGGGCTCACCCTCGACACCGGGGACCTGCCGCGCGAGGCCTCTGCCCAGCGCGAACGGCTGGACCAACTCGTCCGCTCGAACCCTGAGCACGTAGAAATGCTGTCGAAGATGGAGGCCGCGTACGACGCGATCCGCACGCAGACAGCCATCGACATCGCATCCGACCTGCCCAGTGCGGAGCAACTGGCGGCGGAAGTGGAACAGTTCCTTCGGGAACAAGGACCGGGAGGAACATCATGAAGGTCGACGGAGGGATCCCCGCGGATCTGTCGAAGGCGGCCCAGGCCGCGAAGGACGTGGAGGCAGCCGGGTACTCGGGCGCGTGGACGGCCGAGACCGCGCACGACCCGTTCCTTCCACTTGCGGTCGCAGCAGAGCACACCGAGCGCATCGAGCTGGGAACCTCGATTGCTGTTGCGTTCGCGCGCAACCCGATGCTGCTCGCCAATCTCGGCTGGGACCTCCAGGCGTTCTCGAAGGGCCGCTTCGTGCTGGGCCTCGGCAGCCAGATCAAGCCGCACATCGAGAAGCGGTTCTCCATGGAGTGGAGCCACCCCGCCGCACGCATGCGCGAGATGGTTCAGGCCATCCATGCCATCTGGGACACATGGGAGAACGGCACCAAGCTCGAGTTCCGCGGTGACTTCTACAAGCACACGTTGATGACGCCCTTCTTCACGCCCGACCGCGCCGAACTGGCCGGGTTCGGACGCCCGAAGATCTATCTCGCCGGTGTCGGCGAGAAGATGACCGAGGTGTGCGGTGAGGTGTGCGACGGTTTCCTCTGCCACGGCTTCACCACCGAGAAGTACCTGCGCGAGGTCACCATCCCCGCACTGGAGCGCGGCCGCCGCAAGGCGGGCAAGACCATGGACGGCTTCGACATCGTCGGCCCGAGCTTCGTGGTCACCGGTTCGAACGAGAAGGAGATGGAGGCCGCGGCAGCCGGCACGCGCCAGCAGATCGCGTTCTATGGCTCCACCCCCGCGTACCGCGGTGTCCTCGACATCCACGGCTGGGGCGGACTGCAGGATGAGCTGAACACGCTCTCGAAGCAGGGCAAGTGGGTGGAGATGGGCTCGCTCATCACCGACGACATCCTGAACAACTTCGCCGTCGTGGGCGAGCCCGAGAGCATCGCACCCGAACTGCACCGCCGCTACGGCGACGTGATCAGCCGCATCAGCTTCTACGCGCCCTACAAGAGCGACCCGGCGCGCTGGCTGCCGGTGATCGAGGCGATCAAGAAGGGCTGAGCCCGGTCAACCACGACCGGGCGTTGATGCCGAGGTTCGGGACGTCGTAGCCGCCCTCCTGCAGCACCACCGTCGGCATGCCGAGCGCGGCCACAGCGGCCCCGCACCGACGGAAGCCGTCGGTGGTGATCGAGAGGTCGCAGATGGGGTCGGTCACGTAAGTGTCGAGGCCGAGCGACACCACGAGGAACTGTGCACCGAACCGCGTGATGCGCTCGAGCGCAGGCGCGAGCGCCGCGAGATAGGCATCA
The DNA here is from genome assembly GCA_046091145.1 of Acidimicrobiales bacterium. Lineage (GTDB taxonomy): Bacteria > Actinomycetota > Acidimicrobiia > Acidimicrobiales > Ilumatobacteraceae > UBA2093. The sequence continues at coordinate 49,943 of JBJTBF010000014.1, read as the reverse complement.
TCGTCGGTACGCGCGGGCAGCGGCACGTTCACGTTGGAGTTCAGTCCCCTGCCGGTACCGGTCTCGTCCGCGTACCCGATGGCGTACGGATACGCACGCACGGGGTCGCCGTGCAGGGACACGTACATCACGTCGTCGCGGTCGTAGAAGATCTCCTGGGTGCCGTTGCCGTGGTGGTAGTCGACATCAAGCACCGCCACCTTCACCCCGGTCGTGGTGGCCACGTGATGGGCGACGACAGCCGCGTTGTTGAAGAAGCAGTACCCGCCGTACAGCGAGGTGGTCGCGTGGTGGCCGGGCGGTCGGCACAGCCCGTACGCGGCACGTTCACCGTCGAGCACGAACTGCATGGCGGTCAGCGCGGTGTCCACCGCGCCGCGAGCGGCCTCGTAGGTTCCCTCCGTGAGCGGCGTGGTGATCTCGAAGCTCCACCAGCCGAGCCGGCCCAGGACGGCGCTCGGTTCCGAGGCCGCCGACATCTTGTTGCGCAGGCCGGCCATCTGGAACACCTCGGGCACGACCTCCCGGGTCGGGGCGACCGTGCGCTGGTACTCGGCCCACGCCCCGTCGAGGAACCGGAGAAGGCCGGGGTCGTGCACTGCGGTGATCGGCCCTGTGCCCCACTCCCGCGGCTCGACCACGTCGAAGCGCGGGTCTGCCGACAGCACGTCCTTGATGATCTCCCCGCGGCCGATGTGCTCCCATGGTGAGTGCGCGATCGAGCGCTCGAGTTCCACCCGTGGGTCGTGGCGCAGGTGAACGGGCGTGTAGACGGCCTTCATGGCCGCCACATTAGGCACGTCAGTCGAAGACGGGACGCTCGCGCAGCGAGCGCTTGAGCTCCGCCATGCCGCTGGTGGTGGCGACGGTCTCGACTGCGTCCCACAGTTTGAGTGCGTCGGCACCGCGCGGGATGCGCGAGATGACGGGCCCGAAGAAACTCGCCTCGTCGGCGCCTCCGGGCCGGAACGTGAGAATCGGTGTGCCGACGTCCTTGCCCGTGCGCTCGAGGGCAAGTTCGGTCTCGGAGCGGATGAGATCGTCGAATGACTCATCGTCCACGGACTCCGCCCAGGTGTCGGGAAGTCCGGCGGCGTTCAGGAGGGCCGCCACGTGGCCCTGGGTGTCGGCCGCGAAGGCATCGCGCTCTGCCCTGTTGTGCAGACTCGTGCCGAGGGCGGTGTACACACGGCCGACGGCCTCGTTGCCGTGTTCGGCGCGCGCACGCGCCGCCACGCGCAGACCCCGGGTGCCGGCCATGTGCACCTCGGCGTACCCGGCGGGCATCTTGGAGTAGTCCATCTTGCTCTCGTTCAGGAACTTGAGCGAGATGAAGCGCCAGTCGACCTCGTAGTTGCGCTGGTTCTGCACCTCCACCACCCACCGGGAGGTGATCCATGCCCAGGGGCACACCGGGTCGAGGAAGAAGTCGAGGTCGGCCATGTCAGGTGCGAGTGATCTCGCGCTCCTCGAAGGTCTCGATGATGTCGCCGGCCTTGAGATCCTGGAAGTCGGAGAGGCCGATGCCGCACTCGAATCCCTCGCGCACCTCGCGGACGTCGTCCTTGAAGCGACGCAGCGACTGGATGCTGCCCTTCCAGATGATGGTTCCCTCACGGAGGAAGCGCACCTTCGTGCCTCGTGTGATGACACCAGTGCGCACGAAGCAACCTGCAATGGCGCCGATGCGGGGCACACGGAAGATCTCGCGGACCTCGGCCTCACCGGTGACGACCTCCTCGAACTCGGGTGCGAGAAGACCGAGCATGGCCTTCTCCATGTCCTCGAGCAGCTTGTAGATGATCTCGTAGGTGCGGATCTCGACCGATTCCTTCTCGGCGAGGTCGCGGGCCTTGCGGTCCGGGCGCACGTTGAAGCCGATGATGGTCGCGTTGGTGGTGGCCGCCAGCGTGATGTCGTTCTCGGTGATCCCACCCACGGCACGGTGCACGAAGGCCACCTTCACGTCGTCACGCTCCAGCTTGCGGACGGACTCGGTGACGGCCTCGAGCGAACCGTGAACATCGGCCTTGATGATGAGGTTCAGGGTGGCGACCTCGCCGGCCTGGATCTGGGTGAAGATGTCCTCGAGCTTCACGCCGCGCTGCACACGGGCGTCGCCGCGCTGGTTGAGCATGCGCATGCGGTGCTCGCGCGACTCACCGACGGTGCGGGCGGTCTTCTCGTCGGGTGCGGCACGGAACTCGTCGCCTGCCTGGGGCACGGAGCTGAGTCCGAGCACCTGCACCGGGGAGGACGGCCCTGCCTCCTTGACCTGCTCACCGCGCTCGTTCACGAGCGCGCGCACCTTGCCCCACGCGGCACCGGCCACGATGGGGTCACCGACCTTGAGCGTGCCCTTGTCGACGAGCACTGTCGCGACCGGGCCACGTCCGACATCCAGGTTGGCCTCGAGCACGATGCCCTTGGCGCGACCCGTGGGGTTCGCCGTGAGGTCCTCGAGCTCGGCCACCACGTTCAGCTGCTCGAGCAGTTCGTCGATGCCGAGACCCTGCTGGGCCGCCATCTCCACGACGATCGTGTCGCCGCCCCATGCCTCGGGCACGAGTTCGTACTCGGTGAGCTGCGTGAGGACACGCTGCGGGTCGGCGTTGTCCTTGTCGATCTTGTTCACCGCAACGATGATCGGCACCTCTGCCGCCTTCGCGTGGTTGATCGCCTCGATGGTCTGGGGCATCACACCGTCGTCGGCTGCGACCACGAGCACCACGACGTCGGTGACCTGGGCACCGCGCATGCGCATCTTGGAGAACGCCGCGTGGCCGGGGGTGTCGATGAAGGTGATTCTCTTGCCGTCCTTCTCCACCTGGTACGCACCGATGTGCTGGGTGATGCCGCCGGCCTCGCCCGCAACCACGTTCGCCGAACGGATGCGGTCGAGGAGCGTCGTCTTGCCGTGGTCGACGTGGCCCATGACGGTGATCACCGGCGGGCGCGGTTGCTGGAGCGTCTCGTCGTCATCGTCACTGTCGTCGAACAGTGCCTGGAGCTCCATCTCCTCCTGCTGGCCCGGGTCGACGAGAAGGATCTCGGCGCCGATCTCCAGCGCGAAGAGTTCCATCTGCTCGTCGCCGAGACTCATGGTTGCGGTGATCATCTCGCCCTGCTCGAGCAGGAAGCGCACCACGTCGGCCGCGGTGCGGTTCAGCTTCGGCGCGAAGTCCTGCGCCGACGAACCACGTTCGATGATGATGGTTCCCTCGGGCACCGGTGCGTTCGAGTTCGTGTAATTCGTGAACTGGGGCTGCAACTCGTCGAACTCGCGCCGACGGCGCGCACGCGACTTCTTGCGCGGTGCACGACGTTGACCGTTCGGACGACCACCGGGGCCACCACCCGGGCGACCGCCGCCGGGTCCACCACCTGGGCCACCGGGACGCGGACCGCCGGGGCCGCCGGGGCCGCCACCGGGACCGCCGGGACGCGGACCGAAGCCCGGGCGACCGCCGGGACCACCCGGACGCGGGCCGCCGGGACCACCCGGACGCGGGCCGTCGGCACCACCGGGACGGGGGCCGGGACGCGACCCACCGGGACCGGGGCGTGATCCGGGGCCGGGACGGAAACCACCGGGGCCAGGGCGTGAGCCGGGACCCATCGGACGCCCGCCGGGGGGCGGCGGGATCGGACGACCCGAGGGCGACAGCGGACGGCCACCCCCGGGCGGCGGCGGGATCGGACGACCCGACGGCGACGTCGGACGCGACGACGGCATGCCGGGAGGCAACGGACGCGACGGGGCACCACCCTGGGGCGGCGCAGGACGTGCAGGAGGGGGCGTGGGGGCAGACGGCGGCACGACGGGACGCGGGATCGCACCGGTGGGCGAAGGACGACCGCTCGAGATGATGCGGGACTCCCCCGACGCAGCAGGGGCCGCGGGGGCCTCCGGTGCAGGCGGGGCCGCAGGAGTCTCGACGACCGGTGTCTCGGCGACGACCACGGGGGGTGCCTCCGGTTCGACCACCGGGGTCGGAACGGCCTCCTCGGGTGCCTCGACCTCGGTCTTGGTTGCGGCTGCCTTCTTCGCGGGTGCCTTCTTGGCAGCCGCCTTCTTCGCGGGAGCCTTCTTGGCAGCCGCCTTCTTCGCGGGCTTGTCGTCACCGTCGCCGGCGGCGGCCTTCTTCGCGGGAGCCTTCTTGGTGGGCGCCTTCTTCGCGGGAGCCTCTTCCTTGACCTCGGGCAAGCCGTTGTTCTTCACCCAACGACGCACGCGGTCGGCCTGGGCCTCCTCGATGGAGACCGCCTTGGAGCGCGCGTCGATGCCCAGCTGTTGCACCAGCACGAACGCGGCATCCGCGCTCGCACCGATGTCCTTCGCCAGGTCGGCGATCTTCACCTTCTTGCTTGCCAAGAGCTCAGGCCTCCGTGCTCTTCCCCGACGGTGCCCCGCCGGCCCACTCGGCCTCGCTGATCACGGTGCCGTCGGCCGCGTGGAACTGCATCTCGCCTGTCTCGTCGTTCTTGCGCCACTCACCGGCTGCGTAGCCGGTGTCACCGCTGACGGGAGAGACGATACCCGCGGCCTCGTTGGCCGCCTGGGTCTCGCCCTTCACGTCGATGCGCACGCCGGTGAGGCGGTGCGCGAGACGTGCGTTCTGGCCCTCACGGCCGATGGCGAGCGACAACTGGAAGTCAGGCACGATCACGTCGGCCTGGGTCCCGTCCTCGCTCACACGCACTTCGGTGACCTTCGCCGGCGACAGGGCCTTCGCGATGAACTCCTCGAGGTTCTCGGAGTAGCTGACGATGTCGATCTTCTCGCCGCGCAGCTCGTTCACGACCATGCGCACACGGCCACCGCGGGCACCGACGCACGCGCCGACGGGGTCCACGTTGGGGTCGTTCGATGCCACGGCGATCTTGGTTCGGTGGCCAGGCTCACGGGCACACGACTTGATCTCCACCACGCCGTCGGCGATCTCGGGGACCTCGAGCTCGAAGAGGCGCTTGATGAGACCGGGGTGCGTGCGACTGACCACGATCTGCGGGCCCTTGGCCGTCTTGCGCACCTCGACGATGTACGCCTTCAGCCGGGCACCCGGCTCGGGTCGCTCGAACGGAACCTGCTCGGCCTGCGGCAGCAGTGCCTCGACCTTCCCGAGGTCGAGCAGCGCATAGCGGCCCTCTGCCTGCTGGATGATGCCGGTGACGAGGTCGCCCTCGCGGTTCGCGTACTCCTCGAACTTTCGGTCGCGCTCGACCTCGCGGATGCGCTGGCTCATGACCTGCTTGAACGTGGCGGCGGCGATACGCCCGAGGTCGTTCTTGTTCGGCGTGTCGTCACGCTCGTTGATCCAGTTGCCTTCCTCATCCACGTCGTAGGCGATGAACTTCATGTCGAGGTTCTCGGGGTTGATCTCCACGATGACCTCGTCGGCTGCACCGGGGCGCTTCTTGTATGCGGTGGCCAGCGCCTCCACGAGCACCTGCAGCAGTGCGTCGACGGAGATGCCACGGTCGGCGGCCAACATGCGCACCGCCTCGGACATGTCAAGGTTGCTCACGGCGAATCTGCCTCCTCGTCGTTATCTGTCTTGTTCTTCCTGCCCTTGGCGCGCAGCGCCTCGGGCGAGTTCGGCTTGGGGTTCGACTCCCACACGAACACGGTGCGGGCCTTCTCGATGGCCGCGAAGGGGACCTCGATCACCGGGCCGGTCTCCTCGCGCAGTTTCACCGTGGTGTCACCGCAGCCGACCAGCACCCCGGCCACGCGGCGGCGGCCCTCGACCTGGTCGCGGAGGCGCAGCGAGACCTGCTTGCCGAGCTCGCGGGCGAAATGAGCGGGGGTGCGCAGCGTGCGCTCGAGCCCGGGGCTCGACACCTCGAGGGTGAACCGACCCGGGACCGCGGTCTCGTCATGGTCCAGCTCGCGACCGAGCAGACGCGAGACGAGGGAGATCCTGTCGATGTCGACGCCGGCCGGCGAGCCGGGGGGCGTGTCGATGGTGACGCGCAGGACCCCGCCGGAGAAGTCGATGTCGTACAGCTCGAGGGAGAGGTCGGCGAGTATGGGTGTCACCATGGCGGTGACCCGCTCGGTCACGTTGGACATGGGACTCACCGCCTTCCTGGCCTTCGTTTGGCCTCTAGAGAACAAAAAGCACGGACCTCTCGGCCCGTGCCTCACAGTTCGTCGAACTTCAAGGGACGGCGAAGAGCCTACCAGCCGCAACTAGGGTTTCGTTTCGCATGCTCCGCCTCAGCCAGCTCTTCGTCCGCACCCTGAGGGAGGACCCCTCGGACGCCGAGGTCCCGAGCCACCGCCTCCTGGTGCGGGCCGGGTACATCCGCCGGGTCGCACCGGGCGGGTACACCTGGCTCCCGCTCGGGTGGAGGGTGCTGCGACGGGTCGAGGCGATCGTGCGCGAGGAGATGGACGCCATCGGTGCGCAGGAGGTGCACTTCCCCGCGCTCCTCCCCCGCGAGGTGTACGAGGCCACGAACCGCTGGACCGAGTACGGCGACAACGTGTTCCGCCTCGTCGACCGCAAGGGTGCCGACTACCTGCTCGGCCCCACGCACGAGGAGATGTTCACCCTGCTCGTGAAGGACCTGTACTCCTCGTACAAGGACATGCCGGTATCGCTGTACCAGATCCAGACGAAGTACCGCGACGAGGCACGGCCGCGCGCAGGATTGCTGCGTGGGCGCGAGTTCCTCATGAAGGACAGTTACTCCTTCGACATGGACGAGACCGGCCTTCAGGCGAGTTACGACGCTCACCGTCACGCATACGAGCGCATCTTCCGGCGGCTCTCTCTTCCCTATGTGATCGTGAAGGCGATGAGCGGTGCGATGGGCGGCTCGATGAGCGAGGAGTTCCTCTCCCCCATCGACGTGGGCGAGGACACCTTCGTGCGGTGCACGGGGTGCGACTACTCCGCCAACACCGAGGCTGTCGCCACCGGTGCGCCCGCCCCGGACACCACTGGACACCCCGCCGCGACGGATGTGCACACGCCCGACTGCCCCACCATCGCCGCACTCGTCGACTTCCTGAACTCCGCACACCCGCGCGCCGACCGCCCGTGGACGGCCGCTGACACCCTGAAGAACGTGGTGCTGTCGCTGCGCAGTCCCGACGGATCGCGTGAGACGGTCGTGGTGGGCCTGCCCGGCGACCGCGAGGTCGACCTGAAGCGTGTGGAGGCGCAGGTGTCGCCGGCCGAGGTGGAGCCCCTCGACGATGCCGGCTTCGCCGCGCACCCCGCCCTCGTGAAGGGCTACATCGGCCCGCGCGTGCTCGGCAGCAACAGCACATCCGCCATCCGCTACCTGCTCGACCCCGCGGTCGCGGATGGTTCCGCCTGGGTCACCGGCGCGGACGCCGCCGACACCCACGTGCTGCACCTGGTTCACGGACGCGACTTCCGCGCCGACGGCACCATCGAGGCGGCCGAGGTCCGCTCGGGTGACCCGTGCCCGCGGTGCGCGGCACCACTCGAGATCGCGCGCGGGATCGAGATCGGCCATGTGTTCCAGCTGGGCCGCAAGTACGCGGACCGGCTCGGCCTGCAGGTGCTCGACGCGAACGGCAAGCAGGTCACGGTCACCATGGGCTCCTACGGGATCGGCGTGTCGCGCGCCGTCGCCGCGATAGCCGAGGCGCACCACGACTCGCTCGGTCTGCGCTGGCCGCGCGCCGTGGCACCGGCCGACGTGCACGTGGTGATCGCGGGCAAGGGCGACGACGGAACCGCCACCGCCGCCGAGAGCCTGTCTGCATCACTCGAGGCGAGGGGCCTCGAGGTCCTGCTCGATGACCGCACCGGCGTGTCACCGGGTGTGAAGTTCAAGGACGCGGAACTGCTCGGCATCCCCACCGTGGTGGTCGTGGGTCGCTCGCTCGCAGACGGCAACGTGGAGGTCCGCGACCGCATCGCGGGCACGAGCGACCTCGTTCCTGTCGACGGTGCCGTCGAGCGCATCGCCGCTCTCGCAGGGGGCTGAGCGTCGTGCCCGTCCGCATCACGGGAACGATCCAGCACTACGCGTGGGGCTCCACGTCGTTCATCCCGTCGCTCATCGGTCACCCCGAGGACGGCCGACCCCACGCTGAATGGTGGCTCGGCACGCACCCCGGCGCCCCGTCGCACGTGGGCGGCACCGGACAACTGCTGGCAGACGTCGTCGGCGACATGCCGATCCTGGTCAAGGTGCTGTCGTGCGATTCCCCGCTGTCGCTGCAGACGCACCCGGATGCCGCCCGCGCACGCCGCGGTTTCGAGCGGGAGAACGCAGCCGGCACTGCGTTGTCCGACCCTGCGCGCAACTACCGCGACCCGCACCCCAAACCCGAGATGCTCGTGGCCCTCACACAGTTCGATGCGCTCTGCGGGTTCGACGACGTGGACTCATCCGTGGAGCAGTTGAAGGCCTTCGGATGGAACGAGGAGGCCGAGGTGCTGGATGCCAACGGCATCGACGGCTACCTGCTGTGGGCGTTCGACCAGCGCCAACCGGCCGACACGGGGCGGTGCCCTGCATGGCTGCAGGAGATCGCCCGTCTGTGGCCCGGCGACCGTGGCCTTCGGGTCGCGCCGCTCCTGAACCACGTGTCGCTGCAGCCCGGCGAGGCGATCTCGCTTCCGGCCGGGAACCTGCATGCGTACCTCCGCGGCAGCGGCGTCGAGGTGATGTCGTCATCCGACAACGTGGTCCGTGCCGGCTTCACCGCCAAGCACATCGACGTGGCGGAGCTGCTCGCCGTCGTGGACACCCGCGTGCTCGAGCAACCGAAGCTCGTCGCCACCGACGGCGTGTTCGTGGGGCCGGATGGTGCCTTCACGGTGACACCGCTGCGCATCACGGGGACCGCCGGGGTGACGGCACCGTCGGTGACCGTGGTCGTCCGCACATCGGGCGAACTGCAGGGTGTCGCCCGCGACGAGGCGCTCGTGCTGCAGGCCGGCGAGAGCACCGTGCTCTCCGGCGAGGCTGACGTGTGGGTGTGCTCGGCCGGGTGACCGGACCGCACCGCCTCAGCCGCCGACTGTCCTCCTGATCTCCACGATGCGCTCGGACGCGTTGTTCGCGTCCTCGCCCTTTTCTTCGAGCAGCTGTGAACGGTCGCGGGCGGCCTCGCGTTCGGCACGCGCGGTGTCGGCACGGGCGATTGCGGCATCGGTGCCGTGCTCGTGGATGAACTCGGCCCACTCCACGAGTGCCTCGACCATCTCGTCCTCGGGAACGACGGCGACGTTGCGCCCCTTCACGAAGAGGTGCCCGCGCTTGTTCCCGGCAGCGATGCCGAGATCGGCCTCGCGCGCCTCGCCCGGCCCGTTCACCACGCACCCCATCACTGCGATCTGCAGCGGCAGCTTGCGGTCCTCGAACGCGGCCATCGCGCGGTTCGCCACCTCGATCACGTCGATCTCGGCGCGTCCGCAGCTCGGGCACGCGATGAGGTCGACGTTCTTGCGCTCCCGCAGACCGAGCGCCTCGAGCAGCTGACGACCGGCGCGGGCCTCCTCCACGGGGTCAGCGGTCAGGCTGTAACGGATGGTGTCGCCGATGCCCTCGAGCAGGAGCGTGGCGATCCCGGCCGTGGCCTTCACGAGCCCGGCAGGGGGCGGGCCTGCCTCGGTGACACCGAGGTGCAGCGGGAAGTCAACGGTGTCGGCGAGCATGCGGTACGCATCGACCATCAGAGGCACGTTGCTGGCCTTGACCGAAATCTTGATCTGGTCGAAGTCGACGTCATTGAAGTAGCCGATCTCCTGCAGGGCGGACTCCACCATCGCCGCCGCGGTGAGACCACCGTGTTTCTCGTACAGCGAGGGGTCGAGGGACCCCCCGTTCACACCGATGCGGATCGGCAGTCCGCGGTCACGTGCCTCGGATGCGACCGCCTTGATGTGCTCGGGCTTGCGGATGTTGCCGGGGTTCAGGCGCAGGCCGTGCACCCCGGCCTCCATGGCAGCGAGGGCCATGCGGTACTGGTGGTGGATGTCGGCGATGATCGGTATCGGCGAGCGCGGAACGATCTGGGCGAGACCCTCCGCTGCCTCCGGCTCGTTGCACGTGCACCGCACGATGTCGCACCCCGCCGCCGCGAGCGCATAGATCTGTTGCAGGGTGCCCTCGACATCGGCGGTCTTGGTGGTCGTCATCGACTGCACCGAGACCGGCGCATCGCCACCGACGGCCACCTTGCCCACCTTGATCTGCCTGGTGCTGCGGCGCTCGTGCATGGTCACAAGTGTGGCAGGAAGTCGGCCCGGTCAGCCGATGGGCCGGGCGATGTCGAGGTACAGACCCGTGAGGAACAGCGCCAGCAACAGGCCCACGACCACCGTGGCAACGGGCACCATCTTGTTGATGTCGGCCCGGTAGGGCTCCCTGCCGCGCCGCGAGCGGAGTCGCTCGTAGGTGGCGATCGCCGCGTGGCCACCGTCGAACGGCAGCACCGGCAGCATGTTGAACAACCCGACGAACACGTTCACGTATGCAAGCAGCCGCAGCACCCCCGCCAGCCCCTGGCTGCGGCCCACCTCGCCGCCGATCTGGCTCATGCCCACCACCGTCGTCGGCCGGTTCTCGATCGGCGCCTCCTCGTCGGTGAGCTGCTGCCACGAGTTCGCCGGGTTCAGCACCGTGAACACGCTCGATGCGGACTCCACGATGGTCGAGCCGATGTCGCCCACCGAACGGCCGACCGCGGTGACGGGGCCGAGACGTCGCCTCTCCTCGTCGTTCGCGTACAGACCGAGGAAACCCCTGCCCGGGGTGTTGCGGCTCTCGTCCAGGGTCACGGTCGCACTGCGGCGCGTTCCCCCGGTCTCCCACACCACATCAACGGTGTCCCCGGCATCGTGCCGCGTGATTTCTTCGACGACGGAGTCATACGAACCGACCGCGACTCCGTCGACGGACACGAGAGTGTCCCCCGCGCGGATGCCGGCGTCCCAGGCGGGGCTGCCCTCGAGCATCCCGAGCACCTCGGCCCGGCCTGTGTGCACGATCCCGCCGGAGGTGACGTACACGCCCGTGAACAGCACGAGTGCGATCAGCATGTGCATGACGGAGCCGGCAGTGATCACGAACAGGCGACGCGGGTAGGACTTGCTGCGGTACGCGCGGGGCTCGTCGGCGGGGTCGACCTCGTCGATGTTGTTCATGCCGATGATGCGCACGAACGCACCGAGTGGCAGCGCGCGGACGCCGTACTCGGTCTCGCCACGGGTGAAACTGAACACGCGCGGGCCGAACCCCATGAAGAACTGTGTGGCCTTCATCCCGGTGCGACGTGCCGTCCAGAAATGCCCGACCTCGTGCAGGAACACGGACACGAGCACACCGAGCACGAACACGAAGGTCCACGGGGAGATCAGCGCGAGTGCCACGAGACCGGCGAGCATCAGCAGGCCCATCACCTTCCCCTCGCGCGACGGCCTGCCTGTGCCGTCGTCGACGGCACCGCCGGCGGCGATCTCGTCGCGGAACGACTGGTAGAAGCTGCTCACGGCATGACCTCCCGTGCGAGACGGCGGCCGGTTGCGTCGGCCGCGAGGACATCGTCAATGTCGCGCGGTTGCGAAGCGGTGTGTCTCCGCAGCGCGGCCTCGACGACGAGCGCGATGTGCATCCAGGTGATCCGGCCGTCGAGGAAGGCCCCGACGGCCACCTCGTTCGCCGCCGACAGCACGGCCGGGGCGTCGCCGCCCATGCGGCCCGCCTCGTAGGCCAGGTCGAGACACCTGAAGTTGTGGCGGTCGGGCTCCTCGAAGTCGAGACTGCCGAGCGACGCCCAGTCGATGCGGCCGTAGGGAACCGGGATGCGGTCGGGCCAACCGAGCGCGTACCCGATGGGCAGGCGCATGTCGGGCATCGACAGCTGGGCGATGGTGGAGCCGTCGGTGAACTCGACCATGGAGTGCACCACCGACTGCGGGTGCACCACCACGTCAATCCGGTCGAACGGTGCTCCGAAGAGTTCGTGTGCCTCGATGACCTCTAGCCCCTTGTTCATCAGGGTCGAGGAGTCGACCGTGATCTTCGGTCCCATCTTCCACGTGGGGTGAGACAGGGCCTCCTTGACGGTCACGTTCTCCAGTTCGGCCAGTGAGCGGCCACGGAACGGCCCGCCACTCGCGGTGAGCACGACCCTCGCCACCTCGTGTGCTCCGAGCCCGGCGCGCAACGACTGGTGGACGGCGCAGTGCTCGCTGTCGACGGGGATGAGCTCGCTCCCCGGGACGGAGCGCAGTGGCTGCACCACCGGACCCGCGGCGATCAGACTCTCCTTGTTCGCGAGGCCGAGCACGCGGCCGCGGCGCAGGGTCTCCATGGTCACGGGGAGGCCGGCAAACCCCATCACACCGTTCACCACGACGTCGGCACCTTCCACCACGTCGACCAGTTCGCCCGACACGACGTAACCGGGCAGGGCGGACTGCACGTTCCTGCGTGCCTCGGGGTCGGTGACCACCACGACGTCGGGCCGGAACTCGAGCACCTGCTCCACCACGGCGGCAACATTCGAACCCGCGGCAAGGGAGGTGACCCGGAACGCATCACCCGAGGCGCGGACGACCTCGAGGGTCTGGGTTCCGATCGAGCCGGTGGAGCCGGCTACCGCGACGCGTCGCATGATCGTCCGGGGGTGGCGTTCATCGAACAAATTCTGTCAGCACGACCCGCGCTGCGGACAGCACGGGACGAAGGTCACGAGGTCCAGGGCTGCAGCACCTGGAGCAGGTAGTACACGGCCGGCAGCACGAAGAGGAACCCGTCGAACCTGTCGAGCACACCGCCGTGGCCGGCGAGCACCGTGCCGAAGTCCTTAACGTCGAGATTGCGCTTGAACATGGACTCCACGAGGTCACCGAGCGGGGCCATGACCGACACCACTATCGCGAGCGCGAGCCACTCCCCCATGTTGTTCCACGTCCCGTTCTGGGAAGCCACGAGCCCGGTGACCACCACCGTGGCCACGGCACCGCCGAGGAGACCCTCCACCGACTTGTTCGGGCTGACCCACTCGCGCAGCGGCGTGCGGCCGGCAGCCGAGCCGACGAACAGCGCGCCCACGTCGTTCGCCACGACCGCGGCAGCGAGGATGAAGATGGTGTCGGTGCCGACGTGCACCGGGATGCCTCCCGACACGCTCTGGCGGAGGATCAACGCGGCAAAGGAACCGAGCAGGCCGATCCAGGTCACCGCCATGTTCGTGATGGCCACGTTCGGCATCGGTCCGCTCTGCACCCCGGTCGCCCCGAGGAAGCCGATGGTGGATGCGAGGAACCCGAGCGCCAGCACGAGCGGAAGTGCGGCGTCGCCGATCCAGTAGGCGGCGAGCGGCGCGCTGACGCACGCGAGCAGGCCACCGAACGTGGCGGGGCGGTAGCCCTTCTCGGTCACCTTGCTGAAGAACTCGACGGCGGCGAGACCGACGACAGCCAGGACGATCAGCATCACCGCGGCGGGCCGCCACATCACCGCCCCGACGAACACCGCGATGAGCACGAGTCCCGTGGTGACCGCTGTCGGCATGTCACGGCCGGATGCGCCGCGCGGTCCGCGCGTGGAACCGCGTCGCACCTGCGGTCCGCGTGCAGTCGGACGGCTGGTGCCACCGGTGATGTCCCGCACCACGTCACGGCTCGGGTCGCGGAGAGTCTCGGAGGTGATGTCGCGGGGACGGCCGCGCTCGCCGGTCGACTCGCCGCCGATCGTGATGCGCTCGGGCCGGCGCGTCGGTTCGCTCGGCTGCTGGAAGGTGGCCCACACATCGGTGTCGTCGTCCGCCGTGCCCGGCATTTCGCCGGTCGGTGGCTCGGTCCAGTGCGGGAGGCCACCGCTTCCCTCTCCGAAGGTGATGGGCGCCTCGCCGGTGGGGTCGTCGGCGAACTGGATGATGCCGAAGTCGGACCCGAAGTCGGTGCCGTAGTCGGAGCCGCGGTCGTCGCCGGTGTCGTCTCGCCTGCGCCAGATGTCGTCGCTCATGGGTACCCCTTCTCGTTCCCGAGGCAAACCTAGTTCCGCCCCGGCGACCCCCGGGGGCATCCCCGGCTCAGACCTCGAGGAGTTCCTGTTCCTTGCGGGACAGGGCCTTGTCGATCTGCTCGACGTGGTCCTGGGTGAGCTTGTCGAGCTCCTTCTCGGCCCGCTCGAGGTCGTCCTTCGAGATGTCGGAGTTCTTCTCGGCGGTCTCGAGCGACTTCCGGGCGTCGCGGCGGATGTTGCGCACGGCGACCTTCGCGTCCTCGGCCATGCTCTTCACGACCTTCACGTACTCCTTGCGGCGCTCCTCGGTGAGGGCCGGGAACGACAGGCGGATGACGATGCCGTCGTTCGAGGGCTGCAGGCCGAGGTCGCTCTCGCGGATGGCCTTCTCGATGTTCGCGATCGAACCCCTGTCGTGGGGCTTCACCACGAGCGTGCGCGCCTCGGGCACCTGGAAGCCGGCGAGCTGCTGCAGCGGGGTGGCCGCACCGTAGTAGTCGACCATGAGCTTCTCGACGAGCGCCGGGTTTGCGCGTCCGGTGCGCACGGTGGCGAACTGTGTCTGCGCGTGGCTGACGGCCCTCTCCATCTTGTCGATGGCATCGAGGAGCGTCTCTTCGGTCACCCGACCAGCGTACCTATCCGCTCGCCGAGCAGGATGGACTTGACGTTGCCACCGGCGAGCAGGTCGAACACCACGATGGGCAGGTTCTTCTCCATGCAGAAGGTGATCGCGGTGGAGTCCATGACCTTCAGACCCTTCGTGATGACATCCATGTGGCTGATGCGGTCGTAGCGGGTGGCGGTCGCGTCCTTCTTCGGGTCGGCCGTGTAGACACCGTCGACACCGGAGTGTGTTCCCTTCAGGATTGCCTGCGCCCCGATCTCGGCTGCGCGCAGTGCGGCCGCGGTGTCGGTGGTGAAGAACGGGTTGCCCGTGCCTCCGGCGAGGATGACCACGCGTCCCTTCTCGAGGTGGCGCTCCGCACGACGGCGGATGTAGGGCTCGGCGACCTTCGGCATCTCGATCGCGCTCATCACGCGGGCATGCTGGCCGACGCGCTCGAGCGCGTCCTGCAACGCGAGTCCGTTCATCACGGTCGCGAGCATCCCCATGAAGTCGGCTTGCGCCTGGTCCATGCCCTGGTCGGCACCACGGATGCCACGCCAGAAGTTGCCGCCGCCCACCACGATTGCCACGTCGACACCGAGGTCCGCCCGGGCCCCGTGCACCTCGCGTGCGACCTGCTCCAGCACCGCGTTGTCGAGGCCGGAGCCACCGGGTTCGGCGAGTGCCTCGCCCGAGAGCTTCAGCACCACGCGTGACCAGGCGGGCCGCTCGGGCATGTCAGCCGATCTCCAACTGTGCGAACCGCACGATGCGCGCCGCGCCGATGAGTTTCTCGATCGAGACCTTGTCGTCCTTCGCGTACGGCTGCTCGAGCAGGCACACGTCCTTGTAGAAGCCACCGATGCGGCCCTCGACGATCTTCGCGACCGCCTGCTCCGGCTTGCCCTCGTTGCGCGTGATGGTCTCGAGCGTCTGGCGCTCCCTCTCCACCACGTCGGCGGGGACCTCGTCACGGGTGAGGTACTTCGGCCTCGCGAACGCGATGTGCACCGCGATGTCGTGGGCGAGTTCCTGCGTGGCACCCGACATCTCGACGATCACGCCGTTCACGCCGCGGCCGCCCTGCACGTGCTCGTACAGGTCGAGCACGTTGCCCGCGGCTGCCTCGAACCGCACGACCTCCCCGACCTCGATCTTCTCCTTGAGGGAGATCTTGAGGTCATCCACCATCGCGGCATTCGCCGCGATTGCCTGCTCGCCATCGGCCAGCACGGCCTTCAACAGTGCCGTCGCGGCGTCCTTGAACCCGTCGCTCGATGCGACGAAGTCGGTCTCGCACTTCAGCTTCACGATGGCGGCACGGTTGCCCTCCACCGTGATTGCCACGACTCCCTGAGCGTTTTGACGGTCGTCCCGCTTCGCGGATGCGGCGAGACCCTTCTCGCGCAGCCACTGCTTTGCTGCCTCGATGTCGCCGTCGGTGGCCTCGAGGGCCTTCTTGCACTCCATCATCCCCGCACCGGTGGCGGCGCGCAGGCTTGCAACGTCTTGTGCTGTCACGGACATGGGGGTGGTCACTCCGGGTTTCCGTCGGTGGTCTTCTCGTCTGTTGCCTTCGCGGCAGACATGCGTGCCTCGCGCTGTGCAAGCGCGGCCGCGGCCTGGCGACGTGCCTCGGCCTGCTGGGCCTCGAACGCTGCGGTCTCCTCGGGGGTGCGCTCGGCGCCCTCGACGGGTGCCGGGGCGGCGGTGGTGCGCTTCTGGTTGATGAAGCGTCCCTCGAGCACGGCCTCGGCAATCACGCGGGTGAGCAGTTCGTTCGCACGGATGGCGTCGTCGTTGCCGGGGATCGGGAACTGCACGAGGTCGGGGTCGACGTTGGAGTCGACCACTGCCACCACGGGGATCTTCAGCTTGTTCGCCTCTGTGACCGCGATGTTCTCCTTCATCGTGTCGAGCACGAACACCGCGTCGGGGCGGCGGGACATGTTCGCCATGCCGGAGAGGTTCTTCTGCAGCTTCTCGAGCTCGCGGGTCAGGAGGAGGGCCTCCTTCTTCGGCATCGCGTCGAACTCGCCGGACGCGCGCATGCGCTCGTACTCCTGCATCTTGCCGACGCGCTTCGAGATGGTCTCGAAGTTGGTGAGCATGCCGCCCAGCCAGCGCTCGTTGATGTACGGCATGCCGCAGGCCACGGCCTGGGTACGGATGGGGTCCTGCGCCTGCTTCTTCGTTCCGACGAACAGCACGGTGCCGCCGTTGGCGACGAGGTCCCTCACGAAGGCGTACGCGACCTCGATGCGCTCGAGCGTCTGGTCGAGGTTGATGATGTGTACGCCGTTCTTCTCGCCGAAGATGAACTGCTTCATCTTGGGGTTCCAACGGCGGGTCTGGTGCCCGAAATGGACACCTGCCTCGAGCATCTGTCGCATGGTGACGACGGCCATGGTTCTCTCCTTCTGCGGTTGACCACACACCGGGCCGGCGCCGGAGCGACCGCAGTTGGCCGGTGTGCATGTTTTCTGTGGCACCGGCGTGTTCCGAGGCCGTCTGCGATGCTATCGGCCCGGCCCTGCCGGCCCCAC
Source organism: Acidimicrobiales bacterium (assembly GCA_046091145.1). Lineage (GTDB taxonomy): Bacteria > Actinomycetota > Acidimicrobiia > Acidimicrobiales > Ilumatobacteraceae > UBA2093. The sequence goes on along the minus strand of JBJTBF010000014.1, from coordinate 32,816 downwards.
CGGACAGGTTGTCGACGGCGGGGGCACCAGACGGGCCCGGGAACCGCCGAACAGCACCCGTGGGTCGACCGGAACTCCCCCGCGGCGCACCCCCACGTACACCGACCCACCGGATTCCCCGAGCATCCGGCCGACCGACACGGTCTCCCCCGCGGACACCCGCACCGATGCGAGGTCGCCCACGGTGAGAAGGCCGGCCCCGGTGTCGATCACCACGAACGACCGGCGCGCCACGGTGCCCGCGAACCTCACCTCACCCGCGAACGGTGTCACGACCGCACGACCCCCAGCCACCGACACGGTGACGCCGCGGTGGCCGGCACAGCGTGCGCATTCCGGGGCCACGAAGGGTCGCACCACGGGACCGGGCAGGGAGACGGCGGGAGCAACCGGCACGCACAGTGCGAGGGCCGCGAGCACCGGTGACATGCGGCCCATGTGTGCGCCGCACGGACCGTGTGCGTCAGGCCATCCCGGCGGAGGCGAGACGCGAACGCAGCTGCAGCACCGCCTTCGAGTGGATCTGGCTCACCCTGCTCTCGGTGACACCGAGAGCCTCGCCGATCTCGGAGAGGGTCAGACCGTCGTCGTAATAGAGGATGAGCACGGCCTGCTCGCGCTCGGGCAGCCTGCTGATCTCCCGGCGCATCGCGTTGCGCAGTTCGGCCTGCTCGAGTGCATGCCCGGGCTGTGTCTCGTGGGTGTCCTCCGCCGCGGCGGAGTCCATCGCCACGTGGTCGAGCGGGCCGACGGAACCGGCCGCGATGTCGGCCAGCCAGTCACCGAGTTCATCGGTGCCGATGCCGAGTTGCGCGGCGATCTCCTCGTCGGTGGGGGCCCGGCCCAGGTTCCCCTCGAGCGTGCCGATCGCGTTCTGCACGGCACGCGAACGGGAACGCACGGTGCGCGGCACCCAGTCGAGCGCACGGAGGCTGTCGAGGATCGCCCCACGGATGCGCGGGATCGCGAACGACTCGAACTTCGCACCGTGTGCGGGGTCGAACCGGTCGATGGCGTTCATCAGGCCGAACACTCCCGCACTCACGAGGTCACCCGTGTCGACGCTGCGGGGCAGGCCCGCCGAGAGTCGGCCGGCGACGAACTTCACGAGCGAGGCATAGTGCACCACGAGCCAGTCGCGCGCCGCCGGCTCTTCCGAGTCGTGCCAGGCGCCCCACGCTGACTCGACCCCGTACCGGGCGGGTTGCGGGCTCATGCGCGCGGGTGCGACTGCGAGTACGCGAGCCGCAGCTTCTCCTTGCTGACGTGCGTGTAGCGCTGGGTCGTGCTCGCGTCCGAGTGGCCGAGGAGTTCCTGGATGGCACGTGTGTCGGCACCGTTGTCCATGAGGTGCGTGGCGAACGAGTGCCGCAGCGCATGCGGATGCGTGCCGGAGTCCAGACCGACACGTTCACAGGCATCATCGAGCAACCGGGCCACGTCGCGCCTCGTCACCTTCCCGCCGCGCGCCGTGAGGAACAGGCTGTTGCCCGACTTCTCGTTCGCGACCTCGGCGCGCGCCCTCTCCCACCGTGCGAGGGCCCTGCGGGCGGGGCCGCTCACCGGCACGAGCCTCTCCTTGCTTCCCTTGCCGAGAACCCGCAGCGTCGCACCGCCGCGGTCGGCGCTCTGCAGGGTGAGACCGCACAGTTCCGAGACCCGCAGGCCGCTTCCGTAGAGGATCTCGAGTATCGCCCGGTCGCGTGCGCGCCGCCATTCGGGGGCTGCGGGGTCCTCCGAGGACACCAGCATCGCGGCGGTGTCCACGTCGAGCGGCCGCGGCAGGCGCCCGCGCGACACAGGCGAATGGATGCCGTCGGTCGGGTCTGCCGCTGCTGCGCCGCGGCGCACCGCCCACGAGTAGTACCTGCGCAGGGATGCGACCCTGCGAGCCACTGTGCGCGGTGACGCGCCGGAGTTGTGCATGACCGCGAGGTACTCGCGCACGTGCTCACGCTCGGCAACGTCGGGCGAACCCGCACCACCGAGTGCCGCGAGCCACTCCGCGAAGAGCTCGACGTCACGCCTGTAGGCGGACCGTGTGTTCGCCGCGCTCGCGGTGAGCGAGCGTTCCCACTCTGCGAGTGCCCACTGTGGCAGCCGCGCGTCGCGTTCGGCGCACCGGCCCTTCAGGCTGGTGCCGCGGCTCGTGCCGCGCGAGGCGGTGCATTCCGCACACGATGGTGAGTGTGCGGGGCGTACTCCGCGGCAGGGGTTCGTGCGCGGCGGCTTCCCCCGCCCGGAGGGGTGTTCGCGGCAGTGCCACGCGAAATATGCAGACAGTGCCGCGAGCACACGCGACACGGTCTCCACGGTGGTGCCGGCCGTCTCGAGTGCGGCCACGTACGCCGACACGGTGTCACTGTCGACGGACTCCGGCCGTGCCGCCCCCGAGCGGGACAGATGCTCGACCGCTGCCTCGAGGTCATCGCGGCGCTGGCCCCGCGCGGCATCGCCCACGCGCAGCGAGCGCAGGTGCTTCTGCACGTCCCACGAGGACGTGTCGGTACGCGCGACCCTTGCTCCACCCATGCATCACACGGTAGTTCTCGCGCGGCTTCACGGGAGCGCCTCCCACCATCCGTTGGTGTGCCGGGCGCGGCCCTTCGCCTCGAGAGACCCGAGCAGCACCCCCGCACGGTACGCATCGAGAGCACACGCCGTGACGACCTCATCCACGGTGCGCGGGATGCCACCGAGTGCGGCGAGCACCCCGGCCTCCGCGGCGCTCGCAGCCGGACGGGTGTCGACGTGGCGCTGCGTGCGCGAGTTGTCGAGGCCGAGCGCGACCAGCACGTCGTCCACATCGGTGACGGGGGCGCATCCGTCCTTCAGCAGGTTGTTCGTGCCCTCGCACACCTCGAGCGACGGCGAACCCGGCACCGCCATCACCGTTGCACCGCGGCGGGCAGCCTCGGTGACGGTGATCATGGAACCGCCGCGCACCCGTGACTCCACCACCACGAGAACCTCCGACAGTGCGGCGAGGATGCGGTTGCGCAGAGGGAAGCGGTGCCGCTCGGGTTCGGTGCCGGGAGGCCACTCCGACAGGAGCAGACCGCGGCCCGTGATCTGCCCCCACTCGGCTGCGTGCTCCGGCGGGTACACGGTGTCCGGGCCGCTCGCCACCACGGCCACCGGTGCGGCACCCTGCGCGGACAGTGCCCCACGGTGCGCGTGCACGTCGATGCCCCGCGCCAGCCCCGACACCACCGCGACGCCGTTCAGCGCAAGGTCGGCCCCGAGGCGCCGCGCGAAGTGCGCACCCGCAGCAGTGCAGCGCCGTGTGCCCACGATGCCCACCCGCCGCACCGCGAGCGCACCTGCATCACCTGCGCAGAACACCACTGCAGGCGCAGCGGGATCATCGCGCAGCTGCTGCGGGTAGCGGCCATCCCCGCGCCACGTGACCCACACCCCGGCGCGGTCACAGCGTTCCGCGACCTGCGTGTCGAGACCCGCGCAGGATCCCCACGCCTCCCACACGTGGTCCTCCACACCCGCGAGCGGGCGCTCGCCTGCCACGACCGCGCGGAACGTGACCGAGGGGTCGCCGAGTGCCACAAGACGAGCAAGACGGCCGCGTGTCATCAACGGCATCGCGGCGAGCGCGGCGGCGCTCATCTCTGCCCGACTGTTCCGCCCGGTTCGCGGCGCATCTGCACGGCTGCCTCGGCATGTTGTGCGTCGACCGGGCCGTCGTCCCCGCGGAGGTCGGCAACGGTGCGTGCCAGCCTCCGGCAGCGGTGGTAGCCGCGGGCGGTGAGGCGGCCGGCGTCGAGCTCGCGGGCGAACACCGCGCGCGCAGCCGGTGTGAGCCGTGTGTGGGCCTCGATCATCGACACGGGAATGGCCGCGTTCGTGACACCCTGACGGTTGAGGGCAATGTCCCGGGCGCGTGCGACACGTGCGGCAACCCCGGCAGTGGACTCACCGCGCTGCACCGCCAGCATCGAGGCCGACGTGGGCCTCGTGATCCACACGCGCACGTCGAACCTGTCGATCAGCGGGCCGCTGATGCGGCGCAGCCAACGGTGGCGCATCTGCGGTGTGCAGCCGCACACCGTGCTGCGTTCGTCCCCGCAGGGGCACGGGTTGGTGGCCGCGACCAACTGGAACCTGGCGGGCAGTTCGACTGCGGCACGTGCCCGACCGATGCGCACCACCCCGTCCTCGAGGGGCTGGCGCAGTGCGTCGAGAGCGGATGGGGCGAACTCGCTCATCTCATCGAGAAAGAGGACCCCGTTGTGCGCGAGCGAGATCTCACCGGGACGCACGGTCGGGCTGCCTCCCCCGACGAGTGCGGCGAGACTGGATGAATGGTGCGGCGCCCGCCACGGCACCAGGAGCGGTGGCGGCACCTCCACCGGGAGGCCGGCCGCGCCACGGATGAGGGCGCACTCGAGGGCGAGACCTACATCAAGCGGCGGCAGGAGCCCCGGCAGGCGGCTGGCGAGCATCGACTTGCCCGACCCCGGCGGGCCGACCATGAGCATGTGGTGTCCTCCCGCAGCCGCCACCTCGAGGGCGAACCGCGCCTCGGCGTGACCGGCGACGTCGGCAAGGTCGGGCGGTGCCGCAGGAACTGCGCAGGGCTGTGCGGGAGGGTCACACCACGGTGAACCGTCGCGCAGTGCCGACACGACGGCCGCGAGATTGTTCGCGCACACCACCCGCCCCGGTGCGGCGACGGTGGACTCGGCGAACGACCTGAGCGGCACCACCACGACGGGGCCCGCCGCTGCGTGTGCGAGCGGAGCCGCACCGGCGACGGGACGCAGCGCACCGTCGAGGCCGAGCTCGCCGACGAACGAGTGACCCTCCACGCTTCCGGCGGGGAGAGCGCCGGAGGCGATGAGGACACCGAGCGCGATGGCTAGGTCAAGACCGGCACCACCCTTCTTGTCGCCCTCGCCGGCGAGGTTCACCGTGATGCGACGGTTCGGCCAGTCGTGCCCGCTCGACAGGAGCGCAGCACGCACGCGGTCACGGCTCTCCCTGCAGGCATCGTCGGGCTGACCGACGACCGCAAAGCCGGGCAGACCGCTGCCGATGTGCACCTCGACAGTGACCGGTGAACCGAACGCCCCGCGGAGCGTGGACGACGTGACGGCTGCGTACATGTGGTGCCCCCGGACGGAACGGTTCTGGAAGAATCGTCGCCATGTGTGCCCGGCTCCCCCAATTCGCGGCAGCCGCCGTGACGGCCGTCGTTCTCTCCGCGGTGTCGGCGTGCGGCGGCGAACGCACCGGCACCGCCTTCTGCAGTCGTGTGGCCCGGGAGATACCGGCGATCGGTGCACCCATCACCTCGAAGTCCGAGGCCAATGCCATGGTGTCGCGCTACGAGCGTCTGCTCGAGGTGTCACCGCTTGCCATCGAGAAGGACATGACGACCGTCGTCGACCTGCTGCGCACGGCAGCACAGGTGGACACCGAGGACAAGGACGAGATGCAGGCGCTGGCCGACGCTGCCTACGCGGCGAACCAGGCGGCACTCAACGTGCGCGACTGGGTGAAGAGCACGTGTGCGGTCGACATCAGCACGGGCCTGCAGATCGAGCCGCCCCGCACGGCGCCGCCGACCACGGTTCCTGCGACGACAGTCGCGCCGGTCGAGACCGTTCCCGGCAACTCGGCTCCGGCGTCGACGACGCCGTGACCCGGCCGCGGGCCGTCAGGCGATCTGGCCGCGCTTGACGATCACGGAGTCGACGAGGCCGTACACCTTCGCCTCGTCGGCGGTGAACCAGTTGTCGCGCTCGCTGTCGGCCTGGATCTTCTCGAGGGGCTGGCCGCTGTGCTGCGAGATGAGCTCTGCCATGCGCTTCTTCGTGTAGCGCAGCTGCTCGGCCTGGATGGCGATGTCACTGGCCTGCCCGCGCAGACCCGCGAGCGGCTGGTGCATCATGATGCGCGCGTTCGGCAGCGTGTAGCGCTTGCCGGGCGCACCCGCGGTGAGCAGGAACTGGCCCATGGAGGCCGCGAGGCCCATGCACACGGTCGCGACGTCGCAGCTGACGAACTGCATGGTGTCGTAGATCGCCATGCCCGCGGTGACCGAGCCCCCAGGGCTGTTGATGTAGAGCCAGATGTCGGCGTTGGGGTCCTCGCCCTCGAGGTACAGCAACTGGGCGCACAGCTGGTTCGCGATGTCGTCGTTCACGTCGGTCCCGAGCATCACCACACGGTTCTTGAGCAGGCGGGTGAAGATGTTGGCGGCGGGGTCGATCCCACCCTCGAATGCTGCGGGAAGTCCGGGAACCGTCATGACCGCGAGGCTACCTGCCTGCCGAGTGCGCGGAGGCCTCCGGGGCGTCCGTCCGCATCGTCCTCTGTCACTATGGTCGGGTGACGCAGCCGGACGAGTTCATCCCGAGCGCAGACGAGCTCCTCGGCCACAACCGCACTTTCGTGGAGAACTTCGCCGACCACGGCCTGTCCCTCGCCCCGCGCCGTCATCTCGCGATCGTGGCGTGCATGGACAGCCGCATGGACATCTTCCAGATGCTCGGTCTCGATCACGGTGACGCGCACATCATCCGCAACGCAGGCGGCGTCGTCACCGACGACGTGATCCGCTCGCTCGTGCTGTCGCAACGGCTGATGAAGACCGAGGAGATCATCCTCATCCACCACACGAACTGCAGCCTGCAGTCCACGAACGAGCACGACTTCAAGGCGGAGATCGAGCGCGAGACCGGCATCAAGCCGTGGTGGGCCATCGAGACCTTCGACGACCCGTGGGTGGACGTGCGCCAGAGCATGGCGAGGCTGCACTCGAGCCCGTTCATCGGACAGAAGGCCCACATCCGCGGGTTCGTCTACGACGTGGACACCGGGCAGCTTCACGAGGTCGACGCCGACCCGCGCCACCTCGACTGATGCTCAGCGCTGGATTCCGCTGAACACCACAACCACGTTCTCGTCGTCCGTGATGTCGTCACGCACCGCGAGCACACCGGCGAGGCCGGCAGTTCCGGTGGGGCTCACGGGGATTCCGGTGAGTTCGCGCGCCATCGAGTGCGCCGCGGCAATGTGTGACTCGCTCGCCACCACGGGCGACCCACCGGTGGCAGCCATGGACTCCACCACTCCCACCCAGTCGTAGGTCTCGTCGTCAAGGATGCCGTCGGCGAGGGAATGCGGCTCCTTCTCCCATGGCCACATGCAGTCGTCCCACCGGCGGCCCGCGCCGACCGCACCGCCCGAGGCGAGCGCGCGGTCCCACGCGCGCGCGAGGGGTGCGCACCCCTCTGCCTGCACGGCATGCAGGCGGGGGTGCAGACCGGACGCGCGGAACGAGTCGCCCACGCTCGCGGCGAACGCGCCGCCGCCCACCTGCACGAACACGCGGTCGGCGCGGTGGTCCATCACGTCGGTGATCTCCCACCCGATCGTGCGGCCGCCGTCACGGCACCACACGTTCTCCGTGCCCTGCACACCGAACGGCAGCGAACCGGCGGCCGCGGCCTCGCGGAAGCGCAGCACGCACGGGTCGCCTGCGGGGTCATCCTCCCTGCGCGGGCAGATGCGGATGTCGGCACCCAGGTTCTCCAGCGTCGTCAGCACGGTCTCCGATGCCGAGGGTGGCACGAACACATCGATCGGCCACTCCACCGCGCGGGCAAGGGTGGAGGCCGCTATCGCCGCGTTGCCGCACGATGCGATGGCAAGCCGCGGACGTGATGCAGCCGACCACGAGCTCACTCCCGCGCTCTCCGCGAACAGCAGCTGCAGCATCTCGGTGAACAGGTGACGCGCCTTGTGCGAGCCGGCCACGTTCGCGGTCTCGTCCTTCACCCACACTCCGCCCGACGCGGCGAAGCCGAGCGCGTCCGACAGGGCGCCAGCACGTGCCAGCGGTGTCCTGCGGAACCCGGTGCCGGCGACGGCCGCCACCCGCGAGTCGAGCTGCTCGATGAGTGAGATGCGGTTGTGCTCGGCGAGGCCGACGGCATCGCCGAAGGCATCGACGGCGAGCCAGTGCCGGTACGCGAGGAACGGGTTGTCGGAGGCCTCGGGCCGGAAGGGCTCCACGTTCGAGACGAAGTGGAGAACATGGTGCCGGTCAGCCGGGGTGGAACGGGGACACGTGAGAACGTTCGCGCCGATCGGCACCGGGGTGCCGCACGCCGCACATGTCATCCCGGTCACCACGGGGCGGTGACTCACGGTCATGACCGGTCAGTTCGCCACCGCGACGCGCGCATTGAACTCGTTGATCAACTCGTCCCACACCGGTGCATAGCGGCGCAGGCCGCGCCAGAACGTCTGGGAGCGGCGCGCCTCGAACACCACGAGCGGGGTGTTCTGCTGCTCCACCCACGTGTAGTAGCCGAGGTTGAAGATGCGGTTGCGGTCCTGCTGGGTGCACTCGATCATGTGGTCGGTGTCCACGGACGTCAGGTGCTCCGACACCACCTCGGCCGCATCCAGCGTTCCGAAACCGTCGGGGAACCGGCGCGCGAGGGTCTTCTCGCGTTCGCTCGGGTACAGGGCGCTGCCGTCGGTGGCGACGGTGATGATCGCATCGTCGGCACCGAGGCCGAGCAACCTGGCCGTCTTGATGGCCGCGAGCGTGTTGCAGATCGACGAGAAGCCGAAGTGCGTGAGCGCATCGAGCAACTGCGGGGATGCGCCGTGGCGCTGCGCGAGGTACTTCTGTCCCTCGGGGGTGTTGAACACCACGTCGAGCTCGTCGGTGGCGCGGTCGGACACCGCGACCACCACGTCGGTGTTCATCACGTTGTGGATGAGGGGGATGTGCTTGTCGCCGATTCCCTGGATGTTGTGCTCGCCGAACCCGTTCTCGAGCATCGTGGGACACTCGAGTGCCTCCACCGCGACGATGCGTGTGCCGTAGATGTCCTTCAGGCGGTCGCCGGCGTTGATGGTGCCGGCCGACCCTGTGGCCGAGGTGAACGCGGCCAGGCGCAGGTTCGCGTGGCCGTTCGCCTTCACGTGCTCGAACACGTGCGCTAGCGCGCGGCCGGTGACCTCGTAATGGCCGACGGTGTTGCCGAACTCGCAGAACTGGTTGAGGATGAAGTTGCCGGGGTCGAGCGCCATCTCGTTGCAGGCGTCGTAGATCTCCTTCACGTTGCTCTCGGTGCCCGGGGTGCGCACGATGTCGGCGGGGTCGGTGACCCACCGCTCCAGCCAGTCGAAGCGCTCGCGCGACATGCCGGCGGGCAGCACCGCGACCCCGCGGGAGTTCATGAGACGGCTGATGGCGATGCCGCCGCGCGCGTAGTTGCCGGTGGACGGCCACACCGCACGGTGACGGGTGGGGTCGAACTGGCCGGTGATCACCCGGGGCGCGAAGCACGAGTACGCCGCCAGCACCTTGTGGGCGGTAATCATCGGGAAACGGTCCCCGAACACCACGATGATGGGGCTGTCGACACCCGTGAGCGACGAAGGAAGCACCACATGGTCGGGCACGTCCACGCGGTTCCCTGCGAGGTCGTTGTACCAGTGCACACGGAAGAGGTTGCGCGGGTCGGCGGCGTCCTTGTCGACACCGGCGGTGATTGCAGGGTTGATGCGGGAGGGCTCACCGAGCTCGGTGAACGTCGGAAGCACGATGTTCTGCTCGGCGAAACGGCGCACGCTGTTGGCGAGAGAGACCTCGTCCACCACACGGTCGGCGAGACCGAGCTGGGTCTCGAGGGCGTGCGGGTCGAGTGTCGTCTCTGTCGCTGTCACCGTTCCAGTCTGCCACTCGGCACGGGCCACCGATACCCTGCTTCACGTCGCCGGCGTAGCCCAATTGGCAGAGGCAGCAGGTTTAGGTCCTGCGTGTTGGGGGTTCGAGTCCCTCCGCCGGCACGTGGACACAAGCGAACTACCCACCCCCGCAATCGTCATCGACGAAAAAATCCTCGCACGCAATCTTGACACGATGGCGCGTGCACACCCGGGCACGCGACTGCGACCGCACGTGAAGGCGCACAAATGCACCGGCATCGCGGCCGAGCAGGAGCGCCGCGGCCACACGGCGTTCACCTGTGCGACGCCGAGCGAGATACTCGGTCTTGCCGCCGCCGAGGTGGGCGATGACTACCTGCTTGCGAACGAGACGCTCGACCCCGGCCGCCTCGCGGCGCTTGCCGCCATCAGGCACGCCAGGGTCACCGTGGCGGTCGACTCCCGCGAGACCCTCGATGCCGCGGAGCGTGCGGGCATCCGCAGCGTGATCATCGACGTGAACGTGGGCCTGCCGCGCTGCGGGTGCGACCCCGCCGAGGCCGGCCGTCTCGCGGACTCCGCACGCGTGCGCGGCATCGAGGTGCGCGGAGTCATGGGTTATGAGGGGCACCTCATGATGGTGGGCGACCGCGACGAGAAGCGTGCCCGCGTGCGAGAGTCGATGTCGGTCCTGTCGGCGGCACACGACGACGTGGGTGGCGAGCTGGTGTCGGCCGGCGGCACCGGAACCTTCGACATGTTCACGGGCACCACGGTGAACGAGGTCCAGGCCGGCAGCTACGCACTCATGGACAGCCAGTACTCCACGCTCGGTCTCCCGTTCGCCCAGGCGGCGTGGGTGCTCGGGACCGTCATCTCGGCGAACGACAGGTGGGCGGTGTGCGACGTGGGACTGAAGTCGCTCGGCATGGACCACGGCAACCCCGCCATCGCGGGCCACTCGGTGTGGTTCTGCAGCGACGAGCACATCACGTTCTCCGCCGACGAGGGAAGCCCCCGGCCGCGTGTGGGTGACCGGGTGTTCGTGGTGCCGGCGCACATCGACCCCACCATGGCGATGCACGCGGACGTGCACGTGGCCGACGAGTACGGCCGCATCACCGAGGTGTGGCCGGTCGACCTGCGCGGCTGGTGAACCGCCCCGATTACTCAGGCACAGAGCCGGTGATGCGCGCAATCAGGAGGGGCAGTTTCGCCATGGCACGCGAACGGTGCGAGAGCGCATCCTTCTCTGCCGCCGTCATCTCGGCGAACGTGCGCCCGTCGCCGTCATCGGGGATGAACACGCTGTCGTAGCCGAACCCGTTCGACCCGCGCTCGCTCGTGGCGATGCGGCCCTCGCACTCGCCGGTCTCGCAGTGCATGTCGCCCTGCCACGACACCACGGCGATCACGGTGCGGAACCGTGCACGACGGTCGGTGACCCCCTCGAGGGCGGCCAGCAGTTTCACCCTGTTCGCGGCATCGTCGGCGGGCTCCCCCGCATACCGGGCAGAGCGCACGCCCGGCTCACCGCCGAGCGCGTCGACCTCGAGACCCGTGTCGTCGGCGATCGCCCAGCCCTCCACGTGGTTCGCCACCTCGACGGCCTTGATGATCGCATTCCCCATCAGGGTCGGTGCGGTCTCCTCCACATCGGCGAGCGACGCGGGTCGGGGCAGAAGCTCCACCCGGCGCGGCATCAGACGGGCGATCTCCTCCACCTTGCGTGGGTTCGCGCTCGCACACACGAGGCGCATCGTTCAGCGTGCGGGGGGCCGGGCCTCGGGAGGCGTGGCGAGCAGGCCGGCCTGCAGGTCGAAGATGCGGTTGAGACCGGAGTGTGCGAGGTCGAGCAGACCGTCCATGTCACCGCGCGAGAACGAGAGCCCCTCGGCGGTGCCCTGCACCTCGACGAAGCGGGCCTCTCCCCCCGCGACGGGACGCAACATCACCACGTTCATGTCGACCTCGGCGGTGGAGTCCTCGGAGTACGGGAGGTCGAGCACGGGCGTTCCGTTGTGGATGCCGACGGAGATCGCGCCGCAGAAGGAGTGGAGCGGGTGACGCGGAATGGACCCCGCCTGCACGAGACGGGTGAGTGCGTCATGAAGAGCGAGGAACCCGCCGCAGATGCTGGCGGTGCGGGTGCCGCCGTCGGCCTGCAGCACGTCGCAGTCGACCAGTACCTGGCGCTCACCGAGGGCGCGCATGTCGCATGCAGCACGCAGCGAGCGGCCGATCAACCGCTGGATCTCCACGGTGCGGCCGCTCTGCTTGCCCTTGGCGGCCTCGCGGTCGACGCGCTCAGGCGACGAGCCGGGAAGCATCGAGTACTCGGCGGTGACCCAGCCCTTGCCCGAGCCCTTCATCCAGCGCGGCACGTCCTCGTCGACCGATGCGGTGCACAGCACACGGGTGCGGCCGAAGCTGACCAGCACGGAGCCTGCCGCCATCTCGGTGAAGTCACGCTGGAACGACACGGGTCGCAGTTGGTCGGGGGTGCGTCCGTCGGGTCTGCTCATGGCTTCCTGTCTAGTTCCCGGTCCACCGGCCGGCCTGCATCAGTTCCGGGCCGAGGAGACGCCGGCCGAACTCCGCGAACCATTCCACGTCACCCGACGACAGGAACGTGTGGGTGCCGCGGCCGGCGGGGTGTGCACCGAGGCCGGTGTCGTGCAGAAGTGCAGCGAGCGCGAATGCGGTCTCGTCGGCACTGCTGACGAGCACCACACCGGGGCCCATCACGTCACCAATCACCCGCGACAGGTACGGGTAGTGCGTGCAGCCGAGCAGCAGGGAATCGACGCCGGCGTCCACGACCGGTGCAAGCAGCCGTTCGGCGAGAAGCACCACGTCGTCACCGCTCGTCTGGCCACGCTCCACGAACTCCACGAACCCGGGGCACGCGGTGGCAGTGAGGGCCAATGCGGGGTCGACAGCGGTGACGGCGCGCTGGTACGCACCCGATGCGATGGTGCCGACGGTGCCGATCACGCCCACCCTCCCGCAGCGGGTGGCGACCGCGAGTGCGCGCGCGCCGGGTTCCACCACACTCACCACGGGCACCGGCAGTTCGGTGCCGAGCTCCCGGAAGGCGGCCGCGGCCGCGGTGTTGCATGCCACCACGATCACCTTCGCGCCGTGCTCCCGCACGAGGCTCCACGCGATCTCCCGTGCGAAGTTGCGCACCTCCTCCATCGGTCGCGGACCGTAGGGGTAACGACCGGTGTCGCCGATGTAGACGAGATCCTCGTTCGGCAGGAGGTCGATCACCGCGCGGGCCACGGTGAGACCGCCGAACCCCGAGTCGAACATGCCGATCGGCTGCCGGGTGGTCGCGGACATTCCTGCAGGTTATGCGTAGTGTCGGACACCGTGCTTGCCGCGACTCTTCTCGCCCTCGGGGCCGCGGTTCTGCACGCTGCATGGAACCTGTGGGTGAAACAGAGCGGTGACCGCTGGATCGCGCTGTGGGGCCAGATGTTCGCCGCCGGTGTGGGAGGGCTCGCGGTGTCCCTTGCCGTCGGCATCCCCGACGGCTTCGTGTGGTGGCCGGCCGTGGCGAGCGGCGTCATCCATCTCTATTACATCGTGGCCCTCGCGCGTTCGTACGACCTCGCCGACTTCAGCGTGACGTACCCGATCGCGCGCGGGTCGGGTGCGTTGCTCGCCGCAGTCGGCGGTGTGGTGCTGCTCGATGACCACCTCTCGCCGCTGATGGTGCTCGGCATCCTCGTGTCTGTCGGCGGCATCGTGATGCTCGCCGGTCATGCCGACAACGCGCATGCGCGCACGGCACTCGTGGTGGGGTCGTTCATCGCGACGTACTCGTTGGTGGACAGCCACGGCTCGCGCGCGAACGACGGTCACGTGTACGCGCTGCTGATCTTCACCTCCACGGCGTTCTTCACCACGTTGCACGGCCTGATGGCCGGCCGACGTGCCGACATGGCAGCCGCGTTCAGGCTGCAGTGGCGGCAGTTCTCCCTCGCGGGTGCCGCGAGCGCACTCACCTACTGGATGGTGATGATCGCGGTGCGTTCGGCCCCCGTGGGGTACGTGACGGCACTGCGCGAATCCAGCGTGGTGATCGTGGCGCTGGTCGGCACCCGGTACCTCGGCGAGGACGGCATGCGTCGGCGTGTCACGGCAGCTGCGGTGGTGGTGCTGGGCCTCGTGATCCTGGTGCTCGGCCGCTGAGGCGACCGGTCAGAAACTGCCTTTGCCGGGCGCTGCCGGCGACCGGTCAGAAGTAGATGATTTTTTCGGCGGCCTTCTCGGCCTCGTCGAGGTCGTCGGTGTAGGCGCCGGTGGAGAGGTACTTCCACCCGCCGTCGCACACGATGAACACGATGGTTCCCTCTTCGATCTCGCCGGCCACCTTCACGGCACCGGCAAGCGACGCGCCCGAGGAGATGCCGGCGAAGATGCCGCAGTCCTGCACGAGGCGGCGTGTCCACTCCAGGGACTCGCGCGGGCGCACCACGCGCTTGCGGTCGAGCAGCTGGCGGCCGTGCCAGTTGTCGAACACCGGCGGGATGTAACCGTCGTCCAGGTTGCGCAGGCCCTCCACGCGCTCACCGAGCGGGGGCTCCACGGCGACCACCTTGATGTCGGGGTTCTGTTCCTTCAGGTACCGGCCCGTGCCCATCAGGGTGCCGCTCGTGCCGAGACCCGCAACGAAATGGGTGATCTCGGGGCAGTCACGCCAGATCTCCGGGCCCGTGCCCTCGTAATGCGCGCGCGGGTTCGCATCGTTCGCGTACTGGTAGAGGAAACACCACTCGGGGTGCTGGGCGGCGAGTTCCTGCGCGCGGCGCACCGCACCGTTCGAGCCCTCCTCGCCGGGCGTGAGGATGATCTCGGCGCCGAACACCTCGAGCATCTGGCGACGCTCCACCGACACCGAGGTCGGCATGAGGATGGTGATCGGGTGGCCCTTCATCTTCGCGATGGCGGCGAGCGCAATGCCGGTGTTGCCCGACGAGGGCTCCAGGATGCGCTGGCCGGGCACGAGCCGACCGGTGCGCTCGGCGTCCTCGATCATCGCCTTGGCGATGCGGTCCTTCACTGAGCCGAACGGGTTCTGGCTCTCGAGCTTGGCGACGATGCGCACGTTCGGGTTCGGCGACAGGATGGACACGTCCACCATGGGGGTGTTGCCGATGAGGTCAAGCGCGCCCTGCAGCACGAAGACCGACCCGCCGTTGCGACGGACATCCGCGATTGACACGTGGCCTCCTTCCGGCTGGTGCGACCCTCTCTGCAACCCGACGCTGCAGCCAGGTATTCCTGACAAATCCTGTCGGGATTGTAACCATCGGGAGGGGCGATGTCACCCCCTTCCCCTGCCAGGTGCACATCCCGGGCCGTTCAGGCGGTGACGAGGGATTCCTCGGTGATGGTGCCGTCGGTGATGAGGAAGCTGCGCGCCTCGGGGGCATTCCGGGCCAGCGTGACGATCACGTAGTGCCACCCGGGGTCCACGGCCTGGGCAACGTCTGTGGGGCTCGGGTACGCCTCGGTGTGGGTGTGGCTGTGCACCACCCCCACCACCTCGAGACCCTCGGCCTCGGCGGCGAGTTCCGCGCGCAGGTGCTCCCTCGGATCCAGCGTGTACACCCGCGCCGAGTGCGCGGCGTTCGTGAGCGGCACGAACTTCGCAGCCCGGTTCTCCCCGCGCACACCCACCAGCAGACCGCAGCACTCCTCGGGGAAACACTCGAGCGCGTGGGCACCCATCGCGTCGATTTCCTTCGCGGGAACGAGGAATCTCGGTGCATCCGTTCCGGTCATCGCCCACGGAGGCTACCGCTACGCTCATTCAGCCCTATGGCCAAGGCCCCCGACACCGTGCTTGCGAGCAACAGAAAGGCACGCCACGACTACGCGATTCTCGACGTGGTCGAGGCGGGCATCGTGCTGCACGGAAGCGAGGTGAAGAGCCTGCGCGCCGGCGAGGCCAAGATCGTGGACTCCTTCGCCCGCGTGATCGACGGCGAGGTGTGGCTGGACGGGGTGCACATCCCTCCCTACAAGTACGCCGTCGGCGTGGGCTCGCACGACCCCGACCGGGCCCGCAAACTGCTGCTGCACCGCGAGGAGATCAGCCGCCTCGCCGCCCGGGTCGCCAAGGAGCGCCTGGCCCTCGTGCCGCTCGCGTTCCGGCTGGTGGACGGCAAGGTGAAGGTGGAGCTGGCCCTGGCGCGCGGACGCAAGCGTGAGGACAAGCGCCAGGCAATCGCCGAGCGTGACAGCCAGCGCGAGATCGAACGGGCGCTCGGTCGCGCCCGCAAGGGCAAGACCTGAAGGACAGCAACTCGGGCCCGCAAGGGCAAGACCTGTGAGGTGGGAACCGTTCCCACGCACCCTTGCCGTACACTGCCAGCACACAACCGATCACGGGGCTGACAGGTTTCGACA
This sequence comes from Acidimicrobiales bacterium, assembly GCA_046091145.1. GTDB lineage: Bacteria > Actinomycetota > Acidimicrobiia > Acidimicrobiales > Ilumatobacteraceae > UBA2093. Next base: position 16,697 of record JBJTBF010000014.1, on the reverse strand, counting down.
CCAGTTTCGTTGTTCGTACGTGCGACCGGAGTTGCTCAGACTCCCTAAACGGGGCAACCAACAGAATTGCCAACGAGCAGTTCGCTCTCGCGGCCTAATCCGTCGTAGAGAGACATCGTGACCAGCAATGGCGCACGGGGCCGATCCACCGCAGCCCGGCAACAGAAGCGGAGGATGACGGCGGGAAAGACAGCTGACGGCAGGAAAGAACGCTGACATGTCGGAAAGACGGCACGCGGTTCAGAAATGAGCAGTCGACCCGCCGGTGGTGTTGCGTGAGCGCCGAAGCGGGAATGGTCGTATCGCGGGCGCGCAACGCCTGATGGACGGGGGTTCGATTCCCCCCAGCTCCACCACATGGGTTCCGCGCGCACCCGCGCCTAGTCTCGGATGTCGAGTTCCGGGCGACCGAGGGACGGGAGCGAACGATGCGAGTTGGGTACGTGGTGCTCTAAGTGAATGACCCCGAGGCGTGCATGCGCTGCTGGACCGACACTGTCGGCATGACCGAGAAGACCCGCGTTGATGCCGGCCGGTTCCCCGTTGTGAAGGTCGGGTTCCCCGACCAGCAGTTCGCCTTCGAACTGGTGCCGCTTGCACTGATGAAGGACAACCCCAACGACCTCGACCTGGCGACACCGTCGATTGCCTTCCATGTGGACGACCTGGATGTAACCCGCGCCGCACTCGTGGCCATGGGAGTGCAGGCAACCGAGGTCGGCGACCACGGAGGCGTGGCGTCGTTCGCCTGCCCCGAGAACGAGAACCGCTGGTTCGCGGTCACCCGGGGCTGAGTGGCCGCACCCCGCTACACGGTCGAGTTTGTGACCGTGAACGGGAACTCGATCTCGGAGATGTTCGTGGCGGGTCCGTACCCGGCGGCGGCCGACGCAGGGGTGGATGCCGACCACCCGGACCGGAACTTCGCGGTGCCGTCGGCGGGGCTGCCGGGCAGCCGTGCGTATGCGCCATCGTCCTGCATCATCGTGGGAACCGCGGCGTCAGTCACTGCAGGGGCCATCGCCCCGAGTGCGCCTGACACGACGGCTGCCGCAGCGAGCCTGAGTGATCTCTTTGTGTGCTTCATGGGGTTGCCTCCGGGCCGGGTGGATGGCCGGTGCCATCCACCGACAAGCGTGCGGAACTTCGTGGCCCGGGTGAAGGCACAGGAGTCGCGCCGCGGGCCGTTGTGCGAGACTGCCGCGCATGACAACGCACAGCGAGCACCTCGCGTCCTGGGTGAGCCGCCTCGTGCAGATCCCGAGCGTGAACCCGCTGCATGCCGGCCCGCGCTCGGGTGAGCCCGGCGAGACACGTCTTGCGCATGCACTTGCGGAGTTCTTCCGCGACCTCGGGGCCGACACCGTGGAGGTCGTGGAGGTCACCGACGGCCGTCCGAATGTGTACGGGATCTGGGAGGGCACGAGCGACAGGTGGGTGGTGCTCGACGTCCACACCGACACCGTCACCGTGGAGCACTGCGAGGGCGACCCGTTCGACGGACGCATCGCCGACGGACGTGTGTACGGACGCGGAGCGGTCGACACCAAGGCATCGCTCGGGGTGATCATGGCGGTGCTCGAGAACGCGCGGGCTGCGGGCCGACGACCGGTCCCGAACCTCGTGGTGGTGGGTTCGATCTCCGAAGAGGCCGGCGGGATGCTGGGCGCCCGTGGGTTCCGCAAGTGGGCCGAGGCCCGAGGTCTGCGGCCCGACGAGGTGATCGTGGCCGAACCCACGATGTGTGCACCCGTGCACGGGCACAAGGGAGCGGTCGCGCTCGAGATCCGCGTGCAGGGACTCGCGGCACACTCGGCGAACCCCCACCTGGGCCGTAATGCCATCACCGGTGCGGCCCAGCTCGTCCTTGCCCTCGAGGCCGAGCACCACAGGCTCCAGACCCTCACCCCGGCGACGGAGGTGGGCAACGGCACCCTCACGGTCACCTCGGTGAAGGGCGGCACCGGCGGCAACGTGGTGCCCGAGTCGTGCACCGTGTCGGTGGGCCGGCGCATCGTGCCGGGTGAGTCGAACGAGGAGGTGGCAGAACAACTGTGCGACCTCGTGCGCCGGGAGTGCCCGCTGCCCGTCGAGTTCCCGCTCGTGTATCTCGGTGCGCCCGCGTTCTACCAGTCCCCCGACACGCCGCTCGTGCGGAAACTTGCCGCGTGGGCGGGCACGCAACCCGAGGTCGCCTCATACGGGACGAACGCGCTGCGCTACTCCGGCTTTGCCGGGGAGATGGTGGTGTTCGGGCCGGGCTCGATCGACAACGCACACACCGCCGTCGAGTGGGTCGAGATCGACCAGTTGCTGCTGTGTGCCGACGTGTTCTCAGCCTGGCTGGGACTGGACGCCGACGCCCGCTGACCGACGGGCCGTCCACACCGCGGCGCCGGTGACCGCCACCTGCACCGACAGAAACAGCCACTTCACGGTGGCCGGCCGCGTGGTCATGATGTTCTCCGCGCTTCCGTTCATCACCACCAGCAGGATGAAGAACAGTGCCGCACCGTGCAGGCCGATCGCGGTCGCGGCGCGTCATCTCTCGCCGAGCCGTCCCGCCCGCACGGCCAGGGCGAAACCGGTCACGACCACGGCGAGAAGGAAGAGCGGCGACGGCAGCTCGCGCACCACCCGCGGACGCGTTCCTCCTCTGACAGCGTGGGGCTGGTGTCCACGAAGATGGCCCACGCCGCGGCGAACACGATGCCCACGGGCACGAGGGCAAGGGTCCACAACGACGCGAGTGCGTACTTCTGGGCGGTGGTGCGGTGTGTGAGGGGGAAACCCGGTCTGGAAGCGATGGTCATGCGGGGAACGTAACGAACCGGTCGGCGCACGTCACGAGACGCACGTACCGCATTGCCGGGGTTCACCCGATCTCTGCGAGGCGTGCACGCACAAGGTCGTGCAGCAGCTTCTTGTCGACCTTCCAGTCGAGGGGGATCCTGATCGTCTTCTTGTTGGATTCGAGTCCCTGCAGCCGGTCCCCCAGCAGTTCGACCGCATTGCCGCCCACCGCCGCGATCAGCAGGTGGTTGCGTGCCGCCGACAGACCGAACACGTAGTCCTTGCCCTGTCTCAGCATCGGCACGTTCCACGCAATCACGGCCTCGAGCTTCGGGAACCTCGCGGTGACCGCCGCGAAGATCGCACGGGCGAGCGGCTCGCGTTCGCCACCGAGGCCCCGGAAGTACGCATCGGGTGTGTCCACACGGCGGGTGGTGGTCGACCCCCGGGCGTACATCACGACCGCGTTCGCGTGTGCCTGGCTGAACCCGTGGCGCTCGCGGAGAAAAGAGATCTGGTCGGCGTACTTCGCGTCCCCGAGACTCTTCAGCTCCTTCAGCCAGAACGTCACCGGCTTCCCGTGCTTCTTCTCGATCGCCGGGAAGTGCGCCGACCTCTCGCCCGTCTTTCCTGCCATCCCGGGCGAGGCTAGCGAACACCCCCGCAGCCGTGTCTCAGCGGTTCGTGAGGAAGAGCAACAACGATGCCGATGCGGCCCGACCCGTGCTGTCCCCGGTGTCATCAACGGCAGTCGCGAACCGTACGTTCGGAACGACGGCCGCGCACATGGAGGCCAGGGACGCGATGATCACGAAACGCCAGCCGAGTGCCATGCACCGAGCCTGCGGCACGGCGGTCGCCGCGAACAGGAACGGAACTACCGACCGGAAGCGCGCGGCAGGTGCAGGTCGAACCTGATGGCGAGGGCGCGGACGGCGACCACGACGACGACGGGCAGCCACACCTGCAGACCCTCCCCCGCGTTCGCGCGATAAAGCAGCACATGCGCGGTCGCGCCGATGATGCACGCGACCGCGTACACCTGGCCCGTGAACACCATCGGTGTACGGCTGGTGAAGACGTCGCGGATCACGCCCCCGCCCACCCCGGTGATGACACCCATGAACACCGCCATGAACGACGACGTGCCCGACCCGATCGCGATCGACGCCCCGAGCACCACGAACGCACCGAGACCCACCGCGTCGCTGGCGAGGTACCAGAACTGCCGTCGGGGGTCGGTGCCGGGTCGTAACCGGAGGACGGCCAGCCCCACAACGGCGGTGCCGAGCGCAACCCACACCGGCCACTCGTCGCGCACCCAGATCACGGGGATCATGCCCACGAGAAGATCGCGGATCGTGCCACCACCGACCGCCACCACGACCGCCAGCACCGCGGCACCGAGCCAGTCGTGGCCCGCCTCTGCCGCGGCAATCACACCCGAGGTCGCGAACGCCACGGTTCCGATCACCGCGACCACGAGGAACGCCCCCTGGTCGAAGTTCACATGGTCCGCGAGCACGCTCCCGAAACTAGACGAGCACCGCGGCGCGGCGACGCACTCCGGTCAGGTCGCACACTCCGACTCGGCGACCTCCGGCACGAACGGTGCCGTCTCGTCGTAGTCCACGAAGAACTCAGGTGCGTCGTCGGGTGCGGGAACATGGTCGAGGTCCCGCAATCCCTCCGCGACGGCGGTCGCCCCGCCGGCGCGGTCCATCCAGCCGCGGAACGACTCACCCGGTGCGCGCTCGTCGGCGAACCTGCGCACCACGCGCGCGACTCCCTCCGGTGCATTGCGGGCCGGGAGGCGCAGTGCCTTCTGGCCGAAATGGATCTTCTCCTCGCCGACGTACCCACCGAGCAGCAGCTGGTACCCGGGAATCGGGCGACCGTGCGCGCGGCGCTCCGCGCCGAACAATCCGATGTCGGAGGCATGGTGCTGGCCGCAACTGTTCGAGCAGCCCGAGATGTTGATCCGCACCCCGCCGACCTCGGCGAGACCCTCCTCCTCGAGACGGTCACCGATTGCCTTGGCAAGACCCCGCGACTGGGTGACGGCGATGTTGCAGGTGTCCGCACCGGGGCACGACACCACGTCGCGGGAAAGTTCCGCACCCGGCAGTGCCATTTCGATCGCGGCGAGTGCATCATGGATGTCACGCACGACCGACGGGTCGAGGGAACGGAACACGACGTTCTGCCTGTTCGAAAGCCGCACATCGGCGCCGAACCGCCGCTGGATGGCGGCGAGCGCGCGGAACTGGTCGGCAGTGATGTCACCGAGCGGAGCATGGGCAACCACCGACACCTTGCCGTCGAGCGTGCCCTTCACCACCGAGGCATCCACCCACCGCTGGTACGGGTCGCGCGACGAGAGCGACACGCGCACACCCTGGCCGATCTCGCTCACCTCGTCACCGCGGCCGGCCGGCAGGTCACCGGCAGCGAGAACCTCGGGCGGGATGCCGCCGGGCCATGACGACGATGCGGGCAGTGTGTGGCGGACCTTCACCACGCGACGGCGCACCTCGTCGATGCCGAGATGGTCGACCACCCACTTCAGACGCGCGCGCAGCTTGTTCTCGCGGTTGCCTGTCTGGTCGAACACCCTGAGCACCGCCTCGATGGTGGGCAGCAGTTCCTCGCGGCGGGTGAAGTCCTCGAGTGCGAGCGCGGGATGCGGTGTGGCACCGAGCCCGCCTGCGATGTACACACGGAATCCGTGCTCGACAGAGCCGTCGTCAGCGGTGCGCGACACCGCAACGATGCCGACATCGTTGAACATCGCCTGCCCGCAGTCGGTGCTGCAGCCGGAGAAGTTCACCTTGAACTTGCGCGGCAGCCGCTGGCCGAGCGGGTTGCGCACGAAGTGGCGGAACACGGCCTCGGCCCAGGGTGTGACGTCCAGCTTCTCGTGGGGGCATGCACCGGCCAGATGGCAGGCGGAGATGTTGCGCACCGTGTCGCCGCATGCCTCGCGCGAGGTGAGACCAACTTCTGCAATCCGACGCATGACCTCCGGCACCTGCCGCAGCTCCACGAAATGGAACTGGATGTTCTGCCGCGTGGTGATGTGACCCCATCCGCGGGAGAACCCGGTGGCGATGTCGGCCATCGCCTCGAACTGCTCCGGGGTGATCGAGCCTGCGGGGAACTTGATGCGGATCATCTGGTTGGTGCCGCCCTGACGCTGGCCGTAGATGCCGTTGTTCAGGCGCATCACGCGGAACACGTCCTCGGGGATCTCGCCGTTCAGATACTGCTCGATTGCGGTCTCGAACCGTTCGATGTCGAGCCTCTGCTCCTCGTACAGGCTGCGTGCCGCGGGGATCACGGGGGTCGTCATGGCTGTCTCCTAGTTGTCGCGTCAGTCACCGGTCGCCTCACCGACTTCACGCAGTGCATCACGCAGTGCGGTGCGGAGACGGCGCGTGCTCGCGCCGTCGAGATGCGCCACCATCCCGGCCCCGGGACGGCCGAGATCCTCCACGGTCAGCACGATGCGCGGGTTCGCATCGTCGTAGTCATCGCACACGGCAACCGCCCACGACACGGGCGACGCGTCATCCGCCCCCGGGGGGAGATCGTCCGCCGTGATCGGCTGGTCATCGATCGACCGCCTCATGGTGCCGCAACCTCACTGACCTCTCGCGGGAGAACGTCCATCGCCGCGACCGCACCGATCACCAGCGTGGCGGGTGCCTCGATCGCGCACGCCGCAAGTTCCCCGAGGGTCGTGCGGGCCACCTCCTGGTCGGGTCTTGTCCCGTGGCGCACTGCTGCAACAGGCGTGTCCGCCGCAAGCCCGCCCGCCATCAGGCGGGTTGCGATGACCTCACGCTCCGCGACCCCCATCAACACCACCACCGTGCCACCGGTCTGGGCGATTGCCTCCCAGTTCACGGAGTGCGCGCCGCCGGACTCCCTGTGGCCCGTGACCACCGTGAAACCCACCGACACACCACGGTGCGTCACGGGGATGCCGGCGGCCGCCGGCGCACCGACCGCCGAGGTCACACCCGGCACCACGCTGAAGGTCACCCCTGCATCACGCAGTGCGAGCGCCTCCTCGCCTCCCCTGCCGAACACGAACGGATCACCGCCCTTCAGCCGCACGACCTCTCGGCCCTCGCGGCCGAGGTGCACGAGGAGCGTGTTGATCAACTCCTGGGGCGTCAACCGACCGGGACGCTTGCCCACGTCGATCAGTTCCGCACCCGGGCGCGCGAGCTCGAGCACGGAGGCATCGACGAGTGCGTCATGCACGACCACGTCGGCCGCGGCGATCAGCCGCGCGGCACGAACTGTGAGCAGTTCGGGGTCACCCGGGCCGGCGCCCACGAGATGGACGGTCACTGCACGATCCCCCGGGCAGTGGGAACCTGCGCGTCGTACCAGGATGCAACAGCGGCGACGAGAGGTGACCAGTCGATGTCCTCGGTGCTGCGGCCCGAGTCGTGGAACGAACGTCTCATCCCCCCGATCTCGCGCACCACGGACTCCCACTCGGGTCCGATCGCCTCGGCCAGCCGGGCCCGCAGGTACGACGACACGGCCGGGCTCGCCCCGGCCGTCGACACCGTGATCATGAGGTCCCCGCGGCGTACCACGGCGGGCAACGTGAAGGAGCACCGCTCGGGATCGTCGGCCGAGTTCACCCAGATGCGTCGTGCGTTGCACTCGTCGTGCACCATCTGGTCGACCTCGCGCACACCCGTGGCCGTGATCACCAGCCACCTGCCCTCGATGTCCCCTCGTTCGACACCACGCTGGATGCAGGTGACGGGGAGTCCGGCAAACCCCGGCACGATGTCGGGAGCCACCACGGTGATGTCGGCTCCGCACACCACCAGCTGTTCGGTCTTGCGCAGGGCGATGCGCCCTCCACCCACGACCAGCACGGGGCGGCCCTCGATGTTCAGGTTCACGGGGAACTGGGGTGCCTGTGGGGTGCCTCCGGACATGGACCCGAACGCTACCCCTATTCCTGATAACTCCTATCGGGATTTACAACTTTCCCGCTATGGTGGCGCCATGACTGTCTCCACCGCCCTGCGGATTGGCCCCCTGACCGGCCATTTCGGCGCCGAGATCACGGGGGTTGACGTGCTCCGGGACCTCCCTGAGGGCGAACTGCTGCGACTCCTCGAGGAGCATCTCGTGCTGGTGATCCGCGACCAGAACCTCTCTCATGCCGACCAGGTGGCGCTTGCCCGCACTCTCGGCACCCCCACTCCTGCACACCCTGTGGTGCCGGGCCACCCCGACCACCCCGAGATCCTCGAGCTCGACGCGCAGAAGGGCGGCAAGAACGCGATGTGGCACACCGACGTCACGTTCGTGGCGACACCGCCTGCCGCGTCGGTTCTGGTGGCGGACCACACCCCCGAGTTCGGTGGCGACACGATGTGGGCCGACCTGCGCGCCGCCCACGCGGCCCTGCACCCCGCACTGAGGGAGGCGATCAGTTCACTGCAGTCGGTGCACCTGATCTCGCCTCTCGCCTACTGGGGCGAACCGTTCGACTCCGCCCTCAGCCGTGACGACGCACGAAAGCTCCACGACGACGCACGCAACGTGCCCGCCGTGGTGCACCCCGTCGTGCGCGTTCACCCCTCCACGGGCCGGCCGGCGTTGTTCGTGAACCCCGGGTTCACCTCCCACATCGTGGGCATGAGCCGCATCGAGAGCGACAACCTGCTCGCACTGCTGCACGCGCATGCGTCCCAGCCGGCCTTCACGCTGCGTCACCGCTGGCGCAGCGGTGACGTCGTCATCTGGGACAACAGGGCCACCATGCACTACGCAATCGACGACTACGGCGACGTGGACCGCCGGATGAGGCGTGTCACCATCCGCGGCTCCGTGCCGATGGGGCCGGATGGCTTCACGAGCGGCACCACCGACGATCCCATGATTGCGGTGAGGTGACACATGGGCGACACGCCAGGTTTTCTCCTGTACGTCGTGACCGTCGTGGTGCTCGCGGGCTCGGTCGTGCTCACCGACATCACGCGCTCCGTGACGGTCACCGAGTCTCAGGTGTCGGTGCGCATCCTCGGGGTGACGGTTTCCGTGCCTGTCGGTGAGGTGCGCAGGGTTGCTGTCGAGAACCACGCAGGTGGCAATGCGGGGGTCGTGGTGGTCGGGCGCCGGCCGTGGCAGTCGGTTCGCATCGAGACGGCAGACGGAAGTGACGAGGCCCGGACCGTGGAGGCGTTCTTGCGCACCGCCGAGAACCTCGGCGCACCGGTCAACGCGGTTCCCGCACGGGCGGCCTGACCGGCCGTCGAGGCAGGACGGGCCCGGCTCAGGACCTGCGGATGACGCCGTCGGCCACGGCCGCGGCAGCAACGGCGGGGGCAACCCGCTCCACCACCGTGCGGTCGAACACCGACGGCACCACGAAACTGGGCGACAGTTCGGCATCGGTCACCGACTGTGCGATGGCGATTGCCGCGGCGAGCTTCATGCCCTCGGTGATGTCGGTCGCGTGGGCATCCAGAGCCCCGCGGAAGATGCCCGGGAAGGCCAGAACGTTGTTGATCTGGTTCGGGTAGTCGCTGCGGCCGGTCGCCATGACGGCGGCGAGCCCGTCGGTCTGTTCGGGGCGGATCTCGGGGTTCGGGTTCGCCATCGCGAACACGATCGGGTCCTTCGCCATCGTGCGCACGTCGGCGGCCGTGATGAGGTCGGGGCCACTGACCCCGACGAACACGTCGGCACCCTTCATGACCTCGCTGATTGTTCCCATCTTCCGCGACGGGTTCGTGTTGACGGCGAACCACTCCTTTGCGGTGTTCATGGCACCGCGGCCGCTGTAGATGGCGCCCTCACGGTCACAGCCCACGATCTCGCCGACCCCCGCATTGATGAGGATCTTGCCGATCGCGACTCCCGCCGCGCCCATGCCGGCGATGACGACGGAGAGGTCTTCCATCTTCTTGCCGGTGATCTTCAGCGAGTTCCACAGGGCAGCCAGCGTGACCACTGCGGTGCCGTGCTGGTCGTCGTGGAACACCGGGATGTCGAGGCTGGCGCGCAGGCGCTCCTCGATCTCGAAGCACTCGGGGGCCTTGATGTCCTCAAGGTTGATGCCGCCGAAGGTGGGGGCGATGCGCTGGACGAAGTCCACCACCTCGTCGGCGGTGGTCGCGTTGATGCACACCGGGAAACCGTCGACGCCGCCGAACTCCTTGAACAGCAGCGCCTTGCCCTCCATCACAGGCATCGCACCCTCGGGCCCGATGTCGCCGAGGCCGAGCACGGCCGTGCCGTTGCTGACGATGGCGACGGTGTTCTTGCGGATGGTGTAGCGGTGCGAGAGCAACGGGTCGTTCTCGATCGCCGTGCAGATGCGCGCCACGCCCGGCGTGTATGCCATCGAGAGGTCGTCACGGTCGTTCACCGGTGCGGTGGACAGCACGTGGATCTTGCCGGCCTCGTGCATGCGGAAGGTGCGGTCCCACCAGTCGATGAGAGTGACACCACCCAGGTCCTTCACGGCCTTCACGACCTTCTGCTGGTGCGCCTCGTCGCGGCAGTGCACCACCACGGTGCGCCGCAGAACGGGGCCTCGCACGTCGAAGCCGTCGAGGGCCCCGATGTTGCCGCCGGCCTCGCCGATGGCGGTGCAGAGGCGGCCGAGCGTGCCGGGCACGTTGTCGAGCTGACAGTCGAGGGCGATGGAGAAGGCGGCGGTGGGAAGTGTCGTCACAGGACGACAGAGGCTATTGGGTGACGGGACGAAAGTGCCCGATGAGCAGGCGTCACCACAGCCCCGCGACCCAGCCTGGGCTCAGTCGTGCACCTGGGCGTCGAATATCGCGAGTTTCCTGCCGGCCTGTTCGACGACGGCCCACCAGTCGGTCTCGTCCATCTGCTCGGTCTTGCCCGTCCAGTTGGCATCCCCCATCTGCATCACCATGAGGATGTCCCCGTAGCGGGCAACGGTGGTGCGCCCGATGCTCTCGAACTTGTCCCCCTGCGTCGCCGCGGGCGGCACCGTGCGTTCGGTCCAGCTGATCGACTCATCACCGGTGTCACGGGCGTCGATGACCTCCCACGAGCGGCCCACACCGTCGGCATCGACCACGGACTTGCCGTCGCAGGTCCGTGCAGCGTCGGCGGCTGCGGCGAAATAGGCGGCCACGTCGTTGTTCGACCAAGCCTGCAGCCGCATCATCCGTGCGCCGTTGTTCGGGTTGTCGGCCTGCATCTCCACGTCGGCACCCGAAGTGCCCGCAAGATCGACGAGGTTCTTCGTGGCCTCGGCGGCCTCGGCACACCACACGGAGGGGTCCAGCGACGGGTTCTCGACCTCACGTGTCTCGAACACCTGTCTCTGGGTCTCCTTCCACGACCCCGGCATCTCGGTGATCGTCGGGAGTGCGTTCGAGATGTCGGTGGCTGTCGGCGCTGGCGGTGTGGCTGATCGTCGGCATCGCAACAGTGCGCGAGTCGTTCCACATGGGCCCCGTGTCGCCGGCGCAGGCACTCGTCGCGGTTGCCGCTGCGGCCTCCGGTGTGTCGTGGTTCGAGATGTCGAAGCTGGCCCGTCAGCGTGCGCGCCGGGCCGCGGTCACTCCCCCGTGAGCTCCTTGCGCAGTTCCCTCTTCAGGAACTTGCCGTTGGCGTTGCGGGGCAGTGCCTCCTCGCGGAACCAGATGCGCGAGGGGATCTTGTGCTTGGCCAGTGACGTCGACAGGAGCTCGCGCAGCTCGGCCTCGCCCACCGTCTTGCCCGGCTGGAGCACGATGGCCACGGCGACCTCCTCGCCCAGCCGTTCGTCGGGGATGCCGAACACGGCCGCCTCGGCGATCGCCGGGTGGTGGTAGATCGCGGTCTCCACCTCGCTGCAGTACACGTTCTCCCCGCCGCGGATCACCATGTCCTTCGCGCGGTCCACGAGGAACACGAACCCGTCCTCGTCGATCCTCGCGACGTCGCCGGTGTTCAACCAGCCATCCTTGATGGTCTCGGCGGTCGCCTCGGGCCGGTTGAGGTAACCCTTGATCGTGACGGCACCGCGCACACAGAGGATGCCGACCGTGTCGGGCCCTGCGGGGAGGTCGTTGCCGTCCTCGTCGACGAGCTTCGCCTCGAGCGTCGGCACGAGCGGCCCGCATGAGGCCGGCTTCGAGAGGAACCAGCGCGCCGCGTTCGCGGTGATGATGCCGTGGGTCTCGGTCATGCCGTAGCCGGTGCTCGGCTGGCCCCCGGACTTCTTCAGCGCGTCCGCGATCTTCGGCACGAGGTCGGGCTGGAGTGCGGCACCGCCGCCACCCATGCCCTGCAGCGAGGAGGTGTCGCGCGTCGCCCAGTCCGGGTGCAGCAGCAGTTCGCGGCTCATCGTGGGCACACCGCTGAAGCTGGTGACCTGCTCGCGTTCGATGAGCTCGAGTGCACGGCCGGGGTCCCACTTGTACATGAGCACCACCTTCGCGCCCGACAGCGTGGCCGGGTGCAGGATGCAGTTGCACGCCGTCACGTGGAAGAGCGGGGTGGGTGCCATGAAACAGTTCTGTGCGGGCGGCGTGGTGGCCGGCGGTGCGGGCGCCGGGATCGCGCCGGCCTCGACTGCCTTCATCTCCGCCATCGCGACCGTGGTGGTCATGGCGACGAGGTTCAGGATGTTCGTGACGGAACCGCGGTTCGTGAGCTGGGCACCCTTCGGGAAGCCGGTGGTGCCCGACGTGTAGAAGATCGTCGCGTCGTCGTCGGGGTCGATCTCCACCGCAGGAAGCGAACCGGGGTCCGCTGTCGCGAGCACGTCGGCCCAGCGCGCGCTGTTCGCGGGCAGTGCCCGGTCGGAACGCACCGCAACCACGTGCATCGCGGGCCGCGGCGCCAGCTGCGACAGACGCTCGAGCCGCTCATCGTCACCGATGAAAACCGATGGATCGCTGTCGTTCAATGCGTACTCCATCTCGGGGGCCGTCCACCACGCATTCATGCCGACCACGGCGGCACCGAGACAGACCGTGGCCCAGTAGCCCACGACCCACTCCGGGTAGTTGCGCATCGCCAGCGCCACCCGCGAGTGGCGCCCCACACCCTGCGAGGCGAGGTACGCGGTGAGCCTGCGCACCTGCGAGTGCACCTCTGCGTAGGTGAAACGTTCGTCCTCGTACACAAGGTAGTCCTTGTCGCCGTGGCCGGCCGTGAGCTCCCACAGGAAGCGCATGTGCGGTGGTGCGGCGGCGTACGCCAGGGTGTCTGCACCCCGGACATCGATGCGGACAAGGGCGAACTGTGCCCCCGGGGCGGTGAGCTCGGCCCGGGCAGCGAGGTAATGCTCGATCACGGCGCTCATCATGGCCGAAGAGGGTCGCCTCCCGCCACACCCAAGTAGCGTGTCCAGCCGTGGGTTCGGACAATTCAGTCGGCGCAGAGGCCGTTGCGAGGCTGCGCGACGCACACGAGACCGGGGAGCACCCCCGGACAGGTGACGACGGAGCAGGGCACGGACACCCCACCAGCTCGATCGGCACGGCCGCGCTCACCCTCGGGGCCCTCGGCATCGTGTACGGCGACATCGGAACCAGCCCCCTCTACTCTCTGAAGGAGGCCTTCACCGAGAAGTCCCACACGATGCTCGTCGACCAGACGAACATCTACGGCATCTGCTCGCTCGCGTTCTGGGCCCTCATCATCATCATCTCGGTGAAGTACCTCATGTTCGTCATGAAGGCCGACAACAACGGCGAGGGCGGAATCCTTGCCCTCACCGCCAAGGTGATCGGCCCAAAGAGCAACCGGTCGGCCCGGGCGGGCCTGCTCGTGTCGCTCGGCGTCTTCGGCACCGCACTTCTCTACGGCGACGGGGTGATCACCCCGGCAATCTCGGTTCTCTCCGCCGTGGAGGGCCTCGAGAACGTGTCCACGGCCTTCGAGGCATGGGTGCTGCCGATTGCGGTCGTCATCATCGCGGGCCTGTTCCTGGTGCAGCGCCGCGGGACGGGTGCGGTGGGGCGCGTGTTCGGCCCCGTGATGATGGTGTGGTTCGCCACCATCGCGATTCTCGGTGTGCGCCACATCCTTGAGCACCCAGGGATCATCTCGTCGGTCAACCCACTGAACGCGGTGCACTACTTCACGCACGAACCGAAGAAGGCATTCCTCTCGCTCGGCTCCATCTTCCTGGTGGTCACCGGCGGTGAGGCGCTGTACGCCGACATGGGCCACTTCGGCCGGCGGCCGATCACCATCGGCTGGTACGGCATGGTGTTGCCCTCGCTGGTGCTGAACTACTGGGGCCAGGGCGCGTTCCTGCTCGACAACCCAGAGAAGGTCGAGAGTGTCTTTTTCAACATGGTGCCCGAGGCACTCCTGCTGCCCGTGGTCATCCTCGCGACGTGTGCGACCATCATCGCCTCGCAGGCACTGATCTCCGGCGTGTTCTCCCTGACCGCACAGGCCGTGCAGATGGACTACCTGCCACGCATCGCCGTGCGCCACACCTCGTCCGAGCACTCCGGCCAGATCTACGTGCCGCTCGTGAACTGGGTGCTGATGATCGCCTGCATCGGCCTCGTGCTCGGGTTCCGCACCTCCAGCAACCTCGCCGCCGCCTACGGCATCGCCGTCACCATGACGATGGCAATCACCACGCTCATCTTCTACAGGGTGCTGGTGGACGGCTGGGAATGGAAACCGGCGCGCGCCCTGTCGCTGTGCATACCGTTGCTGCTCATCGAGGCCGGCTTCCTCGGTGCGAACGTGGTGAAGATCCCCCACGGCGGTTGGTTCGCCCTCGCTGTCGGCGTGATCCTCATGATCCAGATGCAGACCTGGCGCCGCGGCCGTGCGCTCGTCGCCGAACGCATCCACCGCGGTGAGCGCGACCTCGAGGAGTTCCTCGACGAGACCGAGGAGCTCACCCGCGTGCCGGGCACCGCGGTGTTCATGTTCAAGGACCTTGGCAAGGCACCACCCGCCCTCGTGAACAACCTGCAGCACAACAAGGTCCTGCACCGCACGACCCTCATCATCGACGTGGAGGTCGACAGCAGGCCGAGGGTTGCCGCCGAGGATCGGACCGTCATCGAGAAGGTCGCACCCGGGGTGTTCGAGATCAGGATGTTGTTCGGGTTCATTGAGGACCCGAACGTCCCGGCTGCACTCGCACTCGTGGATCATCGCGACATCAACTACGACCCCGACGACATCACCTACTTCATCGGCCGTGAGTCGATCATCGCGGGCAAGGTGCCGGGCATGCACCCCCTGGCGGAGCAGCTGTTCGTGCTCCTCAACCGTGGTGCCGACTCCGCCGCACGGTTCTTCAGCCTGCCGCCGGACCGCGTGTTCGAGGTGGGCAGCCGCGTCGAGATCTGATCAGTCGAGCACCCAGCTCGACATCGACAGTGTCCCCATCGCACACCCCTTTTGCGAGGGTGCGCACCGAACCACCTGCGGCGGCAAGACCCGCGAAATACAGCGCGGGCACGAAATGGTCCGGCGTCGGGGCCGACAGCGCCCATGCGGGGTGACCGGGCGCAGCGGCGAGTGATGCCGAGTCGGAGACGAGCGTGCGCGCGACGTGGGCATCGAACTCCGCCGCCCAGGGCTCGCCGGTGAACCCGGACGACCAGTCAAGACGACCGAGGTTGTGCACCACGTTCCCGCTGCACAGCACCAGCACGCCTTCGTCGAACAGGGGGGCGAGGGCACGCCCGAGGGCAACATGGTCCGCGAAGGACTTCGTGGCATCGAGCGACAGCTGCACCACCGAAACATCAGCGGCGGAAAACATGTGCGCAAGCACCGACCACGTGCCGTGGTAGATCCCCCAGCCGTCACGGTCTGCCCCCACCCACACGGGTGCGAGCGCCTCGATGACACGGACGGCGAGGTCCGGCGACCCCTCCGCCGGGTAGTCGAAGGCGAACAACTCGTCGGGAAAGCCGCAGAAGTCGTGAATCGTGCGGGGCCGGTCCATCGCGGTGACGAGCGTGGAACCGATCCACCAGTGGGCCGACACGGCGAGGATCGCCCGCGGCCGCGGCACCGATGCGCCGAACTCGGCCCATGCGGCCGTGTGTCGGTTCGACTCGAGAGTGTTCATCGGGCTTCCGTGCCCGACGAACACCGCGGGCATCCTGCCTGCCGGCTGCGTCGTCATGCCCCGAAGGTAACGGTGTGACCCGGATGCCGCGGTGCGGCCCGGGTCACTTCAGCGTGGCGAGCTGGGTGCCCTTGGAGCTGCGCAGGATGTACACGTAACCCGACTTCCACGTGGTTGCGTAGTTGTTGGTGCCCTTCTTGCCGCTCAGTGACTTCACGAGTTTCGCAACCGCCGTGGCCGAGGTCTTGCGGTAGATCTTCACCGTGGACGCCGCCACCAGCACGATTGTGATGGTGGCGTTGCTCCCCTTCTTTGTGATCGTGTAACTGGCGCTCTTGGATGACGTCGTTCCCGCTGATGTGCCGCCCGACGTGGTCCCACCGGTTGTCGAACCACCCGAGGTCGAACCACCTGAGGTCGAGGAGCCCGCACCGGCGAGGTACGCCGACAGCGTGCTCTTGATGGTGTACTCGGGGTTCGAGAACGTCATCTCGGCCACCGAGATCAACAGGCCCTCCGCCGGGCTCGTGACAGCCTCCACCGTGAACGTGGGGGTCGAGGCCGACTCACCGGTGGCGTTCCGCGTGACGGAGAGCTTCGCTGCGATGTCGGCGAGCGTGGTGGTGCTCTTGCCGTCGCTGAAACACTTCTTCGCGATGGCCGAGGTGATGAAGGACTTCATCGAGCCCTTGTTGAGGGTCACTCCGTCAGCCTTGAAATGCGGGGTGCCCTGCATGGTGATGCGCAACTCGTAGGAGCCGGAGCTGCTGCTCCCGCCGGAGCTGCCGCCCGGGATGTTCGCGCCGCCGTCACCGGAACTGGGGCCCGA